>DASPXE010000094.1:0-6798 GCA_035637455.1 Gemmatimonadales bacterium
TATCTGGCGACCTTCGTGGGCAACCGGGCCTCAGTCTTCTTGGGCGGCACGGCGAACCCGAGCCCCGGCCAGCGCGCCGGCAGCTACACGGGGACCGTCACCCTCACGGTGGTGTTCTTCTGATGCCCCGGCTGCTCCTGCTGCCTCTCATGCTCGCGTTTGGCGCAAGCGCGCCGCTCGCCGCCCAGGGAGTGCTCGTCGCCCCCCACGCGATCTACATCGATCACGCGCGCC
The DNA here is from genome assembly GCA_035637455.1 of Gemmatimonadales bacterium. Taxonomy (GTDB): domain Bacteria; phylum Gemmatimonadota; class Gemmatimonadetes; order Gemmatimonadales; family GWC2-71-9; genus 20CM-4-69-16. The sequence goes on from DASPXE010000094.1 coordinate 235, forward strand.
GCAGCGGCACGGTGACGCTGTACAACCCCAACCGGGACCCGGCCGAGGTTACGATCTCGACGGCGTTCGGGTATCCCGTCACCGATTCGCTGGGCCATTTCGCTCTGCGGACGGTGGACCAGCCCGACTCGACATTACCGTCTGCCGCGGCCTGGGTCCAGGCCTTCCCGCGCCGCCTCACGATCGCGCCGCTCCAGCGGCAGACCGTGCGTTTGCTCGCCACTCCCCCGACGGGACTGCCGGACGGCGAGTACTGGGCGCGTCTGATCATCTCGGCGCGGGGCGGGAAGCTTCCGGTCGCGGGCGTAGGCGACACCGCGGCAGTGCGCGTGCAGCTCAACCTGGTCGTGAACACCAACATCGGCCTGGCGTACCGCAAGGGGCCCGTGGCGACCGGGGTCGCGCTTTCGCAGCTGCGAGCGCGCCTCGTCGGCGATTCGGTCGAGGTATGGAGCCGTGTGGAGCGCCGCGGCACGGCGGCCTACGTCGGCACGGTCCGGGCGGCGCTGGTGGATTCGACGGGCACGGTGCGGAGCAGGCTGAGCGCACCGATCGGTGTGTACTTCGTGATGGAGCCACGCTACGCGCTCTCGGCGCGCGGACTCGCGCGCGGTCTCTACCGGCTGCGCTACGAGCTCGTGACCGAGCGTGAGGACCTCGACCCAGCAGTGGTGCTTCAGGCGGCGGCGGTGCGCGACTCGCTGGAGGTGCGCCTGCCATGAGGCGTCTCGTCGGCATGGCGCTCGCGTGGCTCGTCGCGTTGGCCGGCGTCGCCGCCGGAAGCCGGGCCGCCGCCGCAGCGGTGCCGCCGGGCAGCGTCGCGCCGGATACCGCCCGCGATTCTCTCAAGTTGTTCCGGGCGCAGAATGAGTCGCCCGACTCCGAACCGGAGCCGGTCTTGGTGGAGCTCCAGATCGGCAGGGCCGCGAGTCGCACCGTGTCCGCGTACCGCGTCGGTACCGAAGCGCTCCTACCCGTGACCGCGTTGCTTCAGCTGGGCGAGGCCGGTTACCGGCTGTCGCTCGACGGCCGGCTCGAAGCGACGGTGAATCCGGGCGGCCGTCGCTTGCTGATCGACGCGCGCCGCGACACGATGAGCTTGGGGGCGCGACGCGTGGGGATCGAGGCTGCCTATCGCTTCTTCCATGACAACGAGCTGTACGTCGGCGCCCGGCGGCTCGGCGAGCTGCTCGAGTCGCGCATCCTGGTGGATTGGGAGGACCTGTCCGTCACGCTGGTGGATGACGGCAAGCTGCCGATCGGCCGGCGGCTGCAGCGCGAGGCGGCGCGGGCGGCCTTTCTAGAGCGAACGCGTGGCGTGCAGCCCCAGCGGGCGCTCGCCCTCGAGCGCCCGCGCTGGGACGGCTTGGTGGTGGACTACTCGTTCCTCGCGGCTGGCGAGCAGCCGCTAGGTGGCGGCGCTTACTCCGTGGGGCTGGGCGCCGACGCATTGGGCGGCTCGCTGGAGCTCGGCGTGCAGAGTGTTGGGACCACGGGGGACGCCCACGCGCGGGGCTCGGGATCGTGGACTGGGGTATGGCGCGACCGCCAGTGGCTGAAGCAGGTGCGGCTCGGTGACGGGTTCACTACCGGTCCGCGCATGCGGTCCCAGCGCGGCCTGTTCGTCACCAACGCGCCCTACGTCCGGTCCTCGCTGCTCGGGGCGACGCGCTACGACGGTCAGCTCGATCCCGGGTGGTCGGTGGAGGCGTACCGCGGCGGCGACCTGGTCGGGTTGGATTCGACCGACGGCCGGGGGCGGTTCGCGGTCGATCTCCCGGTGCGCTACGGTGAGAACCCGGTGGACTTCGTGGCGTACGGGCCGTTGGGCGAAGTGCGCCAGTTCAACCGCACCTTCCGCGTGCTGACCGAGCTGCTGCCCGCCCGCCAGTTCGAGTACGGGTTCTCGGCGGGGTGGTGCACGGCGCCGACTTGTCGCGCCACCGGCAACCTCGACCTTCGCTACGGGATCACCGAGCGCTGGACGGTGCGGGCCGGCGTGGAGCAGTTCTGGCGCGACAGCCTCGCGAACCGCACCCATCCCTATGTAGCGATGGTGCTGAACCCGACCAACGCCTGGGCGGTGAGCGTCGAAGGCGTGGGCGGCGCCTCGGCCACGGCGGGCGTGCAATTCGAGCCCTCGCTCAACCTGGAACTGGCCGCCGGCTACACGGCCTACGCGCACGATACGGCCCCCGCCCTCCAAGCGCCCGCCCTTCGCTCGGCCTGGGGGGTCACCGGCTTCTTCCGACCAATCCCCGCATCCGGCTTCTTCTTCTTGGATGGGCAGGTCGGCGGCACGCACACCGCGGCGGGCGGGACGACGACGGCTCGGCTCGGCGCCTCGGTCCAGGCCCACGACGTGCGCTTGGTGCCGTTCGTGCGCCTGCTGCGCGACGCCCCCGCCGGCGGCGTCGCCACGACGCGTCCCTTCACCGGGCTCGATGTGTTCGCCCTCCCGCGCCCGGCTCTGGGGCCCGTGCTCGGGTCGGTCTGGATGCGCGGGCACGTGGAGCAGCAGCTCGACGGCGGGTTGCAGGCCGTCCAGCTGTTCGCCGCGCGGCCGCTGTGGTCCGGCGTGCGGCTCGAAGTCGGTGTGGGCAAGCTGCAGGGCACGCCCGGCGCGACTTTCACGTTCACGCTGTCGAGTTACCTCCCTGCGGTGCGGACGCTGACACTGGTCAGCGCGCCGACGGCTGGCGGGACCACGGCCTCGCAGCTTGTGCAGGGGTCGGTCCTGTGGAACCGCTCGAACGGGCGGTTGACCTACGCGCCCGGCCCTTCGCTCGAGCGCGCGGGGCTCACCGGCCGCGTGTTCCTGGATGAGAACGCCAACGGGCGTCGGGATCCGGGCGAGCCAGCCGTACCGGGTGTACGGGTGCTCGTGGGCAGCAACAGCGCGCGCTCGGACTCGAGCGGCTGGTTCGGGGTCTGGGACCTCGTGCCCTTCGAGCCGGTCCTCGTGACGGTCGACTCGCTTTCGATCGACTCGCCGCTGCTGGTGCCGGCGTTCGGCTCGGTGAGCATCGAGCCGGGGCCCAATCGCTTCCGCACCCTGGACATCCCGCTGGTCCGCGCCGGCGTGGTGGAGGGGCGCGTGCGCCGCGCGACCCCGCAAGGCCCGCAAGGGCTCGCGGGCGTCACACTCATCTTGACTGATCGCCGCACGGGCGAGCGCCGCAGTCTGACCACCTTTTCCGACGGGGACTTCTACACGCTGGGCGTGAAACCGGGCGTCTACGATCTGACGGTGGACCCGCGCGCGCTCGAGGTGCTCGGCTCCTCGGCCCAGCCGCTGCGCCTGACCGTGACCCCCACCACCAGCGGCGCCGGTGTGTCGGGACTCGAGATACTGCTCACGCCGAAGCCATAGGGCGCCGTCGATCCGCCTCGGCCGCGACCCGGCGGATGACCCGCTCGAGCTCCCCGAGGTCGAACGGCTTGGTCACGGTGGGCAGGCCAGCTTCCTTGATCAGCGCCGCCGTATCCGGCGCAAACGTGTCGCCTGTGCTGAAGATCAGCCGAGCCAAGAGGTCGGGACGGTCGCGCCGCAGCCGCTCCATGAATTCGCGACCGCTCATTCCCGGCATCCGGACGTCCGAGATGATCACGTGGAACTCCCGCTCCCGCAGCGCCCGCAGCGCGTCGACGCCGTCGCCCACCCCGTGGCCCTCGATCCCGCGCCGGCCGAGGAAGCGGAGCAGCGCGTTGCGTAGGGCGGTCTCGTCGTCGACGATGAGCACCGTGATGGTGCCTGCCAGCGGCGGCGGCGGGGCGGGCGATTCGGGGTCGGGACGCCCCTCCCGGCGTGGATCGCGCGGCAGCGCCACGTAGAAGGTTGCGCCCTGGCCCGGCTGCGACTCCGCCCAGATGCGGCCGCCGTGCTCGCGCGCGATGCCGTAGCAGATCGACAGGCCGAGCCCTGTGCCGACGCCCTCCGGCTTGGTCGTGAAGAACGGATCGAAGATCTTGGCCCGGATCTCGGGCGCGATGCCCGGTCCCGAGTCGGCGACCACCAGCCTCACCTCCTCCTCGGTCGCCGTCGTCCGCACTACGACGGCCCGGGGCGTCTCCACGGCCACGAGCGCTTGCTCCGCGTTGATGAGCAGGTTGAGGAGCATCTGCTGCAGCTCCGACGGGTCGGCCCAGAACTTGGGCTCCTCGGGTGCGAGATCGAGCGTCACAGCGATGTTGAGGGTCGAGAGATGGTAGGACCGGAGGGCGAAGGTGCGGCGCACGATGTCGTTCAGGTCCACCAGTGTTCGGGGGGAGCCTCCCGCCCGCGCGAACGCCAGCAGGTTCGAGGTGATGCGACCGATGCGGGTGGCCTCGTCGTAGATCATCTGGAGCATCTCGCGCTGCTCGGGCTTCATCTCGTCGAGCAGCAGGGTCTGCGCGAATCCGGAAATGATCGCCGCCGGGTTGTTGATCTCGTGCGCCACGCCGCTGACGAGCTGTCCCATGGCGGTGAGCTTCTCCGCCTGCTGCAGCTGCTGCTCCGTGTGTTTCTGATCGGTGATATCCCGGGCGAGGGCGAGGACGCGCGTGACCTCCCCGCGCTCGCGCACTGGTGCGTACAGCAGGGCGCCGATGCCCTTGGAGCCGTCGTCCCGCCGGAACGCCACCTCGAACCGCTGCACGTCGCCCGCGAACGCGGCCGCGAGCCGCCCCCGGACCGTCGTCGCGGCGTCGGCATCGAGAAACTCGAAGACGCTGCGGCCTGCCCCCTCCCCCGGGGGCGCGGCCACCATGCGCTTCGCCGCCTCGTTCAGATCCATGATGCGGCCGTCGCGGTCCAGCACCGCGATCGCATCCGGCACGGCGTCCATCACGAGGCGCAGGTTGCGCTCGGCTCCGGCGGTGGCGGCGAGCGAATCCATCAGCGAGCGGGTCTGCGTCGCGACTTCGCTCTCGAGCACCTTGGCGTAGCGCCGATCGGCGCGGCGCGAGGCGAGAAAGCGGCCCGCGGCGATCGCCACGCCGCCCGCGACCAGGGCGGCCGCCGCGCTGGTGCGGCCGTGGGTCTCGAGGAGATACGCGCCGACGATCACCGCCAGAGCCGGAGCGGCGGCAGCGACCCAGAAGCGGACTGTTCCGGCTGGAAGAGCCACTAGAAGCCTCATGGGCTAACCTAAATGCCCGCGGGACGGGTGGCGAGGGTTGGTTATGTTTTTCCCTCCAGATGAGCCGCCTGGGCTGGATCGACGCGCCGCGCGCGTCGTTGACGCAATGGGACGACCTCACCCGCTTCGCCGACGCCCTCGTCGTCCTCGACAGCACCGATCCGGCGGCCGTGCTCGCCATCGAGCGGGCCGGCATCGGAAACACACTGTTCGTCATCAGCAGCAAGTCCGGGACGACGGTCGAGACGCTCGCGTTCTACCACTACTTCGTCGCCCGCGCGCGGCAACGCTTTCGATCAACTCGACGTGGAGGAGGCGAAGGCGCTGGCGCGCCGAGCTGGCGGGAAGCCCCGACCGACCACGCCCGGAGGATGTCAGCGCGCTCGCGACCCTATAGGCTCAGCCAGTAGTTGACCTTCACCAGCAGCACGTTGGTCGGTCGGTCGCGGAACAGCTCCGGGCCGAGATCGCGACCCACGTCGAAGCTGGCGTCGTAAGGGAAGTAGCCCGAGCGGCTGTGTGTCCAGACGAGGAACAGCGTGGAGCCCGGGCGATACTCCCAGCGCAGCACGGCGTTGGTGCGGAAGGAGCGGGTCCGGAAATCGGGGTTGTAGAGCGCGAACTTCGCGGCCGGTCCGGCGCCGCCGTCGGGGTCGATGCCCGAGCACGTGCCGGGCGCTGCGCCGCCGCACACCGTGGGGTCGTCCGGAGTGAGGCTCGAGCCGTTGTCCTGGCCGTATTGATTGAAGCTGAACGTACGGGGCGCTCGCAGCTCTTTGAAGCCCGTGTAGTGGCCGGTGAACGTGAACGGCTGGGCGTACAGCTGAAAGCTCAGGACCGGCGAGAAGGTGGCGTTGAGGCGCCAGGTCACATAGAAGCTCTGCTGGCGCAGCTCGGCGAACACATAGCGGACGCCGAGCGTCGCGGCGGCGGTGGCATCGGTGACCCGGCGCACATATTGAGCCGCAGCGCGGCCGGTGAAGTACCCGGGAGTGAGGCTGAGCGACACCGCTTGAGTCGGCCGAATGGTGAGCTGCGGGGTGAGGTTGAGCGACCAGCCGCCTGCTGCATCAGCGGCATACGACGCGAACGCATACTCGCTCACGCGCTTGCGGTCGTCGGTGTAGACGTCGCCAGAGGCCTGCCAGCCGGCGGGCTTCGCCGCGAGCGGTCCGCCGCGCGTGAGGCGGTCGTCGGTGACGGCCGCCGAGTACGTCGCGCTCCAATCGAGCGACCAGAAGTTGCGGAGCTGGGCGTGGCCGAACGTGCTGACGGCCCGTTGGATGGCGTCACCATCATAATTCCAGCTCGGGCCGACGGTGAGATAGGCGTACCCCTGCCGAAACCGCTTCCCCGGTCGCGTCCAGCGCCGGCCCACCGAGGCTGCCGCGGAGATCCGGTCCACCCGCTCTTGGAAGCCGAAGTCGTTGACTTCGAACCC
>DASPXE010000095.1:0-4834 GCA_035637455.1 Gemmatimonadales bacterium
TTGGGACTCACGTTGATCCACTGCTCGCTCGGGTAGGTGATCTTCAGGATCCCCACGCCGCTCGCGTAGACGACGTCGGGGTTCAACGGATCGGGAATCGTCGTGCCCCACTCCCACCCGGACACCGGATTCCAATCGAGCGGCGTGACGGCGCCCAAGTTGCCGCGGCTGCGGGTGCGGATGGCGCCCGCGTCCTGCTGCGACCCGTACACCCAGTAGGGATACGAGTTGTCCACCGCGATGTGATAGACCTGGTCCGTCGACTGATTGTACCAGGAGCTCCAGGTCATACCGCCGTCGAGCGTAACGACGGCGCCCTGATCGAGCCCGAGGAGGATGCGCTGGCCGTTGGTGGGGTCGGCCCACATCTGTTGCGGATCGTCACCCCCGGGGGCTCCCTTGAAACCGGTGAACGTGTTGCCGCCGTCGGTGGACCGGTAGCTGGAGGTGTTGATGGTGTAGACGACATCGGGGTTCTTGGGGTCGACGTAGACACCGCAGTTGTAGCCGCCCTGCCCGTTGGCGATGCGCCGGTCGGCGGCGTCCATCTGGCGCCAGGTGGTGCCGCCGTCGTCGGAGCGGTACAGGCCGAAGTTGCCGATCAGGAACATCCGCTGTGCGTTGGTATTCATCGCCACAGCCACCGCGGTCCGGCCGCTGAGACGCGGCAGGCCCCCTCTGGTGATTTCGTGCCACGTGAGACCCTTGTCTGTAGACTTGAAGAGCTTCGTCTGTGTGGGGCCCGTCGCGCCTCCCCCACCTCCACCTGCTCCACCACCTCCCCCGGCGGGCGGTACGCGGGTAGGGCCCGTGATAGGCACGACGTAGTGCCGCACGCTGGTCGCGAGCACGATCTCGGGGTGGTCGGCGGCCCAGGCGAGCTTCTGCAGGCCGGTCGAGTCGTCCACGTACAGGGCCTTGGTCCACGTCTTACCGCCGTCGGTCGAGCGGAACACGCCGCGGCTCTCGCTCTTGTTATGGACGTCTCCCTGGGCCGCGATCATCACAAGGTTGGGATCGTGCGAATCGACCAGGATCGACGGGATCTGCCTGGTGGAGTCGAGGCCGAGATGCTGCCACGTCTTGCCGGCATCGACCGACTTGTAGACGCCGTTGCCTTCGTTAATGCCGCCGCCCGAGATCAGGTCGCCCATGCCGACGTAGATCACGTTGGGGTCGGACGGGGCGACTTCGACGGCGCCGACCGAGGACGCTGCGGTGATGCCGTCGAAGATCGGAGTCCAGGTTTCGCCGGCGCTGGTGGTCTTCCAGACGCCGCCCGCAGGGAGCCCCACATAGAAGACGCCGGGCTGGCCGATGGCGCCTGAGACAGCGGCGATGCGCCCGCCGCGGAATGGTCCCAGGTTACGCCAGACGAGCCCGGAGAGGAGGCCGGGAGCGACCGGCGGGCGGGCGGGGGGAGCGTGGGCGGCGAAGGTACCAAACGTGACGAGCAGGAGCGCGAAGCCGGAGAACCGGAGCGGGACGGTGGTGCGTGCGATCATGTCGGACGAGCTCGCGAGGTGTGGGAGTGGCGGCCGATAATGATACGGGTAGGTTCGTCAGGACGTTAGGACCTGTGTCGCGCCTGCGTGGCTTGATCAGAAAACCGGCGCCACCTCTGACTGGGGCGAACCATGCTCTCCATCCCGACCTCGCTCTGCCCGCTCGTCTCCTGCGTCGCGGCGGTGCTGATCCTGCCCGGGCTCGCCACGCCGCGTGGCGCGACCGCGCAATCGCCACCAGCACGAGCTGTAGGCGAGCGTGCGCCGTCGGGCCCGCCGCTCCGATCGGCGGTCTTCCCCGCCGACACGGGGCGCGTACGGGCGACCGACGCCGGTGTGTTTCGTGCGCTCGTTGACACAGTGACGTCGAATCTGAGTCGGCTCGAGATCCACGTGACGACGCTCGGGCCGGGACGGTCGCCGCACCCACCGCACCGCCACGCGCACGAGGAGCTGATGATCGTCCGCAGCGGTACGCTCGAGGTCTTGCAGAACGAGGTCACCCGGCACGCCGGTCCGGGCGCGGTGATCTTCGAGGCGTCGAATGAGCTGCACGGGTTGCGCAACCCTGGTCCTGACTCGGCGACTTATGTAGTGATCCGGATCGACCCGCACGACCTGCCGATCCCGGGCCGCCGCTAGCAGATTGACGTGGTCGTGACACCGCTCGTAGGTTGATCGGAGTCGGAGGTCCACCATGCCCCAGAACTCCTCGCCGTCATTCGAGCCACGCACACCGTCAAGTGACATGAGCCACGCGACCGTCAACCGGCGAGAGTTTCTCAAGACCGGCGCCGCCGCCGGAGCCAGCCTCGTGATCGGGCTGTATCTGCCGACGTTGGATCCCAGCGCCTCGCACGCGCCGGCGGCGCGCGAGCCATTCAAGCCCAACGCCTGGATCGAGATCCGACCCGACGGCGCGGTCACCATCTGGACCGGGCGCTCTGAGATGGGTCAGGGGGTGCGGACCGCGATGCCCATGATCGTGGCCGAGGAGCTCGAGGCCGATTGGACGCGCGTGCGCGTGGCGCAGGCGGACGCCGACCCGGCGTACGGCGACCAGTTCACCGTCGGCAGCCGCAGCGTCCGCTCCGGCTTCGAGCCGCTACGGAAGGCCGGCGCCGCGGCCCGCGAGCTGCTGATCGGCGCGGCGGCAGTCACCTGGAACGTGCCGCGCGAGGCGTGTCGGGCCCGGAACGGTATGGTCGAGCACGTGCCGACCGGCCGCCGGCTCGGCTACGGCGACTTGGCGGCCCGCGCCGCCACCCTTCCTGTGCCGGCGGACCCGCCGCTCAAGCGACCGTCCGAGTTCCGCATCCTCGGGCAGCGCGTGCTGCGGGTAGACACGCCGGACAAGGTCAGCGGCGCAGCGATTTTCGGCCTCGACGTGCGGGTCCCGGGCATGGTGTACGCCGCCGTGGCGCGCTGCCCCGTGTTCGGCGGGCGCGTGAAGACGTTCGACCCCACCCCGGCCCTGGCCGTGCCCGGAGTGCAACGCGTGGTCCAGATCTCGAGCGGCGTGGCGGTGGTGGCCGAGCGCACGTGGGCCGCATTTCAAGGGAAGAAGGCCCTCAAGATCGAATGGGACGAGGGGCCGACGGCGCGCTGGAGCAGCGATGGGATCTGGAGCGCGTTCGCCGCGGCGGCGGCGCGCCCCCAAGGAGAAGGACAAGTGGTGCGCACCGTGGGCGACGTGGACGCGAATCTCAAGGCCGCCGCGCGCACGGTCGAAGCCGTGTATCAGGCGCCCTATCTCGCCCACGCCTGCATGGAGCCGATGAACTGCACCGCTCAGGTGCGCGACGGCCGCTGCGAGATCTGGGTGCCCACGCAGAATCCGCAGGGGATTCAGCGCGCGGCGGCGCGGGTGACGGGCCTCCCGCTCGAGGCGATAACGGTGCACGTGACCTACCTGGGCGGCGGCTTCGGGCGGCGCGGCGGACCCGTGGACTACGCGACCGAGGCGGTGGAGCTGGCGCAGAAGGTTACCGGGCCTGTCCAGGTCGTGTGGACGCGGGAGGACGACATTCAAAACGCCCTGTATCGTCCCGCCACCTACAACGTGCTGCGCGGCGGGCTCGACGCGCGCGGCGCGCCGCTGGCGTGGAGCCACCGCCTGGTGGGGCCCGAAGGCGGGCCGTTCCTGATCACCCGGGGCGCGGACGAGCTGATCTATACCGTACCGCATTTCCGTCTAGAGCGGGTGATCGAGGACGCCGGCATTCCCGTGGCACCGTGGCGCGGCGTGGGCCCGTCGCAGAACGGCTGGGTGGTGGAGAGTTTCGTGGACGAGCTGGCGCACGCGGCGGGGAAGGATCCGTACGCGTACCGCCGCGAGCTGGTCGCGGGCCAGCCGCGCCTCGTCGGCGTGCTCGACCTGGCGGCGCAGCGCGCGGGCTGGGGATCGGCGCCGCCCGCCGGTCGGTCACGGGGGATCGCGCTGTGGCAGTTCGGCGAGACGTACCTGGCCCAGGTGGCCGAGGTGTCGGTAGGGTCCGACGGGGGGGTCCGGGTGCACCGCGTGGTGTGCGCGGCCGACTGCGGGATCCTCGTCAACCCCGACACGGTCGAGGCCCAGCTGCAAGGCGCGATCGTGTACGGTCTGACCGCGGCGCTGTACGGGGAGATCACCATCGAGCGCGGGCGGGTGGCGCAGAGCAACTTCAGCGACTATCGGATGCTCAAGCTCGCGGAGATGCCGGAGATCGAGGTGCAGCTGGTGCAAAGCGAGGCGGCGCCGGGTGGAGTGGGCGAGGCGGGGCTGCCGCCGATCGCGCCGGCGGTATGCAATGCCATCTTCGCCGGCACAGGGAAACGAATTCGGCGGTTACCGATCGGGAGGGTGGCGTAGTCCTCACCCCCTGCCAAGAAGCAGATCCTTCGCGCCTGCGGCGCTCAGGATGACAGGCTCGTTTGCTCTTCCCTTTTCAATTCCCGGAGCCGGACGGCGGTGTCATCCTGAGCGAGCGCGCAAAATGTGCGCGAGCGGAGGATCCCCCCCGCTTGACAACCTAAAACTACAGTTGTAAATCTACGCCTGTAGATCAACCGCGAGGCCGAGCATGCCAGGTCGCCATCAACTCACTGAGCTGCAACTCGCCATCATGCGGGTCGTCTGGGACCGGAGCGAAGCAACGGTCCAGGACATCTGGGAAGCCCTGCACGCCGAGCGAGGGCTCGCCCAAACCACCGTCGCCACCATGCTGTCGCGTCTCGAGCGCCGCGGTGTCGTCACCCGGCGGGCCCCCCCCCAGGCCCGCCAGTACCACTACCGCGCCGCGGTGACCGAGCGGGAGGTGCAGCACTCGATGGTCGGTGAGCTGACCGAG
>DASPXE010000096.1:0-2475 GCA_035637455.1 Gemmatimonadales bacterium
GCTCTACAGCACCGATTTTCGGACCGAAGGGCTCATCTACGCCAGCAGCGGCTTTCACTGGAAGGGCGATGGCTCAGGGAAGAAGGTGTCGGTCCCGAACCGGGAGTACTCGCGGTTCGGGCTCAACCTGTGTCCGTGTGAATCCTGGCGCTGGGCTGCGGACGAGCACTTCATCGACCTCGCCGTAGCGAACTACGAGCAGGTGTACCCGAACCTCCGGGTGCACGATCGGAACTACCCCACTCCCGCCGAGCTGAAGTCGAAGATCCGGTGGGGGAACGCGGAGTTCGACGGCGACATCTCGCAGGACACGCCCGGCTCCGATCTGATCAAGGCGTTGCTGCTCAATGATGAGCCGGGCCCGGTCTACCTCCTCGCCTGGGGGGGACAAAGCACCATCGCGCGGGCGCTGAAGTCGATCCAGGAGCAGTACTCGGCCAAGCCCGAGTGGCCCGCCATCTATCAGAAAGTCTCGCGCAAGGCGATCCTCTCGCCCTCCGGGGATCAGGACGACACGTACGCGAACTACATCAAGCCCTACTGGCCCGACATCCGAACGCTCCCTGCGGGCGGGGGGGGCGTCGCGTTGGGCTACGGGGCGCAGGGGACCGCGAGCGCCGAGAATGCGGTGTACTACAGCGTCGACTGGACGAGGGAGAACATCTCGAGCCTGGGCCCGCTCGGCGCGCTCTACCGCGTCTGGGGCGACGGGAAGCAGATGGTGCAGGGGGACATCTTCGACTACTTCGGTTTGTCAGGATACACCGCTGACCAACTCAAGGCGAAGGGCTACATCGTGTGGACGCCGCCCCGTCCCAAGGGCGAATTCCTCGGGGAAGGCGACACGTTCACATTCCTGAACCTGCTCGACAATGGGCTGCTCGGATACGAGGAGGAAAGTTCCGGCGGCTGGGCGGGACGTGGCCTGAACAGCTCGACATTTCAAGGCGCGGGCCAATTCGGAGCGATCAATTCCTACGACGACTTGCTCAAACTCCAGGAGCGAGCCGCGGCCGCGGGGCGGCCACCGTTGCCGGACCCGAACTTCACTCCTGCCGCGCAGCACGACTTCACCGCACGCCTGCGGTGGTCGGTGACTCCGACGTACGCCGGCGCCAATCATGAACCCGGGGTGACGATTCGCGGCGACTCCCGGATCTCCGCTCGTGCGGGCGAGACGATTCGCCTGCAGGGGGTAGTGTCAGATCCCGACGAGAACGCAGTGACGGTGCGGTGGTGGCAGTGGACGGATGTGGGCACCTATCCAGGACGGGTCACGCTCACGAACCCCAGCGCCCTTGCCACGAGTATACGGGTGCCGTCTGACGCGAGCGCAGGGCAGACGATCCACCTGATCCTCGAGGCGACCGACAATGGAACACCGCCGCTGACCCGTTATCAGCGGGTCATCATCTCCGTTACGCGCTGAAGTCGTTCTAGCGTACTCTCCCACGGGCAGCGACCTTCCAGCTCCCTTCCACCCGGCCGCGGCGGCCGTACCAGATTTCGTCGTGCAGATTGACCGTCGCGCACACATGGCTCGGCACCACCCAGACTTTCTCTCCAACGCGCGGTGGCGCAACTCCATCGCGGGACTCACCGTTAGTTCCCCCTCTCCCGAAGGGAGAGGGGGTCAGGGGGTGAGGCTCCACGTAGCCGTGCTCCTCATTCAATTTGCGCATGGTCCATTTGCGCCCGACGAAGTGGCCGAACGTTCCGACAGCGACCGTCTGATCGCTGGAGAGCGTTTTTGACCCCGCGTCGATCACGCACTGGCCCGGCACCGCGGTGCTGACGACTGTGGTGAGCACTCGGAGCGCGCAGTCCGCTAGGGCGCAGCACTTCGCCTCGAGGCTGCTCGCGTCATAGAAGACGTAGGTACCAGGTCGGATCTCGGTTGTCCGCGGAATCAGCGGCGTTTTCGCGGCACCTGGCGTGGAACCTCCGGAGACAATCTTCGCCTCGAAGCCCGCCGCGGCGAGCGCAGCGAGGACGGCGTCGATTTTCACGCACGCCGCCCGGAAGCCGGCCTCGTCGAGCCACGACGGCCAGTAGAAGATCCCCCGGAAATCCGAGCACGCCTGCGCGATCTCGACCGCTTGTTCGGGTGACTGCGCGCCACAGCGGCCCACGCCCACATCGATCTCCACCAGCGTTTCGATCCCCTGGAGATCACGAGCGACGTCCACCGAATCGACCGCAACCTTCAGCGTCCGAGTCTTCGCCAGCTCTCGCAAACGCGGCAGCTTCGGCTTCAAAAGGGGGTAAGCGACAAGCACATCGTCGCCGGGCAACACCTCCGCCTCGCCCACTTTGGCGACCGTGATCCCGATGGCGCCGGCATCGAGCTGCAGCTGAGCAATCTCGGGGATCTTGTGCGTCTTCACGTGCGGCCGGAGCGCGACACCCCACGCGCGACATTGCTCCTGCATCCGAGCGATGTTGCGCTCGAGGACGTCAAGATCGACGTAGAGG
>DASPXE010000097.1:0-1885 GCA_035637455.1 Gemmatimonadales bacterium
GATGCTCGAGCTCCGCGCGCTCACGGTGGGGCAAGCGTACTGGGTGGCGATCGAGAGCTTCGACGAAAACGGTGTTTCGACGCTCAGTTCGGCAGTGCAAATTCCTTAGGTCGCAGCAGGTCGCAGCGGCACTTTACAGGAGGCGCGTCATGTTGCCAACTACCGCAGCTTGGCATTGCCTCGGTCCCACCGGCGTCACTCTGGCGCTGGTGCTCTTCCCCGTCCAGGGCCCTGACCTAGCCGCACAGGACCGGGCGAGCGGCTCCATTCCCGAGGACTCCGTCCGCGCGGTCGAGTCGACTCGTGCCCGGGCCCTGCTGCAAGCAGACACGACCGCGCTTGCGCGAATGGTGGCCGACGAATTCATCGAGATATCGCGACTCGGCCAACTCCGGACCAAAGCGGACAACATCCGCGATATCGCGAGCGGTGCGCTCAGACTCACAGCAGTCAAATACGACAGCCTGACGGTACGGATCTACGGCGATGTTGCGGTTCTCAGAGGCATCGCCGACAACACAGGCACATTTCGCGGCATCCCGTTCAGCGGCAAGATCCGGTACACGCGCGTCTTCGTCCGACGGGATGGCCGCTGGCAAGCGGTGGCCATGCAACAGACGGCCTTACAGTGAGGCCAGCCAGCGTCGAGGTAACGAGGGAGGCTGTGCGTGACCTCCTGGAGTTGGTCTAGCCAGGGCGCGGATCTCCTTGCGCCCGCGGCCATTACGCCCGCAGCTTAAGGTGCGATTAGCGACGAACTGCAATGAGTACCTCGCATGACGGCGCGGTCCGTTAGACAGCAGCGGGGACATCACTGCGGGGACGTCACTACTGAAAGGTGAGATTTTGACATGTGTCGGAACATCAAACGGCTGCGGCACCCCGATCACGCTCCGACCGATGCCGAGCTCCACGACGCCGCTCTCCAGTTCGTTCGCAAGATCAGCGGCTTCCACGCGCCGTCGCAGGCCAATCGGGCCGCGTTCGACACGGCCGTGCGCGAGGTGGCCGCGGCAGGTCGGGTGCTATTCCAGTCGCTCCAAGTTCGTGGCCAGGAGCGGGCCGCCGTGTAACAAGGCGTCGAAGGTAATCCATGTCCAACACCCTTGCGCCCCCCCGCGGGTCGCCCGCAGCTTAAGCGGCGCATTCACACGCAAGGAGGAACCATGAAGGCGCGTCTCGTCATTCCGGCCCTTGCCGCAGCTTGCGTCAGCCTGCTCGGCTGCGACCGAGTCGCCACCGATCCCCGCCCGTATCGCCCCTCCTTCATCACGAACGGCGCGCTCGACGGCAACGATCATCCCGCCGTGGTCCTGATCGTGATGGATGTCGCCGGGCAGCCGGCGTTCCGCTGTTCCGGCACCCTCATCGCCCCGAAAGTCGTGCTCACGGCCGGACACTGCGCCGGGGAGCCGGGCGAGTTCTCGGGCGTCCGCATCTTCACCGAGTCCGACGTCCAGGACGGCAACAACACGTATCCGTTCGCAGGCGGCCCCAACAGCGTCGAGGCGACCGAGTGGCACGCACACCCGCTCTTCACCGAGAGCGCGTTCTTCCTGCACGACGTGGGTGTCGTCCTGCTCTCCAAGGCTGTGAAGCTCGCCGCCGGCCAGTACGGCAGGCTTCCCACGCGGGACCAGCTCGACGCGCTGAAGCCGAGCAGCTCGACCCTGTTCACCGCCGTGGGCTACGGGGTGCAGCGGATCAACCCCGCCTTTGTCGAGGCCAATAGGATCCGCATGTTCGCCGAGCCGCACCTGATCCAGATCAACACAGGCTTCACGGGGGATTTCTCGCTCATGTTGTCGAACAACGCCTCGACGGGCGGGACCTGCTTCGGCGACTCGGGCGGACCCAACTACCTCGACTCGGGCAGCGTGATCGC
>DASPXE010000098.1:0-85922 GCA_035637455.1 Gemmatimonadales bacterium
GAGGCCGTCGGCCTGAAGCAGATCCGTGGCGTGCTGGTGGAGAGCTTCAGCCCCGGGCCGTCGCCCGCGAAAGACGCGGGCCTGCAGCCGGGCGACGTGATCGTGGCGCTCGACGGGCAGCCGATCGACAACACGCCCCAGTTGCAGCAGAAGGTGGGCTTCAAGAAGCCCGGGGAGTCCGTCGACGTGACGGTGCTGCGGCAGGGCGGCGAGAAGAAGACGTTCGCGGTGCGCCTGGCGCGCGCCCCGAGCGACTCGGACACCGAGGTCGCCTCGACGAACGGTGGGCGGCCGAAGGGCGACGCCTCCGCGAAAGAGGAGACGCTGGGCATCTCGGTGGAGCCGCTCTCACAGGACGATCGCCAGGATACCCGGCTCAGCGCGGTATTCGCGCAAGCGGGCGGCGGGCTGGTGGTCACCGCGGCAGCGCCCGATGGACCGGCGTACGGGCGGCTGTTCAGTGCGGACGATGGCGGGCCGGACATCATCGTGTCTGTGAACGGCACCCCGACGCGGACGCGGGCCGCGTTGCGCGAAGCGCTCCGGAAAGTGAAGTCCGGCGATATCGTCACGCTGCAGGTGATGTCGCGCACGGGCGACCCGTCGTCCAACGGCTGGAGCAGCCGCATCGTGCGGCTGCGGGCGCGCTAAGCAGGTGCACGGTGTAGGGGCGCAGCATGCTGCGCCCCTACACTCACCGAATCCTAGCGGATCGCTTGTCCCGTTGCGAAGTCGATTCCAGTCTTACTTAGCGAGCGGGTCGGGACGGAGCTGGAACTTGAGCACCTTGCTCGTCGTGCCCTTGCCGCCTTCCATGTGAAAGGGCGCCCGCGTGCTCACGGTGGCCCACAGACCCTTTCCCTTCCAACCCGCGTTCGGATCGTCGATCCGGCCGTCCAGCCACTTGGTGTAGAACCCCAGCGGATAGGGGACCCGGAGCACGACCCACTTCCCGTCCTTGAAGACCAGCAGCCCTTCAGACCCGTTACCGGTGTTGATCGGCACGTTGTTGTCCAAGCCGAGCACGCCGAATTGATCGACCCAGGTGTAGTAGCTGGCTTCGGCGCTGCCTGGGTCCGTCACCCCGGAGAGCTGCGGTAACGGCTCCGGATAAAACGTCCACCCCTCAGGACAGTGCTGCCCCGTCGCGCTGGGTCCGTTCAGCGGTCCCCGGCATTTACGCCGGTCGAAGCTCGCGAGGTGTCCGCTCGCGAGCGCCGTCCAGTAGACGCCGTTCCGGTCCACGTCTCCGCCGCGCGGCGAGAACCCGGCGACCGGCGCTCCCGACCGGTCCAGCGGCAGCTCGTACAATTCCGCGAGCGCCGTTGCCGGCGGGTTGGATCCCGGATTCAGTCGCACGACCGCGCCCGGGAAGCCCAGCGCCGTTCCCCACACCGAGCCGTCCGGGGCCGGCGCCACGGCGTAGAAACCGGCACCGATCCGCTTGTCCTTGGTTGGATCGACCGGCTGGTGGGGCTCCACGTACGCATCCCGCTTCCCGTTGCCGTTCGTGTCGAGAATGAGCGCGGTCCAGCCCTGCGATTGCTCCTCATCGCCGGTCGCATCGAACATCCTCGTGTTCAACCAGCCCACGACCGGGCCGCCCCCCGAGGTCCAGAGCGTGCGGTTGGCGTCGTCGGCGAACATCAAGTGGTGTGTGCTGAAGCAGGTGCTGATGTGCGTGAGCTTCCGGGTCTGGGGGTCGTACACCGCGAGGTGGCGGCCGGCCCTGGCGAGCGGGAACAACTGCGCCGACGGATGACTCGACCCTGCTTTGCAGAAGTCGGGGTTGTCGGGCGGGCGCACCGCGGAAGTGAGCCAGACCCGGCCCCGCTCGTCGAACATGGGATTGTGCACGTTGTTCTTACTGGTCCAGAGGACCTCACTGCCCCAATAGGGTGACGGCTGCGTCGGCGCTCCCGCGGCCGGCTGGGTGTTGGGATCGCGCACCGTAAGCGGAACCCGGCTCGTGGTGTTACGCACCGGATCCAGGACCGGCAGGTAATCGGCGCTCAACTCGAGCGACCCGTAGATCGAGCCGTTCGCATTGATCTTGGGATTCCGCCGGTCGGTCGAGACTTCGTCGTGAAGATATGCCTTCGGGTCGGCCCAGTCCCACTCGGTGATGACCACGTTGCGCTCGACGCCCTGCGGCCGGGGAGGTGTCGGCGGCACGGCACCGGCGGCAATGCGATCGGTCCAGTCCGCGAACATCGCCAGCGCGCGCTTGGCCCCGAGCTGGCTCAAGGTGCCGATCATCTGGCTCCCTGCCTGTCCCGATTGCAGCCGCCGCAGCCACGCTGCCGTCGACGACTCGAACGTGCCCAGGGCCTGGGGTATTTCCCGCGTCCCCTTGCTGCCCAGCTGATGACACGCCCAACAGCCGCCCGACTTGAGAATCCTGATCCACTCGGCCTGGCTCTTCACGTTGGGCGCCATGCCGTTCCCGTCGGCCCCGGTCGATCCGAACTCACTCTTCGCCGGCACGCGCATCAGGGAAAACCAGTAGCCGGCCGGGTAGTACTCCGCCGCCGCCCGCGGATTGGGCGCCACCACGGCGGTGAGGTTGAGCATCGCTCCGGGGGCAGCTTGAGCTTGCGGGGAATCCACCAGTCCGTAGCCGCGCGTCCACACGCGATAGGTCGTCTTGGGGAGGTCGGGGATGACATAGCGCCCCTGTTCGTCGGTGACGACGATTCTCACGAACTTCGTGGGCAGGTCAGTGGTCTCGGCGATTACCCAGACGCCCGCTTCCGGCCCATTCGGACCGGTGACCACGCCCCCGATGTCGTCGGCGTCGATGCGAACCGCTTGACCGTGCTGCTGGAGGGCCAAGAATGCGGCGAATCCCACGGCCACCGTGGCGAAGCAACACCTTTCCTTCGTCTGCTTCATCACACCTGCTCCAGCGAGCGGGTCGCTGCACTGAAGCTGCCGGCCGACGTCAGTCGGCGCAATGGCAACGCGGCGTGCGACGCTGCCACGGCAAGGCGCGACTGCGATGCCGCTGTTGCGTCGTCGCTACACGTGCGACGCAGACGGCCGGCCTCGCAGCAGTACCGCACCCGTCACCACTTGCCACAGCACGGGCAGCACGAAGGCCGCCTCGTCGGCCTTGGCGCGTTCCGGGAACGCGAGCGCCAACCCGATCGCGACGAGGCCGCTCGCCACGCCCCCGGCTCCGAGCCGACGCGGCAACACCTTCCCGTTGATCAGCGCCCAGCCGAACAGATAGCTCGAGATGCCGAGCGCGAACGCCGCTGTCCGCTGGGCCGCGAGCGCGAAGGGGTGCAGCATGTCGTACAGGAACACCGCGTGCGTCGCAGCGAGGCCGGGCTCGGCTGCGACATAGCTCAGCGCGAGCGTCCCCCCCGCCCCTACCATGAACGCGACCAGCACCGCCCACATGCCGTACGCGAAGATCCCCACGAGCACGCCCGCCCGCGCCGCGCCCTCCCCCGGGGTGCCGACATGCATCCCGACGAGACCGACGAGCCCCGTAAGCGCGAGCGTGAAACCGAACAGGAACGCCCAGTGGATCGCCCGCCACGCCGCGCACTGGGCGATCAGCGTGAGCTGCGCCGCGCCGTCGCCCTGGAGATCCGGATGCGCCACCGCCGCGGCGACCACGAACAAGGAACCGACGAGCAGGGCCAACGGGTAAATCACGGAACGGGAGAGCCGCATCATGCGCATCTCGAGAGGTCGGGTCGCCCCAATCTAGCTGACACTATCGGTCGCGCTATATTGGAACCCGACCGATCCCGGGAGCGAGCATGCAGTTGACGCGGATCCTGCGCGAGGGGTTCATCGCGGGGCTGCTCGGTGCCGGGGCGGTGGCGCTCTGGTTCCTTATTGTCGACACGATCGCGGGACGGCCCTTCTTCACTCCCGCCATGCTCGGCTCGGCCGTTTTCTGGGGAGTGCACGACCCCGCCCTGGTCGTCATCGAGTACTCCCGCATCATCGGCTACACCATGATCCACGTGAGCGCGTTCCTCATCGTCGGCACGATCGCCGCCGTGCTCGCCGCCGAGGTGGAGGTCGCGCCGCCCACCTTGTACCTCGTGGTCGTGTTCTTCGCGATCTTCGAATTCGGGTTCTATGTGACCGTCGCGATCCTCGCCCAGCCGCTGCTCGGCTCGCTCGCGTGGTGGAACGTCGCGATCGGCAACGCCATCGCGGCCTCCGGTATGGGCTACTACCTGTGGCGGGAACACCCCAAGATCAAAGAGGCCCTCCGGCTGCATCCCCTAGGGGAGACGGAAGAAGGAGAATAGTGCGGAATGCGGAGTGCGGAATGCGGAGTTGAAGGGCAAGCATCTGATAAGGAGGCCTTCGGACTCGAGGCGCGCTCCCTCTACTCCGCACTCCGCACTCCGCGCTCCGCACTGCCATAGGCCTCCAGCGGCACCGCCCGCTCCACGTCGCTGGATTCTTCCCGGGCGCTCCACCGGAACCACACCACCGTCGCCGCTGCCCACAGCACCAGCGTCCCCACCACCCACATCAGGAGCCCGCCCAGCTGCTGGTCGGCGAGCGGGGCCAGCTCCCAGACCCGCGGTGCGCGCGTGTAGAACCGGTACAGCACCTGCTCCGACAGCGTGATCAGCGCCCCGACGAGCGACATCGGCAGGCCGAGCAGGAAGAGATAGAGGAGCTGCGTGAGGTAGCTCGCGCGCGGCAGCTCAGGGACGGGTGACAGCACCGGCCACCACATGAGCACCGCGGTGGCGATGAACACCAGGTGCTGCACGATGTGCAGCGGGTGGTGGCGGAGCGCAGCCTCGTAGAACCCCGGGAAGTGCCACAGAGTGATCGGCGTCGAGAAGATTACGGCGGCGGGGAGCGGGCGGGTGAGTACGGCCGCGACCCGGAACAGCCAGCGCGGCCGGATCACCGGTCGCACGACCCACGCCGGCGTGCCGTAGAGCAACAGCGGCGGGAACAGCAGAGTCAGCACGAGGTGCTGCGCCATGTGAGCGCTGAAGAGGTAGTTGTCCGAGAGGTTATGCAGCGGGCCATCGAGCGCGAGGAACGCGACACCGAGCGCGCCGACGAACGACGCGACCCGCCGCCGCGGCGCCGCCACCCCGCCCAGAAACACATAGAGCCCGCCCAGGAGGACGAGCCCGATCACGACGCTCGGATGGAGATCCCAGCGCTGCCACGGCGCCACGGTCACCCCCCGCCCGCGGCTCCCCGCAGCGTCAGCGTTCCGAAGAACAGGAGCAGCAGCGCCACGAGCACGCCGGTCGCCAGGAGGAGCGGGGCGCCGAACAGGAACGAGAAGAACGGGCTGTCCATCTTGAGGTGCATATAGAACAGCACCACGAGTGAAAACTTGAGCGCCGACAACACCAGCAGCGTCGGCACCAGCACCGGATGAAACGCGGGCACATAGAAGACCCCGACCTCCAACACCGTGAGCACCACCAGCGCTGCCGCGACGCGCAGATAGGTCTCGGCGCTGGGGTGCGCCTGCTCGTTCGGGTGATCGCCTTCCGCCATCGCCGTCCCTCCGTCTATTGAATCAGATAAACCACCGTGAAGATGACGATCCAGACCACGTCCACGAAGTGCCAGTACAGCCCGGTGATCTCGACCGTGAGGGCCTGCCCCGGCCCGAGCTTCCCCTGCAGCGCCCGCACCCACAGCGTGAGCAGCCAGAGGACGCCCACGGTCACGTGCGCGCCGTGCGTCCCGGTCAGCACGAAGAACGTGCAGCCGAACAGGTTGGTCTGGAGGGTGAGCCCCTTGTGCACGAACTCGGTGAACTCGATCACCTGCCCGCCGAGGAACACGAGCCCGAGCAGCGCCGTCGCGAACAGCCAGATCTTCCCCCACTTCATATCGCCCCGCTGCACGGCGGTCAGCGCCAGCACCATCATGAGGCTCGACATCAACAGGTCGAAGGTGCTGACCGACGTGAAGGGAATGTTCAGGATCTCGTGCGGCGCGGGGCCCACCACGCTCCTGCCCTTGTAGACGAGGTAGGTCGAGATGAGCGACGTGAACAGCAGGCACTCCGAGCCGATGAACGCCCAGAACGCCATCTTCCGGCTGTCGAGCCCCATACTGGTGTGATGGGTGGCCGCGGCGTGCGTCATCGCTCAGAGCTCGAAGGGCTCGAAGGCCCAGCGGTAGATGCCGACCAGGAGGATCGCGGCTCCGAGAAACGCGAGCCACAGCGTGTGCGTGAGCGGGGCGAGTGCGAGGACGGGCAGTCCCAGCGCCGCGACCAGCGGCCACCACGAACCGTCCGGGACGTGGATCGGGGCCGGCGGAACGGCCGGCGGGTCGCGCATCGGCTCGTGGTGCTCGGTCTTCCAGCGCGGCAGCCGGTTCGCGACCGTGGGGATGACGGAGAAGTTGTAGACCGGCGGCGGCGACGGGATGCTCCATTCCAGCGTGGCCCCGCCCCACGGATCGTTCGGGGCGGGCCGCCCGTGCGTCCGGGTGCGCAGCACGTTCACCAGGAAGACGAAAATCGCGACCGCGATCAGGAACGCGCCGCCCGTCGACACCAGGTTCAACGCGCTGACGCCCAAGTCCGGCGAGTAGGTGTAAATGCGGCGCGGCATCCCCAGCAGGCCGATCAAGTGCATCGGGAAGAACGCCACGTTCATCCCGAGGAACGTCAGCCAGAAGTGCCATTTGCCGAGCGGCTCGCTCAGCAGCCGGCCCGTCATCTTGGGCCACCAGTAGTAGATGCCGGCGAACAGCCCCAGGACGGTGCCGCCGAACAGCACGTAGTGAATGTGCGCCACGACGTAGTACGTGTCGGTCTGCTGCAGGTCGGCGGGCGGCGAGGCGTGCGTGACGCCCGATAGCCCGCCGATGATGAACATCGCGATGAAGCCGACGGCGAAGTGGAGCGCGGTAGTGCCGCGGATATCGCCACCCCACAGCGTCGCGATCCAGTTAAAGATCTTCACGCCCGTAGGCACCGCGATCAACATCGTCGTGCCCGCGAACACGGAATCGGCGATCGGCCCGAGGCCGACGGAAAACATGTGGTGGCTCCATACCCCCCACCCCATGAACCCGATCAGCACGCCCGAGAACACGACCACCGTGTAGCCGAACAACGGCTTGCGGGCGAAGGTCGGCAGCACCTCAGACACGATCCCCATCGCGGGCAGGATGAGGATATAGACCTCGGGATGGCCGAACAGCCAGAACAGATGTTGCCACAAGAGCGGCGTAGCGCCCGCGGCGGTGACGTAGAAGTGGGTGCCGAAGAACCGGTCGAACATCAGGAACACGAGCCCAACGGTGATCACGGGGAACGCCGTGATCACGAGAAACTGCGTGACCAGCGTCATCCAGCTGAACGCCGGCACGCGCAGCATCTTCATGCCGGGCGCCCGCATGTTCAGGATCGTGACGATGAAGTTGAACCCGGCCGCGAGCGACGAGATCCCGAGGATCTGCAGGCCGAGCAGCCAGAAGTCGATGTTGGGCCCAGGGGAGAATTGGCGCTCGGTGAGATTGGCGTACCCGAACCAGCCGCCGTCCGGCGCGACGTTCACGTGGGGCGCCTGGAACAGCGGTCCCACGACCCAGCTCGCGTTCAGGAGCAGCCCGCCGAGCAGGAACACCCAGTAGCTGAAGGCGTTGAGCCGCGGGAACGCGACGTCGCGCGCGCCGATCTGCAGTGGCACGATGTAATTGAAGAAGCTCGCCGAGAGCGGCATCAGCGCGAGGAAGACCATCGTGGTGCCGTGCATCGTGAACAGCTGGTTGTACGTCTCGGCGCTCACCAGGTGGCCATTCGGCTGGGCCAGCTGGAGGCGGATCAGCAGCGCCTCGAGCCCGCCGATCAGGAAGAAGCAGAACGCCGTCCAGAAATAGAGCAGGCCGATCCGCTTGTGATCGGTGGTCGTGATCCAGCGCTTCATCGCAGGCTCTCGAGGTAGGCGACCAGCGCCGCGATGTCGGCGTCCGTCAACGGCGGCTGCATCCGCGTCATGAGCGAGCCCGGCTTGAGCGACGGTGCATCCGCGATCCAGCTGGCGAGGTGCGCCGAGTCGTTGGGAAACAGCCCTGAGGCGAGCGTCGTCCTGCTGCCCACGTGCGTGAGATTGGGTCCAATGATTCCCGGCGAGACGCCCTGGATCGTATGGCAGCCGAGACAGGCGCTGCGCGCGAACACGGCCTTGCCGCGCTCCGCGAGGGTCCCCGGAGCCGGCCTGGCCGGCCCCGCGAGCTGCACCGTCGCCCAGCGCCCGAACCCGGAATCCGAATCGACCACGACGCGGAGTCGCATGTTGGCGTGAGACTCGCCACAGAATTCGGCGCACTGCCCCGAGTAGTCGCCCATCGAGTCGGCACGGAAGGCGATCCGGTTGATGCGGCCGGGGATGGCGTCCCGCTTGCCGCCCAGCGTTGGCGCCCAGAACGAGTGGATCACGTCGGCGGAGGTGATGGACAGCTGCACGGACCGGCCGAGGGGGAGGTGCAGCTCGTTGGCGGTGACGAGCCCGAGCTCCGGGTAGCGGAATTCCCACCACCACTGGTGGCCGATCACGTCCACCTTCAGGGCGTCGGCGGGAGCCTCGCCCGCGGTGGCGAAGATGGTGCGGACCGTGGGCACCGCCACGAACACGAGGATGACCGCCGGCGCCAGCGTCCACGCGATCTCCATGACCGTATGGCCGTGGGTGGGCCGGGGCGGCGGCCGTCCCTCGCGGTGGCGGAAGCGGATCAGGGTGACGACCAGGAGCGTCTCAACGACGAGAAAGACGCCGGCCGCCCACCAGAAGATGTCGGTGAAGAGGTGGTCGATCGCCCAGGCGAAATCCGACCGCGGCTCGAGCGTGCTTTGGGGAAATGGACCGCCGCAGCCCGAAATAGCCAGCGGGACGGTGAGCAGGCAGAGTCGGTATCGCGGCACAGCGTCCTTAGCGGGTCGACACTTCCCGCGGCACGGGCCGCCGCAGCTCGGCAGCCTTCGGCACGATCGTCGCCGCGCCGGCGCCTCGGAAGGCCGCATTCACCGCCCGGAGATCGCGAGTCAGCACGTCCTGGAGCGCGACCAGTTGCTTCTGGACCTCGGGCGCGAACATCTGGAACACCGCGCTCGACTGCGCGGTCGGGGCCGCGTCGATCCCTCCCACGACGGAGCTCAGCCCGCTGATCCGCTCGACGAGCTTGGGGGGGAAGTTCAGCGGATCCTGGAACGACCGGTTGCGGACCTGGTACAGCTCGCCTTCGATCGCACCGAGGCGGTCGCTCAGCGCCCGCGCGAGCGCGCCCAGGCGCGCCGAATCCGACCCCGGCGCGGCGTTCAGCCGGTCCTCGAGCTGCGCGCGCACGTTGCGAATCGTCATGACCGCGGTGGTGACCGCGTTGACCGTGTCGCGCAAGCGTTGCAGGAACGCGAACTGCGCCCGCAAGTCGGCCGGCGGCACCTTGGAGCGGGGATCGACCTTGAGCGCGAACCGCTCCACATACGCCCTGCCGCCGGCGCGCAGCCGCACCTGATACACGCCCGGCAGCGCCATCGGGCCGTCGGTGCCGACCCCCACCATACCCCAGAACGCCGCGGCGTCGGGATAGCGCGCGTTCCAGGCGAACATGTTCAGGCCCGCCTTGTTCCCCACCCGCGGCGCTGCCGGGGGACGCCGCGGCCACGGCTTATCCTCGTCCTTGAGCGTGTCAGCGGCGAGGATGCTGTCGATCTTCACGCTGTCGGTGATCCCCGCCTGCTTGAGGCTGTCGGTCCGGAGCCGTCGTGCGCTGTCCGCACGCACGCTGTCTACGACGGTAAGCGAGTCCTGCCGGCTCGTGAAGCTGCGGATCAGCCGGCCCGCCGGGTCGAGGATCTCGAGCCGCACGTCCTGGTTCTTGCTCTTCAGCCAGTAGTAGATCATCGCGCCGCTGGGCGGGTTCTTCCCGACCGGGTGTGCGTCCGTGCCGGCACCGAAAAAGCCGCCGCCCCAGTCCACGCGATAGGCATCACGCGGCTTGAACAGGTGCACGCTCTCGCGGGGCACCGCGCGTCCCAGCTGGCGCAGCGGCGCGATGTCGTCCAGAATCCAGAACGAGCGTCCGTGCGTCGCGGCGACGAGGTCGCCCTCCTTGACCGCGAGATCGTGCACCGGCACGATCGGGAGGTTGAGCCGGAGCGACTGCCAGTTCGCCCCGTCATCGAACGACACCCACACGCCCCGCTCGGTGCCGGCGAACAGCAAGCCGCGGCGGGTCGGGTCTTCGCGCACCACCCGCACGAACTCGGTCGCCGGGATACCCTTCACGATCTTGGCCCAGGTGCGCCCGTAGTCGGTCGTCCGGTAGATGGAGGGCGCCAGATCGTCGAGCTGGTAGCGGTTCACGGCGAGGTACGCCGTCCCGGGCGCGAAATGCGACGCCTCCAGGATGGACACGCGGGTGAACGGCGCGACATCGCGCGGCGTGACGTCCGCCCAGGTCTTTCCGCCGTCGCGCGTGAGATGGACCAGGCCGTCGTCCGACCCCGCCCAGATCAGCCCCTTCCGGAGCGGCGACTCGGCGAGCGCGAAGATCGTGGCGTAGTACTCGGCCGTCGTCTGGTCGCTCGTGATCGACCCGCCCGAGACGCCGAGCGTCGCGGGATCGTGCCGCGTGAGATCGGGCGAGACGGGCGTCCAGCTCTGCCCCTCGTTCACCGACTTGAACAGCACATTGCCGCCGATGTACAGTACCCGCGGATCGTGCGGCGAGATCAGCAGCGGGGCGGTCCATTGGAAGCGGTACTTCCCTTCCCCGGCCGGGTGACCGTCGGGACTGTCGGGCCAGGGATCTATCTGACGCCAGAAGCCGGTCTTATGGTCCGCCCGCGCCAGAAAGCCAGAGTTGTCGCCGCCGTACGTGATGTCGGGGTCGTCGGGCCGGGCCTGGATATGGCCTGACTCGCCGGCCACGTCGTACCACTGCGCCCGATCGATCCCGCCCGGCCAGCGGCTCGGTCCGCACACGCCGGAGTTGTCCTGCTGGGCGCCGCATACCCGGTAGGGGAAGTGATTGGTCGTGGTGACGTGGTAGAACTGCGCGGTGGCGTAGTCCTGGTCGGACCAGGTCTTGCCACCGTTGAACGACACGTTCGCGCCGCCGTCATTTCCCTCGATCATGCGCTGCGGATCGGTCGCCGCGATCCACATGTCGTGGTTGTCCCCGTGCGGGTCGCGCAGGCGCCGGAACGTCGCCCCGCCGTCGGTCGACTTGTAGGCGAGGACGTTGAGCGCATAGACGGTATTCGTGTCCTTGGGGTCCGCGAAGATGCGCGAGTAGTACCACGGGCGCTGCCGCAGCTTGCGCTCGCCGTTGATGTAGCGCCACGTGGCGCCGCCGTCCTCCGAGCGGTACACACCGCCCGAGTCGGCCTCGATCAGCGCCCAGAGGCGCGCCGGCTTCGCGGGCGAGACGGCGAGCCCGATGTTGCCGAGCAACCCCGCCGGCAGACCGGCGTTATGCGTGAGCTCGGTCCAGTGTTCGCCGCCGTCCGAGGACTTGAAGATGCCGCCGCCCGCCCCGCCCGAGACCAGCTGCCACGGCTTGCGCTGCGCCTGCCAGAACGCGGCGTACAGCACGGCAGAGTTCGACGGGTCGAGCACGAGATCTGAGATCCCCGTCGAGTCGTTGCGGAACAGCACCTTGCGCCAGGTCTTGCCGCCGTCGGTCGTCTTGTAGACGCCGCGGTCCGCGTTGGGGCCGAAGGCGTGGCCCTGGGCGCCGACCCAGACGGTGTCGGGACTGTTCGGGTGCACACGGACCCGGGAGATCTGGTGGGTGTCCTCCAGCCCCACATGCGTCCACGTCTTCCCGCCGTCGGTGGTCTTCCACACGCCGTCGCCGTGCGAGACGTTGCCGCGGATCGGGTACTCGCCCGTGCCGACGTAGACGACGTCGGGATTCGACTCGCTCACGCCGATCGCCCCGATCGTCCCGCCGAAGTACTTGTCCGTCACCGGCAGCCAGGTGGCACCGCCGTCGGTGGTCTTGAAGACGCCGCCGCCGGTCGTCCCCATCCAGTACTCGTTGAGCCGGGCCGCCGAGCCGGCGACGGCCACCGAGCGCCCGCCGCGGAAGATCCCGATCTCGCGCCACTTGAGGGCGGCGAAGACCGTCGAGTCGTACGGGGCTGGTGCGCCCTGGGCGGGCGCGGGGCGCGCGGATCCGAGCAGACAACCGAAGGCCGCGAGGGCGGTGATACGGGAGCGCACGGCGAAGACCTCCGAAAGCTGGCGAAGAGTAGGGCGACGCAGCGACGACGTAGCACGCAAATCGGCCGGCCCGCAAGTGGCCCGCCCTACGGCTTTGGCATCATCATCCCCGGCATCTCTTGCGGCTTTTCGGTGATGGAGGACTTCGCGTCCATGCCATGGCCGGTGAGCACCATCTCGCCGCCGTCCTTGGGGTGGGCCTTGACGATCCCGAAGGGGACGTCGCGCGCCACCCAGGCCTCGCCGCCATCCACGCTCTTGAGGTGCAGCGCCCGCACGGAGCCGGCCGGCACGGTCACGCTCTCCCAGCCCACGACTTGGGCGCTGGCGCAGCGGCGCGCCACGTCCACCGCTTCGTTGTTTTGCCCCATGTTCTGGCCCATCATGCTCACCATCTGGTCCGGCATCTTCATCGCCGGCTGGCCTTCGGTCTTGACGATCATGCCACGGATCGCCGTGGCATCGACTCCGAACCCGGGGACGAGGAGCTGGAGGATGCCGCCCTTACCGCTCGGCCCGCCGTTGCCGCTGATTTCGAGCCAGTAGAGCGTCGAGTCGCCGCGCCGCTCCTGCCCGACAATCGCTAGGCGCACCTTCGCTCCGTCCGCCTTGCCGCCGGTCATGGCGTAGGACGACCATTGGCCGACGCTCACCCGGCCGATGGATTTGCAAAGCGCGGTCGCGTTCTGGGCGGCGAGGGGAACGACGGGCGCAACGACCGACGCGAGCAGGGCAGCGGCACCGAGCGCGCGGTATGGCTTGGTCATGGATGAGCTCCTGACGAGGTGGAAGCAACGCACCTACGTAATACCCGCGCGCTCACCGTCGCAACGGGTGGGCTCGCCCGTGCGTCGACGCAGCACGCCGCCAGCATTGACTCGGACGGAGGAGGGATGTAATAGGAGTCGCCATGCAAGCCGCGCGATCCCGCATCATCGCCGCCGCGTTCGATCACGGCCAGGTACCCACGATCGCCTGCTTCAACAAGGCGACGGCGAGCCTGGGCGTGAGCTTCGACCGCTTGATCGCCGCGCTGCAGACGTTCGTCGATGACTACTTCGTGCCTGTTTGGGGCACACCCGCGCAGCTCGTGAAGACGACGACGTTCCGCAAAGGGGCGTGGGCGATGGCGTTCCTCGACGATGCCGACGTGGCGAACGCGCTCGGCTACCACGATCTCACCCCCGACGGCCTGCCGCTCTCGAAGGTGTTCGTGAAAACCACGCGCGCCGTCGGCCAGAAGGTGAGCGTCACCGCCTGTCACGAGCTGGCCGAGATGCTGGTCGATCCCGCCATCAACCTGTGCGCTACCGGCCCCAACACCGTGTTCTACGCGTACGAGACCGCCGACGCCGTCGAGGAAGTGGAGTTCACGATCCGCGGCATAGCGATGAGCGATTTCGTCTATCCCGCATGGTTCGAGGGATTTCGCAAACCCCACTCGGCGCAATTCGATTACGCGAAGCGGGTGAGGCGGCCGTTCCAGATCCTGCCGGGGGGCTACATGAGCGTCTTCAAGAACGGGCGCTGGACGCAGGTTTTCGGGTCAGCCGGGAAAGCCCGCCGCTTCCGTCGGGAAGATCGCCGGGGGCACCGCAGCACTTATCGGGGGCGCACGCACCGGATGCGGCCGTCGCGACCAGCCCGTTAAGGCAGTGGCGTCGCGCTCGAGGAGGGCTTCTCACACGCCGGCGCGCCTTCCCGCGTGGCCGGCGCCAGCGGTGTCGAGCCGACGAAGACGGCGCATTGCTGCGTCGTGTTGGGGCTCGAGATCGCTGCGGTCCACCCGTCGCGGGTCAGCGTGATCGTCGGCACCCGATTGCCGGGCGAGACGTGGTAGGCCGGTCCCGGGTCCGTCGCGTACTTCGCGTTTTCGGCGAGATAATTCTCTTCGACCGTCACCAGGTTGCGCAGGTCGGCCTTCAGCGCGGCGACTTGGGCGCGTTCTTTCGTGTTGGCGAGCTTGGGAATCGCGATGGTGGCCAGCAGGCCGATGAGCGCCATCACGATGAGCAACTCGATGAGCGTGAAACCGCTGTCCTTCATACCGACCAACCCTCCGCGCCGCGTGGAGGCGGCGGTGCACACGCACCATTCTGCCGCATGCGCTTCCTGACCGCAAGCGGCGTACCAGGAGGCACACCGCGCCACCAATCCAGCCTTAGCCGGTCCGCAATCCAGCTTCGGGGGGGCAGAACGGGCCGGTCAGGGAATCCCCGCCGCCCACTCGATCCCGCCCAGCAGGTGGTCGAGGAACGGCCGCTCGCTGTAGCTGCACGCCGTATGACCCATCGCCGTATACCACGCCCGACCGCCGTCGTACGCGTGCTGCCAGCTGACCGGGTGCTCGACCCCCATCTTCCCTCCGGCGTACGTGGTTTCGTCGACTCTGGCCAGCACCGACACCCCCGTCGGCAGCGCCCGGAAGTTGTACCACTCGTCCGTGCGCACCCACGGGTTGGGAAGCGCGCGGGTAGACTGCTGCCCCGTGTCCACTACGACAACGGTGGCCTGTTGGATCGCCGGGTGGGAATCGAACGTGGCACCGAGCAGGGCGTGATACCACGACCAGTCGTACTCGGTATCAGACGCCGAGTGCACCCCGACGAATCCGTGCCCGGCCCGGACGTAGCGCTCGAACGCCGCCTGCTGCGCGCTGTCCAGCACGTCGCCCGTCGTGTTGAGAAAGACGACCGCGGCGAAGCGTGTGAGGTTGGCGTCGTTGAAGACGGTGGGGTCCTCAGTGGCATCGACCGCGAAGTTGTGGAAGGAGCCCAAGACCTCGACGGCGGTGATCGCGGCGGGGATCGAGGCGTGGCGGTAGCCGGTGGTGCGCGAGAAAACCAGGATGCGAAACGCGGCGTGGGCCGGCGCCGGTGCCGGCGCGGCGGCGCCGCTGGTGACGGGGCACACGTCCGCCGGAGCGGCGATAGCCCCTGAATGGCAGGCGAGGACGGCCGCGACGACCGACGAACTGCCGAGACTCACAAGCCTGGTGACGCTCAGCGGACGCGCGTGTCCGTCGCGATCCAATTCACTTCCCATGTCTTCCCCCCATCATTCGAGTACGCCTGTTCAAAGCGGCACGAATCCGCTGTGATGGGCGCGATCACAAATCGCACGAAGATGGCTCGGCCGTTCAGGGCCTCCTGGTCGTAGAACTCACCGCGCCCGTTTTTAAACTCGCCGATGGTCGGTTGCGCCATGGTCCCGGCGCTGCTGTTGGCGAAATTGAGACTCCATTGGTGGGAGTCGGGATTGTAGAGACGCACGCTCAGACCTTCGAAGTGACCGCCGGGACCGTCAGCCTCGAGCTCTACCAGATTGGCGCGGCCGTTCCATACCTTGCGGACCACGGTCGTGCCCTCATAGGCGACCCAGGTCGTGGAACCGGTTAAGGGATGCACGAGGCGTGATAGGTGCGTCTTCCACGTCCCGATCTCGAAATCGAAATCGTGCTGGCCGTCGCGTTGGTTGGCTGGCTGCTGTGTGGATTGCGGGAGGGGCTGCAGGATCAAAACCACACCGGACACGAGGAGCCACGTCTTCATCAGGGCCTCCGAGGTGATGTCGCCTTCACTCTTGCAATGTAGAAGAGCAGTGCTTATGCGCGGTCCTCTGCCGCCCACCGCGCGCTCGCTTGTGCTCGTTCGACCTTACTTCCACCACCAACATCTTACGGCGTCGAAGAAATAGGCGGTGGCCCACGAACTGGGCGGTGGCCCCACGACACTCCCCAGAGAGAGCCGGACCACGTAAGTTGATTCGCAGCAACGCGCGACCGTGGCGGAACTGGTAGACGCGCAGGACTTAGGATCCTGTGGGGCAACCCGTGGGGGTTCGAGTCCCTCCGGTCGCATTCGCGTGGCCACCAACACCGCGGGCCA
This sequence comes from Gemmatimonadales bacterium, assembly GCA_035637455.1. Classification (GTDB taxonomy): domain Bacteria; phylum Gemmatimonadota; class Gemmatimonadetes; order Gemmatimonadales; family GWC2-71-9; genus 20CM-4-69-16. The sequence continues at coordinate 16,094 of DASPXE010000098.1, forward strand.
CTCACCCTCGAGTGGCCCGCAGCCCATCACCCGGCGGTTGATGCCTACCCGCGTCTATTTCTTAGCTCGGTCGCGATCCGCCTGTGCTTGCGCCTCTCGCACGCGCTGTTGCCGCACCCGGCGGTCCTGCTCCAGGCTGGCGGCTTGATCGGCATGGCGAGCATCCAGTCGCTTCGAGTTTTGCCACCACAGCACGCCAAACAGGCCGGCCTGCGCGAGCAGGAATGGTATGAAGCCCGAAACCAGCAACCCCGTGACGAACGAGACGCCCAGGCTGGCGATGGCCCACTTCCAGCCGGTCATGTGCTCGTACTCGGCGGCGCCGTAAAACACGGCCGCGAACGCGAAGGAGCCCCACATAGCGCCAATATGCGAAACAGGGCCTCACTGGGCAACCGGCCGAGGGCGGGCCGAAACGCCCAACCGGCGCCCCGCTCACGCGGGGCGCCGGTTGCCTGGGAGGTGCTAGAAAAGTTGGAGGTGCTACGAAGGGCTGGGGTAGAAGCGAACCTGCAACAGCTTCAGCCCGTAGTTATCGTACTGCCAAAAGAAATCCTGGACGCACGGGTCGAACAGGCTCACCGTCGACCCCGCCGGTATGACCGTAGTGCCGCAGGTAATGTCCACCGTGAGAGTGATCGTCGTGAGCTCGCTGGTTACGTTCGTGAAGCTTTGCTTCCCCTTCGTGCGAGTGGCGACATGGCCGAGCGAGCACAGCACGTCGGTGGTGGTCACGGGCAGGCCGGTGACTGGATCGATGGTGGTGATAGTGACCGTCCCGCACAGCGCTGTCTTGGAGCTTCCCAGTGGCTTGCCGAGCGGGCGCACCCACACGGTGTAGCCGCCGGCCGGGAGCTGGAACGAGGCCGTCCCGTCTGTCCCGTTCTTGTCCAGGACCGCGAAGTCGCCCGGGCTCAGGAGAATCTTCGTGGTCGCCTTGGTGTTGTTCGACCCGAGGGCGACGAAGATGACGTTGCCGCTGCCATCCATGTTTTGATTCTTGTAGTTCGGTACACCGATGATGTTGAGATTGTAATGCGAGCCACTGGGCGCGCCGTTGCCCGTCGTGGTCTGCTGCGCGGCGGCAACGGCCGTCGCAGTCGTCGCGACCGCCACGGCGGCCGCCAAGCAGAATCTGCTGCGCATAACTCCCCCTTCGGTTGGGTACCACTGCTGTGAAGGTTGAAGAAGCCGGCGGGCGCAGCGTGGCTGCTTGAAACAGTGCTGCCTCTGGGTTCCCGGACACTATGGCCCGAGGGTCGCTCCCCGCGGAGTGAGGGGCATCACCCAAGGACCGGGCGGCCGTTGACCCGAACCGCCGGTCACTAGGCACGCGCGGCGCAGGTCCGTAACTTATCGGCCATGCGCCTCGCCCTTCGCATCGCCGCCGTCGCGCTCCTCGCCGCCACCCGGACCGTCGCCCAGGAGACGCCCACTGAGCGCAGCGCCGCAGCCGACGTGATACGTCGCATGAACGAGCTCGAGCGCTCGCTGGCGCTGCCGCAGCTCGTCGCCCGGCTCACGGCGCGCGATGCGCGCCGCGAAGCGGTGGTCGCCCGCGCCAGGGAGCTCATGGAGCGCGAGCTGCTCGCCCTGGCGGACGACATCACGCGTCATCCGGAGATCGGCTTCAAGGAAGAGCGTTCGGTACAGATCCTCACCGACTACCTGAAGGCGCACGATTTCGACGTCGAGACCGGCGTCGCCGGCCTCAAGACGGCCTTCATTGCCCGCTATAAGAAGGGCACGCCGGGCCCGAATCTCGGCGTGATCGTCGAGTACGACGCCCTGCGCGGCACGAGCCGCGACTTTCACGGGGACCAGCACAGCGCCCAGGGACCGGTCGGCCTCGCCGCCGCCGGGGCGGTGGCCGAGTTCCTCACCAGCTCGAAGACGCCGGGGACGGTGACGGTATACGGCACGCCCGCTGAGGAGATCGCGTCGCCGGCGTCGAAGACCGTCATGTACAACGCGGGCGTGTTCAAGGGTGCCGACGTGCTGGTGCGCTCGCATTCGTCCACCGCGACCCAAGCGTCCGCGCCCGGCTTCGGCAGCTGCTGCATGAACATCGACGTCGTTCGTTTCGTCTTCTCGGGCGCGCCGGCGCACCAGCTCCAGGCGTGGGACGGACGGGACGCGCTCACGGGCGTGATCGCGTTGTTCAACCACATCGACGCGATCCGGCGTACGCTGCGCCCGGAGACGCGCATCCAGGGCATCATCACCGAGGGCGGGAAGGCCCCGAACGTCGTTCCCGATCGCGCCGCCGCCGAGTTCTGGCTCCGCTATCCCGACCCGGTCTACCTCGCGCAGGTCCTGGACCGGGTGAGCGACGCCGCCCGCGCCGCGGCCGCCGCTACGGGGACCAAGGTGCGCATCGACGTGGACTCGTCGTCCCGCAACGGCATCTCGGTCGCTGCGCTCAACGACGTCGCGTTCGCCTACTTGAAGCAGCTTGGCGCGACGAAGGTGGAGGCAGAGCCCGGGCGCCCCGTGCCCTACGAGGAAACGGGCACGGTGGCGACCCAGATTCCCGGGGTCGGCGTCACCGTGCATTCGTCGAACGGCGGCTACCACACGTTCGAGATGGAGGCGGATGCGCTCGGCGCCGTCGGCCATCACGGCTTTCTGCTCGACGCCCAGACGATGGCGGCGCTGCTCTACCATTTCGCGACCGACGCCCCGTACCGCGCCGCGGTGCGGCGCGAATTCGCCGGGCTCCAGGGGCTCTACGCCGACTACCTCGCTGCCCTGCGTGAGGCATATCCCCTTCCCAAAGTATCGGACCCCACCGGGAACTGAATGACCGCGTCGTGGCAGACGCTGCTCGACGTCGCCCTCCGGACATCGGTCGTCTACCTCGCGCTGCTCGCCGGCCTGCGCCTCACCGGCACGCGGCAGCTCGGCCAGATGTCCACGTTCGACCTCGTGCTGCTGCTCATCATCGCCAACGCGGTCCAGAACGCGATGGTGGGACCGGACACGAGCCTCGTGGGTGGCCTCGTGGCGGCCGGGGTGCTCATCGGCTGGCACCGGGTGATCGACTGGTGGCGGCTCCGGAGCCGCCGGCTCGCGCGGCTGATCGCCGGCGAGAGCATCATGCTGATCCACGACGGCAAGCTGCTCGAGTCGCACTGCCTCCGCGCCCGCGTCACCCGCGACGAGCTGCTGCAGGCGCTACGGGAGCACGGGGTGGGAAGCGTGCAAGACGTGATGCTCGCGGTGCTCGAGCCCGACGGCGCGATCAGCGTGATCCGCAACGACGAAATCACGCCCGGCGCGCGACCGCACCACCGCATCAAAGCAGTGCGCAGAAACCAGTAGGCAGAGAGCAGGTCATGCAAGGCTAGACGCACAGACGCGCAGCGGTGAGCAGGAGTCAGGCGCGAGGCCCGCTGTTCACGATTCCCTGTTCACCGCTGTGCGTCTGTGCGTCCGGTCGTTGCCGTTCCGGCCCACTGCTTGCTGTGCCCTATTAGATTACTTGTCGCATGCCCGCCATCCTGATCAAGAAGACCGCCGAAGAGCCGGGGGCCGCGTCACTGGCGGTGACGGTTCCCGTGGAGCAGGTGCGCGAGGCCGAGGACCGCGCCACCAGCGCCTACCAGCGCCGCGCCCGGCTGCCGGGCTTCCGGAAGGGGAAGGCGCCGGCGGCGATCGTGAAGAAGCACTTCGCCGACGACATCCGGCAGGAAGCGCTGCAGGAGCTGATCCGCGAGAGTTGGAAAGTCGCCGTCGAGCAGGAATCGTTGAAGCCGATCGCCGACCCCCACATCCACAACCTGAAATGGGATGCAGGCGCGCCGGTCACCTTCGAGTTCCACGTGGAGGTGAAGCCCGATATCAAGCTCGGCCGGCTCGGCGGCTTTCAGCTGAAGCGCAGCGTGCGCCCGGTAACCGACGAGCAGGTGACCGCTCAGCTGAACGAGGTGCGCGCGCAAAAGGCACCGTGGACGCCGGTGGTGGGCGAGCACCCGAAATCCCGGGACCTGGTGCGTGTGACCATCGCGGCGCGCGAGGGCGCCCAGCTGAAGGACCCGCAGCCTTACCAGCTGGTCCTGGGCGAGGGCCGCGCGATCCCGGAAGTCGAGCAGCAGATCTACGGCATGCTTCCCGAGGAGACGATCGACGCGATCGTCCGCTTTCCGGACGACTTCGCCGACGAGGCGAAGCGCGGCCAGACCCGCGACATCCGGCTCACGCTGCACGAGGTGAAACGGCAGCAGCTCCCCGAGCTCGACGACGCCTTCGCCCGTGAGGTCGGGGACTTCGATTCACTCGACGCGCTGCAGCGCGGGATCCGGGAGGACCTGGCGCAGGATGCCGAGCGCGAGGCCGACGCCAAGGTCCGTGCGGAGCTGATCGAGCAGATCGTGGCGGCGAACCGTGTGGTCGCGCCCCAGCCCCTGGTCGAGCGCGCGCTATGGGTGTTCGCCCAGGCCTACGGGATCCCGGAGGACCGCATGAGTCAGTTCGCGGCGGAGTTCCGGCCCGTCGCCGAGGCCCAGGTGCGGCGCGACCTGGTGCTGGATTACGTTGTGGAGCACCAGAAGCTGCAGGCCACCGAGGCGGAGCTCGACGAGCGCATCCGGCAGCTGGCCGAGCGCCGCGGGATGCCGCCCGAGCAGTTGTACGCGTCGCTTGAGAAGGCGAAGCGGCTTCGCGACGTCGAGCGGAGCCTCACCGAGGAGAAGGTGTTCGCGTTTCTCCTGTCGCAATCCACCGTGGAGCAAGCGTGAAGACGACGAGCCAGATCTACCCGCCCTACATCATCGAGCGGTCGAGCCGCGGCGAGCGCACCTACGACATCTTCAGCCGCTTGCTGCTGGACCGCATCGTGTTCCTGGGCACCCAGATCAACGACGAGGTCTCCAACATCATCATCGCCCAGCTGCTGTTCCTGGACGCGGACAATCCAGAGCGCGACATCTACCTCTACATCAACTCGCCGGGCGGGCTGGTGTCGAGCGGCATGGCGATCTACGACACGATGCAGTTCCTGCGCGCCCCGGTGAACACCATCTGCATGGGGATGGCGGCCTCGATGGGCTCGTTCCTGCTCGCGGCCGGCCGCAAGGGGAAGCGCCAGGCGCTGCCCCATGCCCGCATCATGATGCACCAACCTTCGGGTGGCACGCAGGGCACGGCGGCGGACATCGAGATCCAGGCCCGCGAGATTCTCTATCTCCGGGGCAAGCTCAACGAGCTGTACGCCAAGCACACCGGGAAGACGGCCGAGCAGATCGAAAAGGACATGGATCGGGACCGCTTCATGTCGGCGGACGAGGCCAAGGAATACGGGCTAATCGACCATGTCATCGCCAACTTGCAGGACATGGACGGCGGGAAAAAGAAGTGACGGCTTGCGCCGGCGGTCTCCCCTTCCCATACTAGGAGTCCATGTCCCACGACAAGCACCTCCGCTGCTCGTTCTGCGGAAAGTCCAAGGACTCGGTCCGGAAGTTCATCTCCGGGCCGTCGGTATACATTTGTAACGAGTGCATCGCCCTCTGCAACGAGATCTTGGCGGAGGACGAAGAGCGCGAGGTCTCCGAAGCGATCACCCAAGTCCCCACCCCGGCCGAAATCAAAGAGGTGCTGGACCAGTATGTGATCGGCCAGGAGAAGGCGAAGAAGACCCTCGCCGTCGCCGTCTACAACCACTACAAGCGCATCAACTCCCATTCTGGCCGGGACAACGAGGTGGAGCTCGACAAGAGCAACATCTTGCTGATCGGCCCGACCGGCGTGGGCAAGACGCTGCTGGCGCAGACGCTGGCGCGCATCTTGGACGTCCCCTTCACCATCGCCGACGCCACCACCCTCACCGAGGCGGGCTACGTCGGCGAAGACGTGGAGAATATTCTCGTCCGGCTGCTGCAGGCGGCCGACTTCAACGTCACGGAAGCCGAGCGCGGCATCGTCTACATCGACGAGATCGACAAGATCGCCCGCAAGTCCGAGAACCCCAGCATCACCCGCGACGTCTCGGGAGAGGGCGTGCAGCAGGCGCTCCTGAAGATTCTCGAAGGTACGGTCGCGAGCGTCCCGCCCCAGGGCGGCCGCAAGCACCCGCAGCAGGAGTACATCCAGGTCAATACGAAGGACATCCTGTTCGTCTGCGGCGGAGCGTTCGACGGCCTGGAGAAGATCATCGAGTCGCGCACCGGCCGGCGGCAGATCGGGTTCAGCAAGGAGGAGGTCGCGAAGGGAGCGGCGGAGAAGATCAAGAAGAACCCCTTCATCGACGTCGAGCCCGACGATCTGCTGCGCTACGGGCTCATCCCCGAGCTGGTGGGCCGGCTGCCCGTGGCGGTGCCGCTCGACGCGCTCGACGAGGACGCGCTGATGCGCATCCTGATCGAGCCCAAGAACGCGCTCTCCAAGCAGTACCAGAAGCTGTTCGAGCTCGAGGATGTGCGGCTCACGATCGAGAAAGACGCCCTCAAGGCGATCGCGCAGAAGGCGATCAAGCGGGGCACCGGCGCCCGCGGCCTGCGCGCCATCCTCGAGGAGATGATGACCGACATCATGTTCGACCTGCCGAGCCGGGACGACGTGCGTGAGGTCGCCATCACCGCCGAATGCGTGACCGAGGGCCGGCCCCCGCTGCTCGTGACCGAGCGCGTCCGCCAGAAGAAAGAAGCCTGAGTAAGGGGCGCAGCATGCTGCGCCCCAACTTCGTCGGGTCGTTTCCCTCGGCCGACGTCCCGCTCCACCCCCCGCTCCCCGAAATCGCCCTGCTCGGCCGCTCCAATGTCGGCAAGTCGAGCCTGCTGAATGCCATGGCCGGTCAGCGGATCGCCCGCGTTTCGGCCACGCCTGGAAAGACCCGGGCGATGAACGTGTACGCGGTGCCCTCGCTACCCCGGGCCACCGGCCCGGGGTCAGCCGAGCCCCCACGCGCGGCTGACCCCGGGGCGACGCCGCGGGGTTTCTATCTCCTCGATCTTCCAGGTTACGGCTGGGCCCGCGCCAGCCAGGCCGATCGAGCCGCATTCCGGCGACTGATCACGCAAACCCTCGATCGTCCCCGCCTCGCCGGCGTGCTCTGGCTGCTGGACGCCCGGCGCGACCCGAGCCCCGAGGACCGTGCGATCGAGGCCCGTTTCGCCGCAAAGGGGACCCGCGTCCTTGCCGCGGTCACGAAAGGCGACAAGCTTCCCCGAGGGCGGCGCGCGGGACGCGAGCGGGACCTGCGCGAGACCCTGGAGCTCGACGCGGAGCAGCTGATCATGACGAGTGCGCGCACGCGAGAGGGAATCGCGGACTTGCGGGAGGCGGTGGCGGCGCTCATTGGGGGAACGGCGGCATGACTCGGTCGGCGGACAGGCGGATAGGCGGATGGGCGGATAGAACGGCGCTCGCGGCTCTGCTGCTGCTATCCGCTTATCCGTCTATCCGCCTATCCGCCCAGGACACGCTGCCCGCCGGCTTCGGGACCCTCAAGCGCGACGACATCGTCGTGCGGTTCGCGACGGACCAGCTCGAAATCCAGGTCCTGCCGCTCGCCGAGTACGTGATCCGGCTGCTCGCCCCGGATACCTACCGGTCGCTCCAGCAGCTCCTCAAGACGAAAGGGCGCGAGATCTCGGGCGCGGCTCAGCGCGCGGGCGTGGAGCGCCCGACCCTCGTCATGGTGACGTTCTTCGGCTTGCTGCCCCAGGCGCGCTTCAGTCCGGAGGACGTGAACGTGACGAGCCGCGGGCGGTTGTTCCGCCCGGTGGGAATCGTGCCGCTGTCGCCGCGGTGGAGCTCGTACCAGCTCGAGGCGCACGAGCAAGCAGTCGCCATCTACCTGTTCGAGGACGGCATCAGCTTCCGCGAGGGGATGACGGTCAGCTACCAGGGGCTCGCGAACGATTCGTGGACGGGCGTGCTGCCCACGCTCGACCGCGAGCGCGCGCGGGTGATGGCCCGGTCGAGCCTCCAGCCCAAGCCCTAGGAGGGAGCGACGCTCTACATCGCTCTGACCGCGCTGTTGCTGGCCGCCGTCGCCCTCGGCTGGCGGGCGATCCGCCTGCAGCGACGGCTGGAGCGCAGCGAGCGGGACCGCCGGCGGGCGGCGGACGAGCTCAATCGCCGGCTCTCGGAGCTGTTTTCCCTCCAGGAGCTCTCCTACATCCTCTCCGGGTCGCTCCAGCTCGAGCGCATCGTGGAGCAGGTGGTGCGCTACGCCATGCGGTTCCTCGAGGCGAAGGGGGCCCTGGTGGCGCTCGCCGCAGAGGGCGAGGGCGAAGGAGCGGAGGACGCTGATCGGCGCCGGCTCAAGGTGACGGCCGCCGAGGGGTCGCTTGCCCCGTTGCGGGGAGGGGCGATCGGCCCCGACGACCCGGGACTGATCGCGCGCTCGGTCACGGGCGAGCGCGTCGAGCTGGTGCACAGCACGGACAGCGAGCCCACCCCGCTCGTGGCCGCGATCCAGGTCGCCTCGGCGGCCGCCGTGCCGCTGCGGGCCCACGGCGTGCTGGTCGGCACGCTCGTGATCGCCGACCCGCGCGACGGCGTCTTCGCTCCGGAGGACGTCCGGCTGCTGTCCACGGTCGCGACGCATGCCGCCATCGTGATCGCGAACGCCCGCTTCTTCGAAATGGTCCACCACGCGAAGGAGCAGTGGGAGACGGCGTTCGACGCGCTGAGCGAGGGGATCGCGGTCGTGGACACGCAGGGCTCGATCCGCCGAGCCAACCGCTCGCTCGCCGCGATGCTCGATAGTCCGATTCCGTCGGTCATCGGTCTCGACCTCGGGACCGCGCTGCTGGGGCAGTCGCCGGCGCTCGTCGACCTGCTCGCCGCGGCACGGCGTGGCGAGCGGGCTCAGCCGCTCGTGCTCCGCTCCGCGCCGCTGGGCCGGGCGCTGCGCGTGAACGCGGCCCGCATCCCGAGTCCGGAACAGGAAGCGAGCGTCGTCGTCCTGGTGGAGGACGTCACCGACCAGCAGCAGATGGAGGCCCAGCTCATCCAGAGCGAGAAGCTCGCCGCCGTCGGGCAGCTCGTGTCGGGTGTCGCTCACGAGCTCAACAACCCGCTGACCTCCATCGCCGGGCTGTCGGAGTTTCTGCTGGAGCAGAAGGAGCTGGCCAGCAAGGATCGCGGCCATCTCCGCGTGATTCACGAGCAGGCGGAGCGGGCCAGCCGGATCGTGCGCAACCTGCTGACCTTCGCGCGCAAGGGCCCCGCCGAGCAGGCCCGCGTGAACCTGAACGACGTGATCCAGCGCACCCTGATGCTGATGGCGCATGATCTGAAGCTGAAGGACATCACGGTCGAGAAGGTGCTGCCCACGACGATTCCCGAGGTCGTGGGCGACCGTCACGCGCTGCAGCAGGTGGTGCTCAACCTGCTCAACAACGCGGCGCAGGCGGTCGCGGACAACACACCCGGGCAGCGGCGCCTCATCTGCATCAACACGTCGTTCGACGACCGCGTGCGGATGCGGGTCTCCGATTCGGGGCCGGGCATCCCCGACGAGGTCGTGCCGCAACTGTTCACGCCCTTCTTTACGACCAAGGAACCCGGGCAGGGCACGGGCCTCGGCCTGTCCATCACCTATTCGATCGTAGAAGCGCACGGCGGGCGCATCACCGTGGAGTGTCCGCCGGAAGGCGGCGCAGCCTTCCTGGTGGACCTGCCCCCCGCCCCTCCCATTCCACCCCCGACGAGGGACGCCGCGGGGCGCGAGCCGCACGCGCCGCCCACCGCCCCGCTCGCGAAACGCACCATCCTGCTCGTGGACGACGACCCCGCGGTACGGCGCATGGTGAAAGCGCTGTTCGGCCGCGAAGGACACACGGTAGAGGTGGCGCGCAGCGCGCAGCACGCGCTCGACCTGGCGCGCACGCGCACCTACGACCTCATCCTGGCGGACGCGCGGGCGATGACGCGCGACCACCTGTTCGTAGAGCAGCTGGTGGAATTGCACCCCGGCCTGAAGCCGCGGATTCTCGTGGCGACCGGCGATGTGCGCGCCTCGACGGAGGAGGCGCTGGCCCATCTCGGCCTGCGCTACGTGCGCAAGCCCTTCAACCTGCGGGACCTGCGGGACGAAGCCGCGCAGGTGTGGGCGGCGGTGACGCTGTCGTAGGACCTCGGAGCCTACCGCTGTGGATAACCGACCGCCGCCAGCGCCGTGGTGATCTCGTCGAGGATCGTCGGATCGTCGATCGTCGGGGGAACGCGGTACTCCATCCCGTCCGCGATCTTCTTGATGGTGCCGCGCAGGATCTTGCCGGACCGTGTCTTGGGTAACCGCTGCACGACGAGGGCCGTCCGAAAGGCGGCAACCGGGCCGATCCGCTCGCGCACCATCCGCGCGAGCTCTTCGGCGATGGCGTCGGGGGGGCGTCGCACGCCGGCCTTGAGGACGACGAGCCCCAGCGGGACCTCGCCTTTGATGTCGTCGGCCACGCCCATCACGGCGCACTCTGCCACGTCGGGGTGGGAGGCGAGCACCTCCTCCATAGCGCCAGTGGACAGCCGGTGGCCCGCCACGTTGATGATGTCGTCGGTGCGGCCCATCACCCAGAGATAGCCGTCTGCGTCCTTATAGCCCGCGTCGGCGGTGAGGTAGTAGCCGGGGTAGCGACTCATATACGACCGCACATAGCCCTCGTCGTTGTTCCAGAGGGTCGGCAGGCAGCCGGGGGGCAACGGCAGCCGGATCGCGATGTTCCCCGTCTGGGCAGCGGGTAGCTCGCGCCCGTCCTCCCCGAGGACGCGCACATCGTAACCCGCGACCGCCTTGGTGCACGAGCCTGGCTTGACCGGCAGCATGCCCAGTCCCATGCAGTTCGCCCCGATGGGCCAGCCGGTCTCCGTTTGCCACCAGTGATCGATGACCGGGACGCCCAGCTGCTGCTCCGCCCAGTGGAGCGTATCCGGATCGCACCGCTCGCCGGCGAGGAAGAACGTCCGGAACCCGCTCAGATCGTACCGCCGGACGTGGGCTCCGTTCGGATCGTCGCGCTTGATGGCGCGGACCGCCGTGGGAGCGGTGAAGAAAACGCGCACCCGGTGCTGCGAGATCACGCGCCAGAAGGCGCCAGGATCGGGCGTGCCGACGGGCTTCCCCTCGTACAGGACCGTGGTGTTCCCATTGAACAGCGGACCGTAGACGATGTAGGAGTGGCCGACAGCCCAGCCGAGGTCGGAGGCGGCCCAATAGACCTCGCCGGGCGCCGCGCCGTAGATATGCGTCATGCTCCACTTGAGCGCCACGAGGTGGCCGCCGTTGTCGCGGACGACGCCCTTCGGCTCCCCCGTCGTGCCCGACGTGTAGAGGATGTAGAGGGGATCGGTGGCGGCGACCGGAACGCACTCCGCCGGCTGGGCGCTGGCCATGAGCTCCGACCAGTCGAGGTCGCGCCCGGAGACCAGCGGGGCAGGCTCTTGTGGCCGTTGCAGGATGATGCAGTGGCGCGGCTGCACGGAAGCGAGGTCGACCGCCTTGTCGAGCAGCGGCTTGTAGGGAACGACGCGATTCACCTCGATGCCGCACGACGCCGAGACAATCAGCTTCGGCTCGGCGTGACTGATGCGGGCCGCCAGCTCGTGGGAAGCGAAGCCCCCGAACACGACCGAATGGATGGCCCCGATCCGCGCGCACGCGAGCATCGCGATGGCCGCCTCTGGGACCATCGGCATGTAGATAATGACCCGGTCGCCCTTGCCGACGCCCTGTCCGATCAGCGCCCCAGCGAAGCGAGCCACGTCATTCAGCAGTTCTCGATATGTAAACGTCCGGATGGCTCCCGTAACCGGGCTGTCGTAGATGAGCGCCGGCTGGTCGGCCCTGCCGTGCTCGACGTGCCAATCGAGGGCGTTGTAACAGGTGTTGACCACGCCGCCGGGGAACCAGCGGTAGAACGGGGGTCGCGAGGCATCGAGCACGCGCTCCCATCTGCGGTACCATTGGACGGCCTCGGCGGCTTCCGCCCAAAACCGCTCCGGCTCCTTGAGCCACGCGGCGTAGACTTGTTCCTGGGAGCTCCGGCGGCTCTGGATCGGCGGCGTGTTCGGCGTGCGGTTCACGACCTGACCCGTGGGCCTGGGCTACGTCCGCAAGCCCTTTGATCTCCGCGCATGACGAGACGAGGCAGCGCGAGGATTGGCGGCCGCCACGCTATCGTAGGCCTCGGCGGGCCAACCGAACACGGCTAGGTTCACCGCGCCACCGGCCGCGAACTTCACCCCTTCCCGCAGCAGCAGCGCGCGCTGTACCACCGAGCCGTGATCCGCGCCCGAGAGCGAGATGCGACCCGCCGCGTTGAGCACCCGCCACCACGGCACGTCGCTCTCCTCGGGGAGCGCGGAGAGCGCCCACCCGACGGTGCGCGCCGCGCCCGGGCGCCCGGCGAGGCGCGCCACCACGCCGTAGGTCGCCACCCGACCCTTGGGGATGTGGCGCACGACGCGGTAGATGCGGTGATAGAAGGGGTTCACGGCCGGACGGGGTAGCCGCGGCTCGCCAGATAGGCGCGGGCTTCGGGGACCGTGGTGCCGCGATAATGGAATAGCGTCGCCGCGAGTACGCCGTGTGCGCCGGCGTCGAGCGCCGCGGCGAGGTGCTCGAGCTTCCCCGCCCCGCCGGAGGCGATCACGGGAATCCGCACCGCTTGCGCGACGGCCCGGGTGAGGGGAAGGTCGTAGCCGTGCTGGGTGCCGTCGGTATCCATCGAAGTCAGCAGGATCTCCCCCGCTCCGAGGTCTTGCAGTCGCACCACCCACTCCACGACTTCGAGTCCGGTGGGCTCGCGTCCCCCCCGAACCATGACTTCCCACCCATCTCCCTCCCCCTCCCCCCTCCCCGCTCCCCGGCCTTTCGCGTCGACCGCGGCGATCACGCACTGCCGCCCGAACTCGTCGGCGAGGCGGGTCACGAGCGCGGGATCGCGCACCGCGGCGGTGTTGACGGCCACCTTGTCCGCCCCCGAGCGGAGCACCTGCCGCGCGTCCGCCACGCTGCGGATCCCGCCTCCAACAGTAAACGGAACGAACAGCCTGTCAGCGACGCGGCTCACCAAATCAATGAGGGTCCCGCGCTCCTCGTGACTGGCCGCGATGTCGAGGAAGACGATCTCGTCCGCCCCCTCGGCGTCGTAGCGCGCGGCCTGCTCCGCCGGGTCACCCGCGTCCCGCAGCTCCCGGAAGTGCACCCCCTTCACGACCCGCCCCCCGGCCACGTCCAGACAGGGGATGAGCCGCCGCGCTAGCATACGCGCAGCACGTCATCCAGCAAGCCCGCGTCCCCACCCCCCAGGATTGACAAAATGTCATCCAGTGCTCTGCGCTCCCGGGGCCAGGCGAGCCGTGCGGCGGCCGCCGGCGGCGCCAGCCACTCGGCCCGATCGTGCTCCGCCGACACTCGTGGGGCGGCCGCGGGATCGACGAACGCCGCGAACACGGGACCGAGCGCTACTTGGTCGACGCGGTGACGGTAGAACGCTTCCACCCGGCTGGCGTTGTACAACCGCACCGGCTCGTAGCCGGTCTCCTCCTGCAGCTCGCGCAGCGCCGCCGCGACCGGCGTCTCGCCGGGCTCGACAGTGCCATGCACCGTTTCCCACGAGCCGGGCGAGCGGCCGTCGGGACCGCGGCGCAGCACCAGGACCTCGAGACCGTCCGGAGGGGCGGCGGGGCCGGGGCGAGGCGCCCGTCGCAGCACGTAGACGTCGACGAACGAGACGCGCACCTCGGTCACGGGTTCCAGCACGCGAACGCGCGCAGCAGCGTCAGCCCCGCCGCCTGCGACTTTTCGGGATGAAATTGCACGCCCAGCACGTTCTCCGCTCCGACGATCGTGGGAAACGCCGAGCCATACTCGGCCTCGGCGAGAGCGCGCGCCGGGTCGACGTCGGCGGGATGGTAGCTGTGGACGTGGTAGAAGAAGGCCTCGCCGCCGCCGAACGCCGCCGCGAGCGCCGGGTGGGCCTGGCCGCGCGCCGTGAGCCGCACACGCGCCCAGCCCACGTGCGGCACCGGGAGCTGGGTCTGGAACCGCGCTACGCGCCCCGGGAGCAACCCCAGTCCCGGGACGCCGGGCGCCTCCTCACTCTCCGCGAGCAAAAGCTGCAACCCGAGGCAGATGCCGAGCACGGGGCGGCCGGCGCGCGCCACGTCGGTGACCGCCTCGCCCAGACCGGTCTCGTCCAGGCGCCGTCTCGCAGCTGCGAAGTTGCCGACGCCCGGCAGCACCACGCGCTCGGCGTGGCGCAGTGTGTCGGCGTCGTCGGTGAGCGTAGGCGCCTCCCCGCCCGCGGCGCGCAACGCCCGCAGCACGCTCTGGGTGTTCGACGCGCCGTAGTCGGCCACGGCGATCACCTACAGCGCTCCCTTCGTGGAGGGCACGTCCGGCACGCGGGGGTCGAGGCTCGTCGCCAGCCCGAGCGCACGCGCCGCGGCCTTGAAGACGGCCTCCACGATGTGATGCGCGTTCTGGCCCCGCAGCAGATCGACGTGCAGGGTGAGCCCGCCGTGGGTCGCGAGCGCGCGGAAGAACTCGGGCGTGAGGGCGACGTCATACTCGCCGAGCTGCTGCCACGTGGGAGGTTCGGCGTGGTAGGCGAGGTAGGGCCGCCCGCTCACGTCGACGACCACGCGGGCGAGCGCCTCGTCGAGCGGAACCGTGGCATCCCCGTAGCGCCGGATGCCGCGCCGCTCGCCCAGCGCCTGCGACAGCGCCTGGCCGAGCACGATGCCTACGTCCTCCACCGTGTGATGCTGGTCGACGTGCAGATCGCCCGTGGCGCGGACCTCGAGATCGTACAGCGCGTGCCGCGCCAGCGCTTCGAGCATGTGATCGAAGAAGCCGATCCCGGTCGCGACTTCGGCCCCGCCCGAGCCGTCGAGCGCGAGGCGCACGCGTACGTCGGTCTCCTTGGTCTTGCGTTTCACGTCGGCGCTGCGGCTCATGCGAGCAGCGCGCTCAACGCTTCGGCCACCGCCTCGACGTCCTCGTCGGTACCGGCAGTGATCCGCAGGCAGCCGTCCAGACCCGGCCCCGCCGACACGTCGCGCACCAGAATCCCGTACTCCTCGACCAGCCGGTGGAACACCTCCGCCGCCGGCCGCGCCACGCAGCGGATGAGCACGAAGTTGGCAGCCGAGGGAAAGGCACGGAGACCCGGGATGCCGGAGAGCCGGCGCTCGAGCAGCTCCCGGCTGCGCCGCACCGCCCGCGTGCGCTCGGCCAGGAGGTCGGCGGCGTCGAGCGCCGCGTGCGCAGCGGCGAGCGTCACCCGATTCACGTTGTACGGCAGCCGGGCCTTGCCGATCTCCGCCGCTACTGCCGGATGCGCCAGCGCGTACCCGAAGCGCAGCCCGGCGAGGGACATCGCCTTGCTGAACGTGCGCAGCACCACCAGGCGCGGATGGTCGTTGAGGAGCGGCACGGCGGTCGGGCCGCCGAAGTCCTGGTACGCCTCGTCCATCACGATCAGCGCGCCGGTCTCGGCGAGCAGCCGCGCCACCGCGCCGTCGGGGAACGGCGTCCCGGTCGGGTTGTTCGGCGAGTTGACGACGACGAGGGGCGCCCGCGTGTCGCGCGCCGCCCGCACCAGCGCGTCTACGTCGAACTGGAAATCCGGGGACAGCGGCACGGGCACGTGCCGGCCCCCGTACACCGCGGCGAGCAGGCGGTACAGGCTGAAGGTAGGGGCGGGCGTGACCACCGGCGTCCCCGTGCCCACCGTCACGGCGAGCGTCGCCTGGATCAGCTCGTTCGAGCCGTTGCCGACCAGCACGCCGCTGGCGAGCCACCCGTGGCGGGCGGCGAGCCGCTCGACCAGCTCCCTGGGAGTGAACGGCGGGTAGCGGTTCCACGGCTCGCCCCACGCGGCACGGATCACGGCCTTCTTCACCGCCTCGGGCGCGTCGAACGGGCTCTCGTTTTGGTTGAGCTTTCGGGGCGCTGGGGGCGCCTCGAGCGTGTAGGCCACCTGGGCGCGAACCTCCGGCTTGATCAACGCGAGGGCGGCGTCGGCCGATGGCGCGGCGGTCGGCTTCATGGACGCAAACAGGACGGAGCGGGTCGTCGCGGGGCGGCGACTACCGGCGGCGCCCAAGGACGGCTTCGAGCCGGGCCGACAGCGCGCGAGCGCGGAACGGCTTCGTCAGGAAGTCATCGGCGCCGAGCTCGAACACTCGCACCTCGTTGTCCTCGTCCCCTTTGGCGGTGAGCACGATGACGGGGATGGAAGCGGTGGCGGGGCGCGAGCGCAGGTGCGACAGCACCCCATAGCCGTCAAGTCCCGGCAGGTTCAAATCGAGCACGATGATGTCAGGCCCGACGCGGTCGATCTGGTCGAGCGCCTGAACCCCGTCGCGAGCCTCCGATACGTTGTAGCCGTCCCGCTCGAGCAAGTCCCGCATCACCTTCCGGAGGCTGTCCTCGTCGTCCACCAGCAGCACCTTCACCGCCAGCTCACCGTGCGACCCGGACACCCGCCGCTTCGGCGGCTCTTCCAGCAAGTCGAAATGGGCGACGAGCGGCTCCGCCGGAGAGGCAGCCGGCGGCGCGGTGAACGTGCTGGGGGGAGGAGCAGGCGTACCGCGCGACGCCGGCATGCCGCTCGACGGGCGCCGGCTGGCGGGCGCCGGAGCGGCTTCCACCTCGTCCTCCTGCGGAACGTCGACCACGCGCATCAGCTCGTCCACGGTGGACTCGCCGCGCAGCACGTGGGCCAGCCCCGAGTCCCACAGCGACTTCATGCCGCCGCGTCGCGCCGCCGTCGCGATCTGCTCCGCGGGCTCGCCCCCGGCGATGCGGCGCTCGACCTCGGGCGTGATCGTGAGCACCTCCATGATCGAAAATCGGCCCCGATAGCCCGTCATCGCACAGTCGGGGCAGCCCGCCGCGCGGTACAGCGGCGTCCCTTTGGGAATCCACGGCTTCAGCCGATCAGGGGGCGCTTCCATCCAGACTTCCTTGCACGTGAGGCAAAGCCGGCGCATCAGCCGCTGCGCCACCACGCCGCGCAACGCCGCCGCGATCTTGTAGGCCTCAACCCCGATGTCCACGAGGCGCGTCACGGCGTTGGCCGCGTCGTTGGTGTGCAGCGTGGACAGCACCAGGTGTCCAGTGAGCGACGCCTGTACGGCGATCTGGGCCGTCTCGCGGTCGCGAATCTCGCCCACCAGTACGACGTTGGGATCCTGACGCAGGATCGAGCGCAGCGCCGACGCGAACGTCAGCCCGGCTTTCTCCTGCACCTGCACTTGCACGATGCCCTGGATCCGGTACTCGACCGGGTCTTCGACCGTCACGATGTTGACGCCTTCGCTCTTGATCTGGTTGATGCAGGAGTAGAGCGTCGTGGTCTTCCCCGACCCCGTGGGCCCGGTGACCAGCAGAATCCCCTCGTGGTTTTCCAGCAGCCGCCCGATGCGCTCGACCTCGTCCGGGCTCAAGCCCAGCGAATCGAGCGTCTTCACGGTCGCGCGGGAGTCGAGGATGCGGATCACGACCTTCTCGCCCAGGGCCGCGGGGAGCGTCGAGACGCGCAGGTCGATCGGCTGGCCGTTCACGGCCACGCGGGCGCGGCCGTCCTGGGGGCGCAGCCGGTCGGCGATGTCCAGCGAAGACATGATCTTGATACGGGAGATGAGCGGCAGCCCGGCCTGGCGCGGGATCTTCATCTGCTGGCGGAGCACACCGTCGATGCGATAGCGCACCGCCACGCCGCCTTCTTCCGGCTCGATGTGGATGTCGCTCGAGCGGGCGAGAATGGCCTCGGAGATGATCAAGTCCACGAGCCGCACGATCGGCCGCTGGCTCGCTTGCTCCTCGGAGACGGCGATCTCGTCGGGGCCTTTGTCCTCAACCAGCTGGACCAAGTCGGTCGACCCCTCCATCTGCTGGAACACCTTGTCGAGCGCCTTCTCGGGCCGGTACAGCTCGTCGAGCTTCTCGTTGATTTTCGACGGCGCGAGCAGCTGCATGCGGATCTCCCGCGCCGTGGCGAACGCCAGGGTCTTCTCCGCATCCAGGTCGAACGGGTTGGCGGTCGCGACCTCCAGAAAGGAGTCGGTGATGCGGAGCGGCAGCACGTGATAGCGGCGGGCCAGCTGCTCCGGGACCTTCTCCTTGATACCGGGGTCCACGTCCTTGAAGTCAGCCAGCTTCAGGCGGAAGCGCGTCGAGAGGGCGGTGAGGATCTGGTCGTCGCTCACGACCTTCTGAGCCACGAGCGCCTCCCACAGGGTCTGGCCGGGCTGCGCCTTCGTCCGGAGCTCCACCAGGAGCTCGGGACTCAGCACTCCCTCGAGGGAGCGCGCCAGCCATTCGTCGGGGAAGTTGGTGTCGGCCATCGGTCAACGTGTCAAAGCTAGCCCCCGGCGCGGCGCCGTCCAGTCCATTTCACTCACAGGATGCCCCAGAAATCGCGCGTCACGTCGAGCGCGAAGCCGACGCGCCGGCTTTCCGCACCCACCCCCGCCTCGAGCCGGAACACGCCGAGCCACTCGAGCCCGAGGCCGAGCGTCACCCGGGTCCCGGGCGTCGCCACCCACGGCGTGCCCGGCACCGGCCGATCGGCCCATCCCGCGGCCACGTACGGTGCGACGGTGAGCTGCCGCGGCGTGCGGGTGTAGGGACCGAGCCGCAGCGAGACGAAGGGCACGGGGACACGCCACTCGAGGTGGGCCAGTGCCATGCGGCCGCCGCCCCAGCGCCGGAAGTCGTCGCCGAGCAGCGTCCCCCTGCCCCCGAGCACGAAGCTGCGGTGCGCTGGGAGCGCGTGGGTCGCCACGCCGCCCAGGGCGCGGACCAGCAGCCGCGTCGCGCCGGCGGGGAGCAGCAGGTGCCCTGTACCGGAGACGCGCACGTAGGTGTTCCCGCCGTCCGCGCGCCCCGTTTCCGCGACGAGTTCGTAGTGCACATCGCGGCGCACCGCGAAGCCCTCGCTGCGGCGGCGCAGCGCGAGCTGTGCGAGGTCGACGCCGGTTTCTCCCCCTCCCAAGGCGGGGTTCGGGCGAAAGCTGCCGTTCGCAGGCTCGGCGGTCACCGCGAGCGACCGGATCGTCTCACGGCCGAGCGCGGCGCTCCACTCCCCGCGCACGCCGCTGCCGTGGCGGTAGGTCAGCCGGGCGCCGTCGGCGAGGTAGTAGTCGCCGTAGTCCGCGCCGAATTCCTGCGACGCGAACGAATTGAGTAGGGGCGCGATCACGCGCTCGTCGCCCACATCGCGCACTTCGCGGAACAGGCTCGCTTCCAGCGCGCCCCGGCCCTCGCGGTCGACGGCCGCAACACTGCCCTTGGGGCGCCGGTCGGAGAAGCCGTAGCTCGCGATGACGCGCAGCTCGCGTCGCTCGCCGCCCCCGCGCCACACCAGCCCCGCACCCAGCGTGAGCCCTTCGACGCGGTTCGCACGCACCAGGTCGGACAGGCCGCGCACGCCGAGACGGCGCGCTTTGAGGCCGGTGAGCGCGCGCCGGCCGGCGATCTGCTCCACCTCGGCGCGCACCCGCTCGAGGTCGCTCTGGCGCACCGGCTCCGCGACGGTCTGAATCGCATCGACCAGCGGCTCCGGCCACGGGAACGAGTCGCGCTCGGCCTTGGGAAGGAACGTGATCTCATCCCCCTGAAACCAGCTCGTGGCGAGCCCCAGGTTGAAGGCGTACCCTTCGATGTCCCAGCGCGCGTGAATGATCCCCCGCGCCGGCACGTCGAGCCAGGTGGCCCGCCGCCGGATCTCGAGCTCCTGACGGTAGGGCAGCCAGAACCGCCCCTCCCACAGCGCGTTGTCGAGCACGATGCTCACGTCCTCGAGCTGCGCGTCGAGGTAGGCGCGCGGTGTGAAGTTGAACGCGAGACGCACGAGATCCGCGGTCGCCGCGTCCACGTACAACGTGCCC
The DNA here is from genome assembly GCA_035637455.1 of Gemmatimonadales bacterium. Classification (GTDB taxonomy): domain Bacteria; phylum Gemmatimonadota; class Gemmatimonadetes; order Gemmatimonadales; family GWC2-71-9; genus 20CM-4-69-16. The sequence goes on from DASPXE010000098.1 coordinate 35,945, forward strand.
ACGATGCGCGGAGCGTCGAAGTCCTTGGGGCGCACGCGCAGCGCGACGACGCGCACTTCGCGCTGGGGGAATGTGATCGTGGTGCTGTCGGCCAGTGCGTAGTCGTACAGGTCGGGACCCGCAGCCGAGAGCGGGTGCGGCACGTCCCGCACCTCGTCCCCCTCCCCGAGGCGGATCGCGGCGCCGAAATTGTTCTGGACGATGCCGAGATGGTCGCGGTGGTAGTTGATGTCGGTGGGGAGCTCGGCGCGGTCGCGCCAGCCGACGACGCGCTGCTTGCTGCTCGCCGGGGCCTTCCAGTACACTTCCAGCTCCAGCTGGTCGGCCTTGACGAGGCGCGGGGGATCGGCCAGCCCCTCCCCGAACTGGCCGAGAAAGAACAGGAAGCCGTGCGCCTGGGCCTTGTAGTCGCGCAGCGCCGTGTCGGCGGCGGCCTGCGTGCGCCGCGCGATCGCGCGCTGCGCCAGGTCGACCGCCGCGGGGGCGTTCCAGGTCTGCGCCGCGGGGACGGCCAGCGGCAGCGCCGGGAGGACGGCAAGGAGGAGAACCCGTGGGCACATCGCGGCGGAATCGCCGCCGGGCGGCCGACCCGAGCAACGGTGCATACCCCGTCTACCCCGCTCCCCCGCAGATGAGCGACGCCCGCGCGGCGTTGCTGGCCCGGTCCGAGCGCGGCGGGATGGTCCCGCTCGTGCGCGAAGTGGTGCTCGACGCCGACACCCCGCTCGCCGCGTTCGTGAAGGTGGCGCGACCGCCGTTCGCGTTCCTGCTCGAGTCGCTCGTGGGCGGCGAGCGCTGGGCCCGCTACACCTTCCTCGGTACCGAGCCGCGCGAGGTGTGGCGCTGTCGCGGCCGGGCCATCGAGCGCTGGACGCGGGAGACGGGCTGGCGCGGCGCGGGCGAGACCGACGACCCGATCGGGCACCTCGCGCAGCGCCTGCGGGCCCTGCCCGCCGTCCCGGTGCCGGGGCTGCCCCGCTTCACCGGCGGCGCCGTCGGCTACCTCGGGTACGACCTGGTGCGCACGATCGAGCGCCTGCCCCGGCCCCCCGCGGACACGCTCGACCTGCCCGACGCCGTCATGATGATCGCCGACACGTTGGTGATCGTCGACAACCTGTTCGGCCGCGCCATCCTCGTGGCCAACGTGGAGGTGCCGCGCGGCGCGGCCGCGGCGGAGCGGTTGCGGCTCTACGACGCCGCGGAGGCGCGCCTCGCCGAGCTCGTCGCCCGGCTGCGCGGGCGCCACGAGCTCACGCCGCTGGCGCTGCGCGACAGCTTGCCCGCCGTCCCAACGACGTCCCGCTACCCCCGCGCGGCGTTCGAGCGCGACGTCTCCCGCATCCTCGAGTACATCCGGGCAGGCGACACATTCCAGACGGTGCTGTCGCGCCGCCAGGACGCGGCGGGCGCCGTCGACCCCTTCCTGCTGTACCGCTATCTGCGGGCGCTGAACCCGGCTCCTTACCTCTTCTATCTCGCGCTCGACGACTTCACGCTGGTCGGGAGCTCCCCCGAGGTGCTGGTGCGCGTGGAGGGCGGCGAGGTGACGGTCCGCCCCATCGCGGGCACCCGGCCGCGTGGCGGGACGCCGGAGGAGGACGAGGCACTGGGCCGCGCGTTGCTGGCGGACGAGAAGGAGCGGGCCGAGCACCTGATGCTCGTCGACCTGGGACGCAACGACGTGGGGCGTGTGGCGCAGTTTGCCACGGTGCGGGTCACCGACCTGCTGGCCATCGAGCGCTACTCGCACGTGCAGCACATCGTGAGCGAGGTGCGGGGGCGGCTGCGCGACGGCTACGACGCCCTCGACGTGTTCAAGGCCTGCTTCCCCGCCGGCACGGTCACGGGTGCTCCCAAGGTGCGCGCGATGGCGATCATCGACGAGCTCGAGCCCGAGCGCCGCGGCCCCTACGCGGGCGCGGTGGGGTACGTCGGCTGGGGCGCGACCAACCTCGACACGGCCATCGCGATCCGCGCCGCGGTGGTCCTCAAGGACCGCGTCGTGGTGCAGGCGGGCGCCGGCATCGTCGCCGACTCGGATCCGGCGCGCGAGTTCGCCGAGACGGAAGCGAAGGCGCAGGCCGTCTTGAAGGCGCTGGCGCTCGCCCGCAGCGCGACGGGCGGGGGAGGAGGCGCCGCATGAGGCGGCGCGTGGCGCTCGTGGGCGCCGGCGTGGTGGTGGCGTTGAGCGCCGCCCTGCTGCTACCGCGCGCCGCCCGGCGCGCGGCCGCGCGACGCCTGCTCGACGCGCTCGCAGCCGTTCCGCTCGGCGCGCCGCTCGATTCCCTGCACGCCGCGCTGCCCTCGCTCTATTGCAGCGGCATGATGCACGGGATGCACGGCGACCCAGCCGGCCACGAGCAGATGTGCGCGGCGGACGCGGACGGCCGCGACGTGAACGTGACGACGCGGGACGGGCGGCTCGCGGCGATCACCGTGGTGGCTTTCGGCCGGGACATGGCGGACGTGACGGCGTGGGCGCGAAGCCGGCTCGGTGCGCCGGCGGGCGCGTGCATCGGAGACAGAGGGCCCGTGGAGTGGTGGACGGCGGGGGATCGGATCGTGACGGTGACGCGGGCGGCGGCGGGCGCGCGCAGCCGGGAGCTCGTCATCCGGCCAGGGCCGGCCTGCCCCAGCTGAAGCCGGCGACGCGAAATGCGATATATTCCCGCTTGTGTTTAAGCTGCTGAGCACGACGGGCGATCAGGCGATCGACCTCCAGCCCGGCCGGACCGTCGTGGTGGGGCGGGCCGTCACCAGCGACGTTCCGATTTACGACCCCACCATCTCCCGCCGGCACGCCGAGCTCCGCCTCACCGACGGTGGAGTGCAGGTCAAGGACGCCGGCTCCTCCAACGGCACGTTTCTGAACGGGGCCCGCGTCACCGAGGCCGTCGCCGGCGAAAACGACGTCATCACCTTCGGGAACGTCGCGTTCCGCGTGAAAAGCGTGACCGCGCCGGCACCGCGCCCTCAGGTCGTGGCGTCGCTCCCCGCCGAGTTCGGCGGCAAGCCCGGCGCCGGCACGATCGTGCGCCAGCTCCCGGTGACGCACTCGGGCGGCGTCCCGGCGATCGTCGTCGACCGCGCGTCGGGCGCGTCGCACCTCAAGGTCGCGGCCCAGACGCTCGAGGAACGGCGCGAGAAGAAGCTGTCGCTGCTGTTGGAGATCTCCAAGGAGCTGTCGAAGCAGCAGGAGCTCGATCGGCTGCTCGACAAGGTGGTGGACTTCACGTTCCAGATCATGAACGTGGACCGCGTGTCCATCCTGCTGCTCGAGGATAAGACGGGGGAGCTGGTGCCGCGGGTCTCGAAGGGGAAGACCGGCTCCGCGGCGGCGTCGAAGCACGTGCCGCAGTCGATCGCCCGCAAGGCCGTGGAGGAGCGCGTCGCTATCCTTTCCGACAACGCCGCCGCCGACGAACGCTTCAAGGGCAAGTCGATTCTGATCCAGAGCGTGCGCAGCGCCATGTGCACCCCGCTCATGGGAACGGACCAGCAGGTGCTCGGGATCCTGTACGTCGACAACCTCACCGCCACCCACTCCTTCGCCGACGAAGACCTCGAGTTCCTGATCGCCTTCGGGTCGCTCGCGGCCGTCGGGATCGAGAACTCGCGACGCTCCGAGCGGTTACAACGTGAGGCGCTGGTGTTGTCGAACTTTCAGCGCTACTTCTCCCCGAACATTGCCGCGGTTATCGCGCAGCAGCAGGATGCCGGTAAGCTCCCGAGTCAAAAGCGCCCCGTCGTCATCTTCTTTTCCGATATCCGCGGCTTCACACCGCTGTCGGAGACGATGAGCCCGGACGACATCGCCACGCTGCTCAATTCGTACTTAACGGAGATGGTAGAGATCGTGTTCGAGCACGGCGGCACGCTCGACAAGTTCATAGGCGATGCGATCATGGCGTTGTGGGGCGCGCCCATCGCCCACGAGGACGACGCCGACCGCGCTATGCGCTGCGCGCTCGATCAGCTGGCAGCGCTCCAGAAGCTCAACGCGAAGTGGAAGGAGCAGGGTCGCCCCGAGCTCGGCATCGGGCTCGGCATCAACTTTGGCGAAGTATTCGCGGGCAACGTCGGCTCGGATCGGCGCCTCGAGTATACCGTGATCGGCGACGCGGTGAATACTGCCAAGCGCCTCTGCGACACCGCCGGGGCCAACGAGATCCTCATCTCGGAGCCCTTCTACCAGCAGCTGAAGCAACCCCCAAAGGTCGATCCCCTCGAGCCTATCCACGTCAAAGGCAAGTCGAAGACGGTCCCGGTCTACCGCGTGAAGCGGTAAGGCAGGCCGAACCGCTCGAGCAGCTCGAGCGCGAGCCGCAGCGGCAGGCCCATCACGCCGAAAAAGTCGCCGCGGATCCCCTCCACCAGCGCGGCGCCCTTCCCCTGGATCGCGTAGGCGCCCGCCTTGTCCATCGGCTCCCCCGTCGCGACGTACGCGGCGATCTGATCCCCCGACAGCGGCCGGAACGTCACATCGGTGACGTCGACCGCGTGCTCGAGTCGCCCGTCGCGCGCGACCGCGACCGCCGTCATCACCTGATGGGTGCGCCCGGCGAGCTGCGCCAGCATCTCGACCGCGGCGGCGGGCGTCTGCGGCTTCTCGAAGACTTCGCCGCGCAGCACCACCGTCGTGTCGGCTGCCAGCACGACCGCGCCGCGCTCGCGCCCGGCCACGACGCGCGCCTTCTCGCGGGCGAGACGCGTGACGTACCGCTCGGGCAGCTCCGAGCCCTGCCGCGTCTCGTCCACGTTCGGAGCGACGACGCGGAACTCGACGCCCAGCATCTCGAGCAGCTGGCGCCGCCGGGGCGACCCGCTCGCGAGAACGAGGCTCACCGCTCCAGCACCAGCGTCACCGGTCCATCGTTCACCAGCTCCACCTCCATCATCGCGCCGAACTCGCCGGTTTCCACCTGGGTTCCGCTCCCCGCGCCCCGCTCCCGGAGGAGCGCGACGAAGCGCTCGTACAGGGGAATCGCCACCTCGGGCGGCGCCGCGTCGATGAAGCTGGGTCGCCGCCCCTTGCGCGCGTCACCGTACAGCGTGAACTGCGACACCACCAGCAGGGCCCCGGCCACGTCGGCGAGGGCGAGGTTCATCTTCCCCTCGGCGTCGCCGAACAGCCGCAGGCCGAGCAGCTTGTCCGCCATCCAGGCGAGCTGGTCCTCCGTGTCCGATGGGGCGAAGCCAGCGAGGACTAGGAACCCCACCCCGATCTTCCCGGCCACTCTCCCGTCCACGCGTACTTCGGCTCGCGAGACACGCTGCAGCACGACCCTCACCGCCACGCCCTAATGCGGAGTGCGGAATGCGGAATGCGGAATTGAGGGGGCGAGTTCGATCCAGGGAGCCCGCTCACGGCCCCGACGGCAGCGCGATCCATTCCGCATTCCGCACTCCGCATTCCGCATTCGATTCACTCCACCGTCACCGATTTCGCCAGGTTCCGCGGCTGGTCCACATTGCATCCCCGTCGCACCGCGATGTAGTACGCAAGCAGCTGGAGCGGCAAGACCGTGAGCACGGGCGTCAGCAGATCCAGCGTTTCCGGAACGGCGATCTTGTGGTCGGCCAGCCGGGCGACGCCGCTGTCGCCCTCCGTGACGACCGCCACCACGCGGCCGCCGCGCGCCTTCACCTCTTCGATGTTGCTCACGACCTTCTGGTAGACGGCGTCCTGGGGCGCGATGAACACGACCGGCATCAGATCGTCGATCAGCGCGATCGGCCCGTGCTTCATCTCCGCAGCCGGGTAGCCCTCCGCGTGGATGTAGGAGATCTCCTTGAGCTTGAGCGCGCCCTCGAGCGCCACGGGAAAGTTGTATCCCCGGCCGAGGTAGAGCACGTTGCCGGCCCGCATCATCCGCTCGGCGATGTGCTCGACTTCGGGGGCCTTCGCGAGCACCCGCTCGACCAGGTCGGGGAGCTTGGCGAGCGCACGCACGACTTCCCGTCCCTGGAGGATGGAGAGCGCCCGCAGCCGGCCCATCTTGAGGGTGAGCACCGCGAGCGCGGCGATCTGGCTGGTGAAGGCCTTGGTCGACGCGACCCCGATCTCCGGTCCGGCGTGGAGATAGATGCCGCCGTCCACCTCGCGGGCGATGGTCGAGCCCACCACGTTCACGAGGCCGAGGGTGCGCGCGCCACGCCGCTTGGCTTCGCGCAGCGCCGCCAGCGTGTCCGCCGTTTCGCCCGACTGGGAGATGCCGACCACGAGCGTGCGGTCGTCCACGATGGGGTTGCGGTAGCGGAACTCGGACGCGTACTCGACTTCGGAGGGGATGCGGGCGAGCTCCTCCATCATGTATTCGCCGATCAGCGCCGCGTGCCACGACGTGCCGCAGGCGGTGAAGACGATGCGGTTCACCTGCAGCAGCTGCTCGTCGCTGACGTTGAGCCCGCCCAGCCGCGCGGTGCCCTCCTCCTCGAGCAGGCGCCCGCGCAGCGTGTTGCGGAGACTCTCGGGCTGCTCCAGGATTTCTTTCAGCATGAAGTGCGCGTGGCCGCCGCGCTCGATCGTGGCCAGGTCCCAGTCGACCCGGGTCACGGCCTTTTCCTTCTCCACCGTGCCGAGATCGAGGATGCGATACTCGCCCGGCCGCACCACGGCGATCTCGTCGTCGTCCAGGTACACCACCGAGCGCGTGTGGGCCAGCACGGCGGAGGCGTCCGACGCGACGAAGTTCTCGCCCGAGCCGATGGCGACGAGCAGCGGCGAGCCCTTGCGCGCCGCGACGATCGTGTCGGGCTCCCGGGTCGACACGACCGCGATGCCGTAGGTGCCTTCGACCTGGTTGAGCGCGCCCGCCACCGCCTCGACGAATGCCCCGCCCTTCGCCAGCACCTCCTCGATCAGGTGAGCGAGCACCTCGGTGTCGGTCTCGGAGCGGAAGACGTGGCCGCGCTGCGCCAGCGCGGTGCGGAGCACAGCGGCGTTCTCGATGATGCCGTTGTGGATCAGCGCCAGCGTGCCGCCGCAATCGGTGTGCGGGTGCGCGTTAGCAGTGTTGGGTGCGCCGTGGGTGGCCCAACGCGTGTGGGCGATGCCGGTGTGGCCGGGCGGGAGCGTGGTGCCCAGCTCCTGCTCGAGGACGCTGATCTTCCCGGCCGCCTTGTGGACCTCGATGCGCCCGCCGTGCACCAGCGCCAGGCCTGCCGAGTCGTAGCCGCGGTACTCGAGCCGCTTCAGCCCCTCCAGTAGCAGCGCGGCCGCCTGCCGGGGCCCGGTGTAGCCTACGATGCCACACATAGTCGCCGTCCCTCGTCGACCAGCTGCTGCGCTGCTGCGCCGGTCGGCGCTTCGGCGATCAGCCGGACGATCGGCTCGGTGTTCGAGGGCCGCACATGGAGCCAGCGGTCTCGCCAGGCGAGCCGCAGCCCGTCCTGGGTGTCCACCTGTGCGTCGGCGAACCGCTGCCGCAGCGCCAGGTACACCGGCTCGAGCGCAGGGCCGCGGGGCGTTTTCGCCTTGACAATCGTATAGCGCGGCGCTGCCGCCACCAGCTCGCTCACCGTCTGCTCCGTGCGCGCGAGCAGCTCCAAGGCCAGCGCCGCCGCGACGGGCGCGTCCCGGCCGGCGTGCAGCGCGGGGTACATCACGCCGCCGTTCCCCTCCCCGCCGATGACGGCCGCAAGCCGCACGATCGCCCGTGCGACATGTACCTCGCCGACCGGTGTTCGCACGACCTGCGCGCCGACCTCGCGGGCGGCGTCTTCGACGACGAGGCTGGTGGACAGATTACACACTACCACCCGTGTCTCGGAGTGCGTCTCCCGTTTCCCGCCCAGCACCGTCCGCACCGCGAAGGCGAGCGTATAATCCTCTCCGATCGGGGCGCCGTTTTCGTCCACGATCGCCAGCCGGTCGACGTCCGGGTCCACCGCGATCCCGAGGTCGGCCCCGCTGCGCCGCACCAGCGCGGACAGCTCGCCCAAGTTCTCCGGCACTGGCTCCGGCGCTCGGGGGAACTGGCCGTCGGTTTCCAGGTTGATGCCCGTCACCGTGCAGCCGAGCCGCTCCAGCAGCGTGCGCATCACCGGCCCGCCGGCCCCGCGGACCGCGTCGAGCGCGACGGCGAACTTTCTCTTCTTGATGCGCTCGACGTCGATCGCCGAGAGCTCGAGGACGGCGTCGAGGTGCCGCTCGACCGCACCGGGATCCGTCTTAAGGTTCCCCCCTTCCCCCTTCCCCCTTCCCCGGCCTTCGACCGTCGTTTCGACCGCCAGCCTCTGCACCCGCGCCCCGTCCGGTCCGTCGAGAAAGATGCCGTCCGGTCCGATGAACTTGAGGGCGTTCCATTCGATCGGGTTGTGGCTCGCCGTGATGACGATCCCGCCGCCCGCCCGGTGGTGCTCCACGGCGAGCTGCACGGTGGGCGTCGGCACGAGACCCACGTCGATCACGTCGCAGCCCGCGGCGGCGAGCCCGGCAATCGCCGCCCGGGCGAACGCGGGGCCGGACGTGCGCGCATCGCGCCCGATCACGACGGTGGTGCCGCCACTGCGCCGCTCGCCGTTCCCCGCAGCGACGATCCAGGCGCCGAAGGCGTGTGCCCAGCGGCTCACCACGTCGTCGGTCAGGTCCTTGCCGACGATCCCGCGCACGCCGGATACGCTGACCATGAGGGTGTCGGTCATGGGCGCAACGTAGAAACGCGAGGACGACGCGTCAATCGGACGCGCGTCAAGTGCGTGGGGCTTCGAGCGACCGGGCCGGCAGGCGCAACGGCCGGGCGTCCGGCGTGGTGACGGGGAGCGCGGCGCGATCGAAGGCGTCGAGGAACGCCGCCACCGCTCGGGGGTCGAACTGCACCCCCTTCATGTCCTCGAGCTCCTGCATCGCCCGCTGGACGGAGAGCGCGGGGCGGTACGGCCGCACGCTCGTCATCGCGTCGAACGAGTCCGCCACCGTCACGATGCGGACCTCGAGCGGAATCGCGTCCCCTTTGAGGCCGTCGGGGAAGCCCTTGCCGTCGAGTCGCTCGTGATGCGAGCGGACGATGGCGAGCGCCGCGGGCGCGTCCCGCATCAGCGGCCCCAGGATGCGGGCGCCGATGACGGGGTGCTCCATGATGTGCCGGTACTCGGCTTCGCTGAGCTTGCCGGCCTTGTGGAGCACCGCCTCGCTCACCCCGATCTTGCCGATATCGTGCAGCTCAGCGCCGAGGGCGATCATGTCGATCGAGTCCAGGCCGAGCTGCAGCTGCCGGCCCATCCCGAGGGCGTAGTTCGCGACCCGGACCGAGTGGCCGCGGGTGTAGGGGTCCTTTTCTTCGAGAAAATGCACCAGGGCCTGGAGCCGCTCGAGCGACAGCTCTTCGATGCGGTGCGCCTGCTCCTGGACCCGCTCCTCGAGCTGGTGCTGGTACATCCGGTTCTCCAGGATGAGGCGGCGCTTGTCGAGCGCCTGCATCACGCGCGCCCGCACCTCATCCAGGTGGAACGGCTTCGCCACGTAGTCAAGCGCGCCCAGCTGGAGGCATGCGACCGCGCTCTCGACCTCGGCCACAGCGGTCACGACGATCATCGCGGTATCCGGCCAGCGGGCGAGGATCTCCCGCAGCAGCGTGACGCCGTCCATCTGCGGCATCCGCAAGTCGGAGATGACGAGCGGCACGGGGTCGGCGTGCATCCGCTCCAGCGCCTCGGTGCCGGAGCCCGCCTCCGCGCAGGTGAACCCTTCCCCTTCGAGCAGGCGGATCAGCACGCGTCGCAGGCGCGGTTCGTCGTCCACAACGAGGCATTTCACGGCATTGGGTTGCGGCATCGGTGCTTAACGTAAAGGTCGCTTGCTCGGCGCGGAAGGCGCCCTTACGTTCCCGCTATATGACCAAGGTATCGACCGACGACCTCACTACGCGTTTCGGGACGCGCGCGGTGCACGCCGGGCACATCCCCGATCCGCTGGCGGGCGCCGTCATGACGCCGATTTATCAGACTTCCACTTACATCCAAGAGGGCCTCGGCAAACACAAGGGCTACGAGTACGCGCGCACCCGCAACCCGACCCGCGAGGTACTCGAGCGCAACATCGCGGCGCTCGAAGGCGGCCGCCACGGCTTCGCATTCGCCTCGGGCCTGGCCGCGGTGGATGCCGTGCTCAAGCTGCTGTCGCACGGGGATCACGTCGTGAGCGGCGAGAACGTATACGGCGGCACGCACCGGCAAATGACTCATATCTGGGCCCGCCACGGGCTGGAATTCAGCTTCGTGGATGCCGCAGACGCCGGCAACGTCGCCGCCGCCGTGACGCCGCGCACCCGGCTGATCTACGCCGAGACGCCGACCAACCCGATGATGCGGCTGTGCGACCTCCAGGCCGTGGGCGAAATCGCGCGCGACGCGAATGCGTTGTGCGTGGTGGACAACACGTTCGCGACGCCCTGCTTCCAACGGCCGCTCGAGCTGGGCGCCGACATCGTGCTCCACTCGACCACTAAATACCTGAACGGCCACAGCGACATGGTCGGCGGAGTGGTGGTCGTGAACTCCGACGACCTCGCCGAGCGGATCGGCTTCATCCAGAACGCGTCGGGCGCCGTGCCGGGGCCGTTCGACTGCTGGCTCGCGCTCCGCGGCACCAAGACGCTCGCCCTCCGCATGCGGCAGCACGACGCCAACGGCCGCCGCATCGCCGAGTGGCTCACCAAGCATCCCAAGGTGCAGCGGGTCTACTACCCTGGCCTGCCCTCCCATCCCCAGCACGAGCTCGCCTGCCGCCAGATGAAGGGCTTCGGCGGCATGATCTCGATCGAGCTGGGCTCGGTGGAGCGCGCGCGCCGCTTCGTAGAGCGCACCAAGCTCTTCGCGCTGGCCGAGTCGCTGGGCGGGGTGGAGAGCCTCGTCGGCCATCCGGCCTCGATGACGCACGCCAGCGTGCCGCCCGAGATGCGGCGCGCGATGGGCCTCACCGACAGCTTGGTGCGACTCTCGGTCGGCATTGAAGACGTGGACGACCTGATCGCGGACCTGGAGCAGGCGCTGGACGCCGCCGGATGAGGTCGCGGCTGAAGCCGCGGCTCGGCTCTGCCCGTAAACGGGCGCGCCGCTTCAGCGGCAGTGCCGAGCCGCGAGTTCACTCGCGAAACACCGGAGGACGGGCAACGTAGTGGCGTTTTACCTTATCATCAGCAGGAGCATCGCATGACTGATCCCACGAGCCTTCCCGCCGCGCGCCCCCGCAGGATCCTCACGCAGATCGCGCCGGTCGCGTGGGAGCACCCGGCGGACCGCGCGGCGCTGCAGACGCTGCGCTCCGTCCCCGGCTTCGACGAGGTGGTAAAGAAGATCTACGGGTTCTTCGGCGAGCGGGGGATCCGCTTGCTGTTCCAGGCCGACGCCGTCCGGGTCGGCCCGACCCAATTTCCCCGCCTGAACCAGCTGTACACCGACGTGGTCACGTCGATGGACTGGCCGGACCGGCCCGAGCTGTTCGTGTCGCAAACGCCGTTTGCGAACGCGGGGGCGTTCGGCATGGACAAGCCCTTCATCGTGATCAACTCGGGCACCCTTAAGCTGCTCGACGACGACGAGCTGCGGAACGTGCTGGGGCACGAGCTGGGGCACGTCATGAGCGGGCACGCGTTGTACCACACGATCCTCGTGCTGATCCTGAACGTCAGCCTCGGGGCGCTGCCGTTTCTCGCCGGCATCGCGATCCTGCCGATCCAGCTGGCGTTGCTCGAGTGGTTCCGCAAGAGCGAGCTCTCGTCCGACCGGGCCGGCCTGCTCGCGTGCCAGGACCCGACCGCCTCGCTGCGCGTCAACCTGAAGTTCGCCGGCGGCGGCGACATGTCCCAAATGGACCTGAACGCCTTTCTGGCGCAGGCCAAGGAATACGAGGAGGCGGGCGGTGCGCTCGACCGGGTGTTCAAGATCCTGGGGGTGCTGGGCCGCTCCCACCCCTTCAACACGGTGCGCGCCGCCGAGCTGCAGCGCTGGATCGAGCAGGGCAACTACGAGCGCATCCTGGGCGGCGAGTACACCCGGCGCGGTCCGGAGGCCGAGCAGCGGCCGATCGACAAGGACATCGACGAGGCGCGTGATCACTACATGAAGGAAGCCAAGGCCGTCGTGAACGACGTGGTGGACACCGCCAAGCGGGCGGCCCAGGCGTTCGCGGAGGCGCTCAAGAAGAAGTGAGAGTCCTGGTCGTCGGCGGGGGCGGCCGCGAGCACGCGCTCTGCTGGGCGCTGAAGCGCGACGCCCCCGAGGCGACCGTGTTCGCCGCCCCCGGCAACCCCGGCACCGCCCAGCTCGGCACCAATCTGAAGATCGAGGCGGCGGCGGTTGTGAAGGTGGTGGAGGCGGTGCAAGAGCTCCGCATCGATCTCACCGTCATCGGCCCGGAGGCACCGCTCGCGGCCGGTCTCGCCGACGCCCTCCGGGCCACCGGCCGGCCCGTCTTCGGCCCTGACCGCGCGGCCGCGCGCATCGAGTCCTCCAAGGCCTTCGCCAAGGACATGATGCGGCGCGCCGGCGTCCCCACGGCCGCGAGCCGGACGTTCGACGCGCTCGACCCCGCCCTCGCCTACATCCGCGGCCACGCCGCGCCGCTCGTCGTGAAGGCCTCGGGGCTCGCGGCGGGCAAGGGCGCGGTCGTCTGCGCCACCCGCGACGCAGCCGCCGACACCGCCCGTGCCATGCTCGCCGAGGGAGCGTTCGGCGACGCGGGGCGCGAGATCGTGGTGGAGGAATTCCTCGAGGGCGAAGAGCTTTCGGTGCTGGCTCTCACCGACGGCGAGCGGATCCTGGTGCTGCCCGCGGCCCAGGACCACAAGCGCTTGAGGGAGGGTGACGCGGGGCCCAACACCGGCGGGATGGGCGCCTACTGCCCCGTGGGCATCGCCACGGGCGCGCTGCTCGACCGGGTGCGCGAGCAGGTGCTCGAGCCGACGATCCGGGAGCTCGCGGCCCAGGGCGCGTGTTACCAGGGCGTGCTGTACGCCGGGCTGATGCTTACGGGCGACGGCACCCCCCATGTGCTCGAGTTCAACTGCCGCTTCGGCGATCCGGAGACGCAGGCCCTGCTCCCGGTGCTGCCCGGCGTGACGCGGCACTTGGTGGAGATCGCGACGGGAGGCTGGCGGCCCGGGCTGACGACGCTCGACGTCACCCGCGCGGCGGTCTCCACGGTGCTCGCCGCCTCGGGATACCCCGACAAGCCCGAGCGCGGTGCCGCGATCGTCGTGCCGCGCGACGTGGAGCCCGGGACGTTGGTGTTTCACGCGGGCACCGACCGCGACCCCGACGGCACGCTGCGGGTGCAGGGCGGCCGGGTGTTCAGCGTCACGGGGTTGGGCGACACGGTGGCCGAGGCCGCCGAGCGGAGCGCCGCCGCCTGCGAACTGATCGCATTCCAGGGCAAGACCTACCGGCGCGACATCGGCTGGCGGGAGATCAGGAGACAGAGTGCCAGAGCTACCAGAAGTTGAGACGATCGTCCGGGAGCTCGCCCCGCGGCTCGAGGGCTACCGGATCGCGCGCGCCCGCCTCGCCAAGACGGACGTGCTGCGCCGCGTGTCGAAACCGCGCCTGCTCCGCACTCTCCGGGGCAATACCATCGAGGAAGTGATGCGCCGGGCGAAGCACGCGGTGTTCCGGCTGTCGAGCGGCCACCGGCTGATCGTGCAGCCGCGCATGACGGGCTCGCTCGTCGTGTACGACCGCGCCCTCACCCGCGACGAAACGAAGTACGCGGTGCTCACCTGCACCATCGATGACGGCCGCCTGCTGGTGTACCGCGACGTGCGCCGCCTGGGCACGGTGTGGCTGCTGGACGAGAAGGGCTGGGACGCGTACACGAGCCGCCTGGGTCCCGAGCCGCTCGAAGAGACGTTCACCCCGTTCGTGTTCGCCGAGCGGCTCAACGGAACGCGGACCGCGATCAAGAAGGCGATCATGGATCAGCGCCGCGTCGCCGGAGTCGGGAACATCTACGCGAACGAGGCGCTGTTCGAAGCGGGGATCGACCCGTCCAAGCCCACCGACAAACTCTCCTTGGACGAGTTCGCCCGCCTGCACGCGGCCGTGACAGACGTGCTGCTGCGCGCCGTGGACTCATCGGGGACCACGGTGCGCGATTACCGCACTGGGACGGGTGAGTCCGGGCGGTTCCAGTTCGAGCTGAAGGTATACGGGCGCGGAGGCGAGCCGTGCGTGCAGTGCAGGCAGCGGCTCGTCACGACGCACACGATCGATCTCAGGGCGACGACGTTCTGCGCGAGGTGCCAGCGCTAGCGCCGACCAGCGATCAGCTCCAGCGCGGCGTCGATGATGCGCTTGAACCCCTGTGCCGATTCCGCTTCGCGCGCGTCGTGTGTGGTATTGAAGGCGGCAATCACCGCCGCTTTGGTGCGCGGCTCGAGATAGAAGAACGACCGGAACCCCGCCTGGTGCCCCGTGTGCCCGATGAACCGCACGCCGTCCCGCCACAGCACGAAGAAGGACAACCCTACTGAATCGCCCGGCGCCTCGCCGTCGGTCGCGAACAGCGGGTGCCACATTTCGTCCAGTGTCGCGCGGGCCAATACGGTGTCGCTCCCTGCCATGCCGGTCAAGAACGCGACCCACCGCGCGACGTCGCCGAGCGGCGCGTTCCAACCGCCGTTCGGGATCGTGATACCGGGATCGAACTCGCGACCATTCGCCACGACCGATTCGCGACCGGCGCTGTCGGACACCACGTCGTAGTTGTTGGATCGCTGATCCGCGAGGTGATACGGCGTAGCGCCGAAGTAGCTGTGCGTGATCCCGAGCGGCGCCCAGAGGTTCTTGTAGACGTAGCTCTGATAGGGGTCGCCGCTGAGCTGCTCGATGATGCGCGCCAGATAGATGAACCCGGGGTTCGAATAGCTGTAGCGTGACCCCGGCGCAAAGGCGATCTCCTGGTACGGCATCATCGCCACCAGCTGTTCCCACCGCGTCGGCTCGAACGGCTCCCACGCTTTCCCCGCCTTGTACGGCCACGTGGGATTTTGAAACCCGGCGGAGTGCGACAGCAGCATCCGGATCGTGACGTCGTCCATGGAGCCGAACGGGTCGTGCACCTGTCGCAGCTCGGGGATGTAGCGCGTGACGCGGTCGTCGAGCGACAAGCGACGGCGGTCGCGCAGCTGCATGACCGCGACCGCGGTGAGCGTTTTAGTGATCGAGCCCCAGTGAAAGATGGTTCGCTCGTCCACGCGCTGCCCCAGCGCGCGATCGGCGAAGCCGTACTCGTGGTGCGCCAGCACCCGGCCGTCGCCCATCACGAGCACGCTCGCGCCCACGACGCTGTCGCCGGCGGCGAAGGCATCGAATGCCCGGATGAAGGCCGGCCACCCGTCCGGGGCGGCCGCGCGCGCCGGGCGGCGCTGCCCGCGAGCCGGCGCCGCGAGCAGCACGACCAGCGAGAGTCCCGCCACGACGTGCCTCATAGCGGCACGATCCGCGCCCGGGGCGGAATCCCCGGCTCAAGCTCCATGACCCCCACTGACGGCTTGAGATCGAACCGCGGGCGCCCGGCCCCACCCGGATTCAGCACGGTCACGGTCTTGTCCACGAGCTCGAGCAACGGCTTGTGGGTGTGCCCGTACACGATGATCTCGGCACGTGGGAACGCCTCGTGCAACTTCGCCGGTGTGGGGTGTCCGAACTGGTCACCGTGCGTCATCACGATCTCGAAGCCGTCCAGCTCGAGGGTCGCGACCTGCGGCAGGCGCGAGCGAAGCTCGGGAGGATCCGCGTTCCCGAATACCGCCGTCACGGGCGCGATCGCTTCCAGGTCGATCAGGATCTCAGGCTTGCCCACGTCCCCGCCGTGGAGGATGTGGTCGACTTCGCGGAATACGTCGAACACCTCAGGTCGGAGCAACCCGTGCGTGTCCGAGATGACGCCCAGCCTCACTTCCCTTCCCAGCGCTTGACCAGATTGATCTCAAGCCCGAGGTGGTCGACCACGCGCTGCACGACGAAGTCGACCAAGTCGGACACCTTCTGTGGCTTGTGGTAGAAGCCGGGCGCCGCCGGAAGCACGATCGCCCCCGCTTCGGTGGCGAGTGTGAGGTTCCGCAGGTGCACCAGCGACAGCGGCGTCTCGCGCGGCACGAGAATCAGCTGGCGGCGCTCCTTGAGCGTCACGTCCGCGGCCCGCTCGACGAGCGAGCGGCTCGTGCCGTGCGCGATGGCTGCGACTGTGCCCATCGAGCAGGGACAGATCGCCATCCCGGCGGTCCTGGCCGAGCCCGACGCCGGCTCCGCGCCGCGATCCGAGTCGTCGAACACGCGTACGCTGGTCCATTCCCCTCCCGTGGCCTTGCGGAGGCCGGCGTCGTCCTTGATGCCGCACTCGGCCTCGATCAGCCGCCAGCCGTGGCTCGAGATCATGAGCCAGGTGGGGATGTGATGCATCGCGAGCAGCTCGAGCAGGCGGACGCCGTACGGCGCGCCGGAGGCCCCGGTGATGGCGAGGATGACCGGGAGCTGGGCCATCAGCGGCCGTGCCGATTCGGTGTGGGGCTGGCGCTCGTTATCACTACGACGACGCGGTCCGACTCGGCCGCACTCGCGGGCGGCACCGCGAGCGTCACTCCCGCCGCCGTCTCCGCAACCGGCACCGTAGCCCTGCCGCGCAGCAGGTAGGCCGCACGTACTCGAGCGCCGAGCGGCGGCAGCGCCAGCAGCGGGTCGGGCCAGTCGAGCACGTGGACGAACACCGTGTCGCCGCGGCGCGTCGTCGCGCCCCAGCTGCGGGGCGCCACCGGCCCACCGCGCGTGCCGTAGATCGCCATCCCATACACCCGCAGCCACTCGCCCAGGGAATCGAGCCGTGCGGTGAACTCGGCGCCGATCGTGCCGTCGGGCCGCGGACCGACGTTGAGCAGCAGGTTGGCGCCGTTGCCGGCGGCGCGGACCAGGTAGCCCACCAGGGTGCGCACCGACTTGAACTCCTTGTCGGTGATGTTGAAGCCCCAGGAGTCGTTCATGGTGAGCGACGTTTCGAGCGGCACGTCCGCGCTCACGTAGCTCGTGTTGAACCCCGCCGTGTTGGCGCCGGGCAGGTCCTGCTCGAACGTCTGCGCGTCTTCGCCCGAGCGCGGTGGCTGGTGGTGGTTGGGGATGACCAGCGCCGCGGGCTGGAGGCGGTGGATCAGCGCGTACGTCGAGTCGAGTTGCCAGGGGGCGTCCGGCTTGTCCCACATGCCGTCGAACCAGATCCCGCCGACGGCGCCGTAGCGCGTCAGCAGCTCGGCGAGCTGCGCGTTCATGAACGTGAGGTAGCGGCTCCAGTCGCCGCGGTCGGGGCGGCCGCTGTCCCACGCCGTCCGGCCGCGGGGCCAGTAATCCAGGTGATGCCAGTCGAGCTGGGAGTAATAGAAGAAGAGCTTGACGCCGGCCGCATGACAGGCGTCCGCGAGCTCCTGCAGCGGATCGCGGCGGAACGGCGTCCAGTCCACGATGTTGTAGGGCGTCTGCGCCGTCTTGAACATCGAGAAGCCGTCGTGGTGGCGCGAGGTGATCGTGAGGTAGCGGACGCCAGCTCGCTTGGCGAGCGCGACCCACGCGGCGGCATCGAACTTGGTCGGGTTGAACGTCGCGGCGAGCGACTCGTAATCCGCGACGGCGATCTTGCGGTTGTGCATCACCCACTCGCCCGCGCCGAGCTGGCTGTACACGCCCCAATGAATGAACAGCCCGAACTTCGCGTCGGCGAACCAGCGGCGCGCGGCGAGCCGCTCGGCCGGAACCGACTCGCCCGCCTGCGCCATCGCGGGAACACCGCCCGCGGTGAGCAGCGCTCCGGCGGTGAGCGCCACGCGCAGCCGGTTCAGCGTCCCCTCCGGTTCGGCGTCGGGCTGCGCTTGGGGTGCGCTGGCGGGCGGGGCGGCGGTGGGGAACGCGGAACGCGGAACGCGGAAGGCGGAACAGGGGTGCTCGGAGCTCGCCCATCTGTTCCGCGTTCCGACTTCCGCGTTCCGCGTTTCATAGGATCCGATCGATGAGGCCGCGTGAAAGGTAGAGGCAAGTGAGCGGGGGTAGCAACGCGGAGTTGCGGAGCTACCTTGGGAGTCTGGAGCCTCCCTTGCAGACCGATCAGCTCGAGCGCCTCAACGCCGCCCTCGCCGGGCGCTACGCCGTCGAGCGGGAGCTCGGCAGCGGGGGGATGGCGACGGTCTACCTCGCCGACGACCTGAAGCACCGCCGGAAGGTGGCCGTCAAGGTCCTGCGACCCGAGCTCGCGTCTATCATCGGGCCCGACCGGTTTCTGCGAGAGATCGAGATCGCGGCCAAGCTGAACCACCCACACATCTTGGCATTGTACGACTCCGGCCGGGCTGGCGAGTTCCTGTTCTACGTCATGCCCTATGTGAAGGGCCAATCTCTCCGCCACAGGCTCCACCGCGAGAAGCCCCTTCCGATCGAGGAGGCCATCGCCGTCACGCGCGACGCCGCCCTGGCCCTCGACCACGCCCACGCTCAAGGGGTGATCCACCGGGACGTCAAGCCGGAGAACATCCTGCTTTACGAGGGGGAGGCGATGGTTGCGGATTTCGGGATCGCCCTGGCGGTGAGCGGCACGTCGGGGCAGCGGCTAACCGAGCGCGGGGTGTGGGTGGGGACGCCCGAGTACATGAGCCCCGAGCAGGCCTTGGGCGAGGATTCACTGGATGCCCGCAGCGACGTGTATAGCCTGGGGTGCGTCTTGTATGAGCTGTTGGCCGGCGAGCCTCCGTACACCGGACCCACCGCGCAAGCAGTGATCGCCAAGCGCCTCGCCGGTCCGGCGCCCGGCGTGCGGCGCCTCCGGGCCACCGTGCCAGGGGGCGTCGAGCAAGCCCTGCTGAGAGCGCTCGCGACGGTCCCAGCCGACCGGTTCGCCTCCGCGGCCGCGTTCGCGGAGGCGCTCACCGAGCCTCGTGCGGTCCGTCCCAGGCCCAAGTCGATCGCGGTGCTGCCGTTCACGAACTTGAGCCCGGACCCGGCGAACGAGTACTTCGCCGACGGGATCACCGAGGACATCATCGCGCAGCTGTCGAAGATCCGCGCCCTCACCGTGATCTCGAGCACTTCGGTGATGCCGCTCAAGCAGCGGCAGCAAAGCCTGCGCGAGATCGGAGCCCGCTTGGATGTCGCGGCGCTGCTCGAAGGGAGCGTGCGGCGCGACGGAGATCGGGTGCGCATCGTCGCCCAGCTCATCGACGCCGAGACCGACCACCATCTCTGGGCGGAGACCTACGACCGGCACCTGACCGACATCTTCGTGATCCAAACCGATGTGGCGTTGCGGATCGCCGCGGCGCTCGAAACAGAGCTCTCTCCGGATGAGCAAACCCGGCTTCGTAGGGAGCCCACCCGGGACCTCCAGGCCTACAAGCTGTATCTCCAGGGGCGCCATTGTTCCTTCCGATATACCCAGGAAGGGATCCGCAAAGGGATCGAGTATTTCCAGCACGCGATCGTGAAGGACCCGGGCTACTCCCTCGCCTACGTCGGGCTGGCGATGGCATACGCGGAGCTCGGCCTCGCGCACGGGGCGGGTGCGCTGAAGCCGCGCGAGGCGTATCGACAGGCCCGCAAGGCCGTCGCGAAAGCGCTCGAGCTCGACGACGGCTTGGGTGAAGCGCACGGCGCGGCGGCCTTCCTCAGATGCGTGGTCGATTTCGATTGGAGCGGCGCCGAGCTCGAGTTCAAGCGGGCACTCGAGCAGAACCCCGGCAGCGCGGACATCTACGAGCTCTACGGACACATGCTCTCGGCGCTCGAGCGATACGACGAAGCCATCGACGCTCTGACTCGTGCCCAACAGCTCGACCCGCTGGCCCATCGATCCGACCTCGCGGCCACGCTCATCCGGGCAGGCCGATTCGATGAGGCGGTGCGGGCGGCGGCGCTGGTGATCGACCTCGATCCGCACTATTCGACGGGGCACGCCACCCTGGGGTGGGCCTACCTGAAAAAGGGCATGTACTCGAAGGGGCTGAGCGAGCTGGAGCAGGCGATCGCTCTGTCTCCCGGTAACACGCTGTTCCTGGCCCAGCTCGGCCAGGCCTACGCGCTGGTGGGACAAGTGGAGCAGGCCCGCGACGTGCTGGGACGACTGCAGGCGCTGTCGCAACGGCGCTACGTCTCACCCTACCACATGGCGTACGTCTACACCGGCCTCGGCGAATCGGAGCGGGCCCTGGACTCGCTGGAACGGGCTTACGAGGAGCGGACCGGCGGGCTGTACGGCATCAAGGGCTCGTTTCTGTTCACCACGCTGCGCTCGCACCCCAGGTTCACGGCGCTCCTGAGGAAGATGAACCTCGTCTCATGATGCGATCCGATCTACGAGGGCGCCGAGGAACACCACAACACTGACCGCGCCGTTGGCACCGAAGAACGCGGCGTTGAGGCGTGAGAGATCTCCCGGCTTCACGAGCTGGTGCTCCCAGGCGATGAGCCCGGCCCCGATCGCCACCCCCCCGTAGTAGGCGACGCCGAGCCCCGCGCCGATCCCGAACAGCACGAGCGCGACCAGGGCGAGCCCGTGCAGCAGCTTGGCAGCGAGGATCGCCCGCCGTTGCCCGAGGCGCACGACCAGCGACTCGAGTCGCTCCGCGCGGTCGAAGTCCTCGTCCTGCAGCGCGTAGAACACGTCGAAGCCGCCCACCCAGAACGTCACCGCGAGCGCACCGGCGACGAGCAGCCACCACGGCTCGCTCCAGCGTCCTGTGACGGCCAGATAGCCCGCCGGCGTCGCGATCCCGTCCGCCAGGCCCAGCCACAGGTGCGACCAGTGCGTGAACCGCTTGGCGTAGCTGTACGCCGAAATGAACAGCAACGCGACGGGCGCGAGCGCGAGACAGAGTGGGTTCAGCGCCCACGCCGTGCCGAGAAACAGCGCGGCCGCAACGAGTACGGCGGCCCACGCCTGTGCCA
Organism: Gemmatimonadales bacterium; assembly: GCA_035637455.1. Classification (GTDB taxonomy): domain Bacteria; phylum Gemmatimonadota; class Gemmatimonadetes; order Gemmatimonadales; family GWC2-71-9; genus 20CM-4-69-16. The sequence goes on from DASPXE010000098.1 coordinate 56,858, forward strand.
GCGTGAGCCGCCCCGACGGCAGCTCCCGCGCCCGGGTGCGCGGGTTCTTCGCGTCCAGGTCCCGGTCAGCGATCCGGTTGAAGCCCAGCGCCACGAAGCGCGCGCACGTGAACGCGAGCACGACGAGCGCCAGCAGTCGCCAGGTGACCGGCTGCTCGCGGGACGCCACGAGCAAGCCGAGCAGCGCGAACGGCAGCGCAAACAGGGTGTGGGGGAGTTTGACGAAGTTGATGTAACGGACGAGGAGGCTCCCCCCGGCGAAGGTCTGGCCCTCGCGCCGCAGCTCAGAGCTCGATGCCAAGCTCCCTCCACATCGCGTCCACCTTTTGCTTCGTCTCGGGATCCATCACGATCCGGTTCGGCCACTCGCGCGCGAACCCTTCTTCCTTCCACTTGCGAGTGGCGTCGATGCCCATCTTTGAGCCGAAGGTGAAGGCGCGGCTCGAGTGGTCGAGCACGTCGATCGGCCCCAGGGTGAACCGCACGTCGCGCTCGGGATCGATGTGGTTGAGCGCCACCCACCACGCCTCCCGCGGGTCCTGAACGTTCACATCCTTATCGAACACGACGATCACCTTGGCGAGTGACATCAGCCCCTGCCCCCAGAGACCGTTCATGACCTTGTACGCCTGACCGGGATACTGCTTGTCGATGCTCACGAAGACGAGGTTGTGAAAGATCCCCGCCGCCGGCATGTGGATGTCCACGATTTCGGGGATCGTGAGCTTGAGGAGCGGCAGGAAGATCCGCTCGGTCGCGTGCCCGAGCCAGTAATCCTCCATCGGCGGCCGGCCGACGATCGTGTGGGGCCAGATCGGCTCGCTGCGCATCGTCACCGCGGTGACGTGCACCCTGGGGTAGTAGTCCGCGAGCGAGTAGAACCCGGTGTGGTCGCCGAACGGCCCTTCCAGCACCAGCTCCTCCCCCGGATCGATGTAGCCTTCCACGACGACCTCGGCCTCGGCGGGCACCTCCAGGTCGGAGCTCACCGCCTTCGCGAGCCGCACGGGTTCCTTGCGCAGAAAGCCGGCGAACAGGAACTCGTCGATCGTGGGCGGGAGCGGCGCCGACGCGGCGTAGATCGACGCGGGGTCGCCCCCCAGCGCGATCGCGACGGGCATCTTCTCGCCCCGCGCCGCCATCTCGCGCCAGTGCGCGGCACCGACTTTGTGACGCTGCCAGTGCATCGCCAGCTCGTTGCGCCCCAGGACCTGGACTCTGTACATCCCCACGTTCCGGACCCCGGACCCCGGATCCCGGGTGATGACCCCGGGCAGTGTGATGTACGGCCCGCCGTCCTCGGGCCAGCACACCGGGATCGGGAAGCGCGACAGGTCGACGTCCTGGTCCCGCAGCACGACCTCCTGACAGGGCGGCCTCCCGCCGGCCGTCTTGGGCGGAAACTTCGCCACCTCCGCAAGCTGCGGCAGCATCGCGAGCTTCCCGAACAGGGTGTCCGGAATTTTCAGGTTCAAGAGCGCCGCGATCCGCTCGCCGATCTCATCCAGACATTCCACTCCGAGCGCCAGCGCCATGCGTCGGTCCGACCCGAACAGGTTCACGGCGACCGGATAGCGCGAGGCACCGCCCTGCACCAGCGTGGGGTGCTGGAACACGAGGGCAGGCCCACCGCCGGGCGACTTCATGCAGCGGTCGGCGATCTCGGTCATCTCCTTGTCCACGGAGACCGGCCGCTCCACGCGCGCGAGCTCGCCGGCCCGCTCGATCGCGCCGACGAACGCGCGCAGGTTATCGAGTGGCATGATGGACGGCGCAGATGCCGCCGCTCAGCAGCTCGTAGCGGACATCCGAGAATCCGGCGTCCCCGAGCCGGCGCGCGAACGCGTCCGGGTCCGGGAACTCGAGCACCGACTCTGGCAGGTAGGTATAGGCGTCTCTATGTTTCGACACCGCGCGACCGATGGCGGGGAGCACGCGCCGGAAGTAGAAGAGATACGCGGCGCGCAGCGGCGCGAAGCGCGGCGTCGTGAACTCGAGCACTACGAAGCGGGCGCCGGGGCGGAGTACCCGGTGCGCCTCGCCGAGCCCCGCGTCCAGGTCCGCGAGGTTCCGCACCCCGAACGCGACCATCGCGCCGTCGAAGCGGCGATCGGCGAAGGGAAGCACCAGCGCGTCGGCGGCGACGGGACGGGTGCGCGACGCCTTGCCCTTCCCCCGCTCGAGCATCGGCACCACGAAGTCCGCGCCGATCACGCTGCCTGAGAAGCGCGGCTCGCGCGCCAGCGTCGCCGCCAGGTCCAGGGTGCCCGCGCAGAGATCGAGATAGACGCCGTCCGGTCGCTGCTCCCAACCGAGCCGCCGCACCGCGGTCCGGCGCCAGCGGCGGTCCACGTTGAGGCTGAGGAGATGATTGAGGAAGTCGTAGCGCGGCGCGATGGCGGTGAACATGCGGCGCACGTAGGACCGCTTCGCGTCACCGCCCGCACTCACGGCTACCTCGCACGCGGGAGACGGGGGAGGCGTCATAGGCGCGAAAGATAGGCCGGGCAACCTGACCGGCGCCAGCGACCAGCAGGTCGTGGTGTGGGCGAAGCAGGGTCGCGAAGCGGCGTTCCGCGAACTGGTGCGCCGCTACGAGCGGCCGCTGTTTTCGCTGCTCTACCGCATGGTACACGACCGGGCGCTCGCCGAAGACCTGGCTCAGGAAACCTTCATCAAGGTCCTGAACGGCATCGGCTCGTACAACCCGCAATTCAAGTTCTCGTCGTGGATCTTCAAGATCGCGAACAACGCGGCGATCGATCACCTGCGCAAGCGCGACCTCGATACCCTGTCGCTCGACGGCTCGCCGCACGCCACGACGCCGGAGGAAACGCGCGCCACGGCGCTGCAGCTGGGCGATCGCGGCGAATCACCGCTGGCCGAGCTCGAGGCGCGCGAGCTGGGGGGCGCGATCGAGCGCGCGATCGCGCGGCTCCGCCCCGAGTACCGGGCCTGCATCCTGCTGCGTCACGTGGAGGGGTTCAGCTACGAAGAGATCGCCGCGACGCTGGACTTGCCGCTGGGCACCGTGAAGACGTATATCCACCGGGCCCGCAACGAATTGCGGAGCTATCTCGTGGACCGCCGCGAGTGAGACCACGAGCCCCAGTCATGCGCATCCGTCGTGCCGGCATCACGGCGCTGTTCGTCGCCGTGAGCCCGGAATTCCTGAGTTCGCAAGGAGCGCCCGACACCTCGGGCGCCCCGCCACGCGACACTGCCCGCGCGGTCCCGCTCACCTCCGAAACGGTCATCACCGGTGATCTGCTGCGGGCATTGCCGATCGACGATCCGCGCCAGGCGCTGATGCTCGTCCCGGGCGTCGTGCTGCGCAGCGGCGACATCGGCGTCGCTATCGCGCCCCAGCTCGCGATCCGCGGCTCCCGTCTCGGCGCGGCGAGCGTGTACGTGGACGGCGCACCGGTGCGGTTCCAAACGTTCGCGACGCAAGCGATGGCGCTCGCCACGCTGGGGATCGATCGCATCTCGGTCACGACTGGCGTCCCGGCAGCGTGGGTCGCGGACGCGGGCGGCGGCATCATCAGCTACTTCACGCCCCCGGGCGGCCGAGGATTCGCGGGGACGTGGCGCGCCGAGACGGACGAGCCGTTCGGCGACGGGAGCACCGTTGGGTACAATCGGTTCGAGGGTACGCTGAGCGGTCCGGTGCCTGGCATGGAGCGGGCCACCTGGCTGCTCGCAGGCGCCACGTATGGCCAGCGGTCGCAGTACTACGGTCGTGGCGCAGCGGACCAGCCGGCGTACGTCCTCGGCGGGCTCGACACGCTCGTCCAGTGGACCGATGCGAGCGGCTCCTACAGCGTGCCGCTGCCGCGGTTCATCCAGTCGAGTGGGTCGTGCACGGCGGGAGACAACTACGGGTTCGGATGCCAGGGGTTGCGGCGGCCGATGGACTGGTCCACCGTGCGCCGCGGCCTCACGAAGCTTGCTTACAGCTACGGCTCCGGATCGAGTCTCACCTTCACGGGCCTCCTGCTGGATGTACACCAGCGCGCATTCCCCGGCGCGGACATCGCCGACCCGGCCTTGTACCGCGGCGGCAGCGGGACGTCCCGGCTCGGCGTGCTGAACTGGGGCCAGGGGCTCGGAGCCTTCCGAGGCGGGCCGCTCACGCTCAGCGTCAACCTCTCGCTCGCGAGCGATCAGTTGATCGATGGCCCGCTCACCCCGGCGTCGGAGCTGGCGACGCGCGACCCTGCGCTCGGTGTGGAGTGGAAGACCCTCGAGTTTACCGGAGCGGACAGCGTGGCGTTTCCCGTCAGCGATGACCTGCTCCGGCGGGTCCGCACGAACACCGGCACACGGGTGCCGTTTCAGGACCGGGTCGATCTGCGGAACGCACAACAGGGTCGTCTCAACCCTTACGGGTTGCAGAGCGGGTGGCCCACGAGCGGCCTGCAAACCTCGATTGCGCGTGCGTGGGAGCACCGACTCGACGGCCGGGCCCAGCTCGAGTGGCTGCCGGGCACGCGCCATCACGTGACGCTCGGCGGCGACGCCGAGCGCACCGACGCGTCGTTGTACCAGTCGTCCTTGCTCAATCAGATCGGCTTCGATGCCTTTCGCGCGAAGCCCTCGCGCTTCGGGGTGTTCGCGAGCGATCGCGTCGCGCTCGGCCCGGTGGTGCTCGACCTCGGTGCGCGCTACGATCATTTCACTCCGGGAGGCGACTTCCAGAGGACCCCCGGCTTCACTTTCAGCGACCCGAACTGGAGTCCCGCCGCCGCGACCGACGACACGGCGTACACGAACTCGGTGGCGCGCGTGTTCGCTCGTGGAAGGGGGAAGAGTCTCGTCTCGTCGCGCATCCGGACGGCGTACGCCTTCTCGCCAAACACCAGCGCTCGGGCGGCTTACGGTCAACAGGTCGAGCTCCCCGCGTTCATCGACCTGTTGACCAACACCAACAGTGACCTGTCCTTTACGAACACCACCGACGCATTCGGCCGGGATGTCGACTATGCGAAGTCGGAGCTGATGGAGCTTGGCGCGCGACACGCCTTCGGCCCGCACCTCTCGGTCGACCTCTCGGTGTACCGGAAGAACAACCTCGCGCCATACACGTTCCGGTTCTTGCCATTCGCGAGTCCGCGGCAGGCGTCGGAGACACTCTTCATCAATGTGCTGACGAAGGTGGATGGCGGGCACGGAACCGGGACGGATGCGCGACTCGATTGGCATGCAGGAACAGGACTCAGCGCTTCAGTCTCCTATTCGTTCCTGACGACCAATACACGCGGCGACACTCACGCCCTCTATGCGCTGGCGAACGTCGCCGTGCCGAATGCGTGGAGGGCAGGCACAAGGCTAGGGTCACTGGCCCGAGGTCTCGCCGCGGTTGTCACCATCCGAGTTGCCACTGGCCTTCCGTACACTCGGCTCGTCGACAATGGCGACGGCCAGGTCGCACCGCAGTTCGGGCCAGGACTCGGAGGCCGGGCCGCCGAGCAGCTCAACGCGTCTCGCCTGCCGACCACGAAGACGCTCGATCTGCGACTCACGAAGGGCGTTCGGATCGGCTGCCGCGCCCTGCGGGCGTACGCCGACTTCCGGAACCTCCTGAACTTTACCAACGTCGTCGCGCTGTACGCCGAGACCGGTGATGTCGTGAACGATTTGCGCAAGCAGAAGCTGCTGAGTCCGGAGCTCGCATACCTACAGGCCGAAGCGAGCCTAGCGGGCGCGCTCAATCCCGACGGATCGATCAACCTGAGCGGAGATTGCAACGCGTGGGGGATGCCGCCCAACTGCGTCGCGCTGCGGCGGGTCGAGGCCCGGTTCGGCAACGGTGACCTGCTGTACACGCCCCTTGAGCAAACCAGAGCATTCGACACTTACTACAACTCCTTCTTCGGCCCCTGGCGCTTCCACGGGCCGGCCCGTACGGTCCGCGTTGGTGTGGAGGTGGGGTTCTGAAGCCTGGTCAAGGCGTATATCCACCGGGCCCGCAACGAATTGCGGGGTTACCTCACGGCGGGAGTGAAACCGCGACTACGCGAGCTCCGTAGGACGGCACAATGAGCGACCTCTTGGTGCAGCACCTCACCCCCGATGAGACCGAGCTATGGGCTCAGGGGCTGCTTCCCGCCGCGCGGGAGCTGCACCTCGCCCAGTGCCCGGAGTGCTGTGTCGTCGGTGACCGCGAGCGGAAGCTGTTCCGCGCGCTGGCGCAGCTGCCCCGGTTCGCGCCGGAGTTCGGCTTCGTCGAGCGGGTGATGGCGAAAGTGAAGATCCCGAAGACGGTCGAGGACCGTCCAAGACGGTCGCGGTGAGCCCCCCCGACCCTGTTGGATCGTTCCCGACCGCCCTCCCCTCACGCCCTCACCTCCGCCCCCACACCGACTCCTAGCATCCGCGCCGCACTGCCGTCCCGCACCGCGATCTCCACCGTGCCCCCGCTCCCCACCAGCGCGACGAGCTGGCCGCGCGCGACGTCGCCGAACGTGCGCACCAGCGTGCCGACGTCCGTCCCCGCGACTTTGACGCGGACGCCCGGCTCCACCTGGTAGCCGGGAATGTTGGAGACCAGCGTCCCGAACCGATCCACGTACAGCACTTCGCCGACGACCGCCGCACCGTCGTGACGGGCCGCCGGCAGCGGGGAGCGGTACGGATCGGTGATCGCATGACCCAGCTGCGTGAGGGACGCACCGATGGCGAGCTGAGCCGCCGCGGGGGCGAACACGTCCCGGGCGTGGAACGTGGGCGCGGCACTGGGCGGAATCGGCAGCGACACGAAGTGGGCATCGGCGGGAAGGCACGACAGGAGACCGTTGTCGGGGGCGACGAAGAAATGCCCTCCGGCGCCGGCGGCCAGGGCACGCCGCGCCGTCCCCACACCGGGATCGACCACAGCGAGGTGCACCGTGCCCTGCGGGAACCGGTGCCACACACGCCCCAGGATGTACTGGCCCGCCCGGAGGTCGCCGGGCGGCACCTGATGGGTGATGTCCAACAGCGCCGCGCCGTGGACGTGCGACAGCAGCACGCCCTTCACCTCGCCGACATAGCTGTCGGCGGTGCCGAAGTCGGTGAGCAGGGTGATGATGGGAGGCATCGGCCGTCAGCCAGTAGCCGTCGGCGCCATCATACAACGGCCCGCCGCCAGGCGCCCGAGGTCCAGAACAACGCCATGGCGATGCCGCGCGCAATCGCGGTCACCGAGAGCGCCAACCAGATGCCGAGCAGCCCGATCGTGGCCGACCACCACGCCGCGAGCGGCAGCCGCAGGAGCGTGAGCGCGGTGCTCACGGTCTGCGGCCAGAAGGTGTATCCGGCACCCGCGAGCGCGCCCTCGAGGATGATCTCGAACGTCTGCCCGACCTGCGCGAACGCGATCACCCGCAGGTAGAGACTGCCGTCTCCGATCACCGCCGGGTCCGTCGTGAACAGTGCCACGAGCGTTCGCGGGATGGCGAGAAACGCGACGGCGGTCGCGGTCGTAACGATGAGGCAGTAGCCGACGGTCATCCGGACCGCCTGACGGGCGCGCTGCTCCTGGCGGGCGCCCAAGTTCTGGCCCACGAGCGCGCTCGCCGAGAGGGCGAACCCCGAGATGGCCATGAAGCCGAGCCCCTCGACCTTGTGCCCCACGCCGAGGGCAGCGAGCGCGGGGGTGCCGAACTGCGAGGTGAACCGCGTCAGCCACATGTAAATCAAGCTCAAGAGCACGCCCGCGAGGGAGAGCGGCGCCCCGACGCGAAAGATCGTGGGCACGGCGCGCCAGTCGGGGGCGTCGAGCCGGATCAAGCCGCGTTTGAGCGCGATCACCACCCCGATGAGGAATCCACCGCCGCGCACCATCACCGATGCCGTCGCCGCGCCCTCGACACCGAGCCGGGGGAACGGGCCGAGCCCCGCGATGAGCAGCGGGTCGAGCCCGACCGACAGGAGGACCGACGCCGTCAGGATCAGGAACGGCGTGCGCGTGTCGCCCGAAGCGCGGAACGTCGCTTCGACGGCGAAGAAGCCGAACACGAGCGGCCCGCCCAGCAGCCAGGTGTCCAGGTAGGCGTGCCCGAGCCGCGCCACTTCGGGCGGCACGCGCATCAGGCGAAACAGGTCGGCGGTGAGGGCGAAGCCGAGCAGGCTCACGGCCGTGCCGGCAGCGAGCGCATAGAGCACGGCGGCGCCGGCGGCCCGGGCCGCCGCGTTCGGCAGCCCCTCGCCGTGGCGCCGCGCCGCGACCGCGATCAGCCCCACCTCGACCATCTCGCCCAGTGACAGCAGCACCCACACGTAGAAGCCGGCCGTCGACACCGCGGCGAGCGCCGCGGGGCCGATGAGCCGGCCCACCCAAATCGAGTCGATAAGGTTGAAGGAGAAGTGGCACGCCATCATCGCCACGGCGGGCGCGGCGAGCCGCAGGATCACCGGCCGCAGCGGCCCCACGGTGAGCGAGCCCGGCGTGCGCGCGACGGTCGTCACGCTCGGAAAGCTACCGGAGCGCAGGCCGGGCGGGCAACGAGGCGCGACTACCGAGGATCAGTTGCTGACCGTGATTGTGATCCCCGCGGAGGTCGTGGTGTGGCCGGCGGCGTCGCGCGCCGTCGCCGTGAGCGTATACGTCCCGTTCGCCATGCCGTGCGAATCCCACGACAGCGTGAACTTGGTGATTGGCGAATCGGTCGTGACTTCCGGTCCGACGTTCTGGCCGTCCAACTGGAACTGGACGCCGGCCATGTCGCGGTCGTCCACCGCCGTGGCCGTGAGGCTCACGGTGCCGGTCAGCGTGGCGCCGTCGGACGGCGCGAACAGGGAGATGACCGGCGGCCCCACGTCCGGCAGCAGGTTCGGGTGATTGGCCTTCCACTGCGCCACCGCATTGTTCCAGTACTGCAGGCCCGCGGCCCCCGTCATCACGGTGAAGCAACTCGGCAGGGTTTCAGGGAACGGCCCAGGACCGAGCCAGATCATCACGTTGTTCGCGCAATCCGCCAGCTTGCCGGGCGGCGGCGCCAGGAACTCGTCGTGATCGCTCAGGTTCTGATCGACCCGGAAGACGTCGTTGTGGAGCGACAGCATGGGAGACGTCGCGCTCCACTCGTAGAACCCGCCATGGCCCGGAAGGGGGCCGGTGAAGACGCCGTCCATCGGCTGCAACCGAACCAGCGTGTTCTTGATCGTCATGACGTTATTGCTGCCGTCCTGGGCCGTCGTGTACGGCCGCGAGGCAAATCCGATGAAGCAGCCATCCAGCAGCGCATCGTCGATGGTGCCGGAGAACACGAAGTGATTCTCGACGCAGCCGTCACGCGCATAGTGGATGTACGAGGCGCGCAGCGTCCAGTTCGGAACGTTCTTGCCGAACGCGACCCCGTCGCCACGATCGAACGTGCGAACATTCTCGACGGTCACATTGGGGCCGTCAGGCACCATGGAATAGTGCGAGAGCGCGCTGCTCCACGAAGTCGCGGGGGGCAGGTTTCCGATCGTCTCGCCGCCATGGTAGCACGTATTCGAACCGCCACCGAAGCGGATCGAAATGTTGTCCGAGGTCAAGAACTGGGCGGTGGAGGCGTCGATCTGGGTGTTATCCGGCAGACTCGTGTTGGCGAAAGCCGACGTCTGCACCCCGCTCAGCGTGATGGTGGGACTCGTAAGACACGAGACCACAGTCGGAGCAGTGACGGTAATCACCGAGCTGCCGCTCTTGCCTTCCGAGGTCGCGGTGATCGTCGCTGACCCGGCCACGAGCCCCTTCACCAACCCGCTGCCATTCACGCTGGCCACCGCCACGGTGTTGCTCGCCCACGTCACGACCCGCCCGGACAGCGTATTCCCGCTCGCGTCTTTCGGTGTTGCCGCGAGCTGCACGGTTCCCCCGACGGCCACGCTCGCCGACGCCGGGGTCACCGTCACCGCCGCCACAGGGACGGTCACGGTGATGGCGGCGGACCCAGTCTTGCCCTCGCTGATGGCGGTAACCGTCGCCGTGCCTCCACTCACTCCAGTCACTAGGCCCGTGGCCGACACAGTGACCACGGTGGGGGTGCCAGAGGCCCACGTCACCACGCGCCCTGTGAGCACGTTCCCCGCCGCATCCTTCGTCGTCGCCGTCAACTGCACCGCACCACCGACGGCCACCGCTGCAGACGCCGGCGCCACGGTCACCGCGGCTACGGGCGCTGAGGGCACCACTATGGTGGCCCTGAAGACCCCGAAGGTCAGTGCCTGGCCGGTGACGTTGTCCACGGCCCGCGCCTCGACGCGCTGGCTGTCCGCCGGGTTGGTGCCAAGAGTCCACCGCTCCTGCGCGATCCCGGTCACACTCGTGAGGGCCGCGCCGGCAAACACGCTGCCACCACCGCTCGTGACACGGAAGTTCACGAGCTGCCCGCTCTGCGGCAGCCCGGTCGCATCCACTACCTTCACGACGAGTGGATTCGGGAGCTCCTTACCGGCCGGCCCAGATTGGAGATCGCCGCTCACGATCTGTACCGACAGGGGGGCGCGCGGCTGCAACGGCGCGGCTGCCTCCTTCTCGCAGGCGAACACCAGCAGGCCTGCGCTCAGCAGCAACAACGCGCTCGAGAGGGGCTGCCTCAGACTCTTGATGCTGCTCATGAACCCACCCTGGAATGGAGTGGAACCGGTAGGGACCCGCACTAGCCAAAAAGGGGCTGCATATTGCGTGCTGTCGAGTTCGTACGTTAGGCGACGCAATACTCTCCGGCGGCGCCACTTAGCCGACGCCGCGCGTTCAGCTTGAAACGGAGCGGTGCGATTATGTAGTGCATCAGCAACGGAATGCGGTACCAGTCAGGCAGTTAGCGCACCCGAGCCTTGGCGCGTCGCCGCGCCTTGCTGTCATACAGCGAGCGGTCCGCCGCGCTCAGGAGCGCTTCCATAGAGTCGCCGTCCTGCGGGTACACCGCCACCCCGATGCTGACGGAAAGCGGGGGCTTCTCGCCATCCCGCGCCACCCGCTCGGCGACGCGCCGGGCGACGTGCCACGCCGCCGCGTCTCCCGTCTCGGGCAGCACCACGGCGAACTCGTCGCCGCCGAATCGGGCGGCGGTATCCATGGCCCGGCACGACCCGAACAGCGTCTCCGCCACGCGACACAGCGCCAGGCTGCCCACCAGGTGGCCGAAACTATCGTTGATCCTCTTCAGGCCGTCCATGTCGAGGAGCACGACGGCGAACGACCGCTCCGTCCGTTGGAACCGCTTGATCTCCGCGTCGATCGCGTAGGTGAGCTGGCGATAGTTGGCGAGGCCGGTCAGCGGATCGCTCACCGCCAGCTGGCGCAACCGCTCCTCCACCTGGTTACGCTCCGCCACCAAGGCGGCGAGCGCCAAGGTCATCACCGACGTGACGCCCATGAACGCCTGCAACAGCAGCAGCGACTCGTTGTGCGCCGCCCGCACGAAGGGCCCGAATCCGTGCAGCGTCCCCCAGATGGCGATCCCGGACAACACCACGACAGCGCTCGCGGCCTCGCGCTGCGCGAAGCGGAACCCCGCCCAGATGAGCAACGGGAGGCACAGGAACTCCAACGGATAGTTCTTGACCCGGGACGGAAACAGCCCGCCGAACACCGTGAGTCCTACGACGATCACCCACAGCAGCAGCGCTGCGGCCTCGATCAGCTTCGCCCGCTGCCAGCGGAGGTGCGGCGTCACGAACCACAGCATCAGCGCGGGCGCAACCACCAGGTCGCCCGCGGCGTCGCCGAGCCACCAGGTCCACCAGATCGGCCCGTAGTCGGCCCACCCCGCGTATCCCGCGAGCGAGATCGTGGTCACGCCTACGGTGGCGCTTACGGTCGTGCTGACCATGGCGGCGAGGGCCGTGAAGATGAAGACGTCCTGCGGGCGATCGAAGGCACGGCGACCGCGGGCGAAGCGGTTGACCAGATACGCGCCCACCACCCCTTCCAGGGTGTTCCCCAGCGCGATGCCGATAGAGGTCGCCACCGAGCCCGCAGTGGTGAGGTTCACGAGAAAGGCGCTGGCGAGAATGGCGGGCCAGACGTCGTAACCGAGGAGGACGAAGGCGACGAGGGCGATGCCGGTGGGAGGCCAGACCGCGGTCGCGCTGGCATTCAGGAAGGCAAGCCGCAGCCCCAGCTTGCCGGCGATGAAGTACGCCGCGCCGAGCGCGAGCAAGAGCCCCAGACGTCTGAGCCAGCGCGACTGGATCATCCAGTCCCCGATGTGTCAGGACGGCGGGGCGCGCGCCCTTATCTTATGCAAAGACTCAACTGGTCGAGGTGAAGTAACCCCCGGACCAGGCCCCCTACCTTATAAGCGTTCTGGCGCAATGCCAGAGTGGCGCCGCCGCAACGGCCCCCCTGGCTCAAGGCGGCGCGGCGGGGATCTCTTGAAGGAACCGCTGGAACACGGGATTTCCGGGGTAGCGCGCCGCCAGCCGCCGTACGTAGCCGCGGGCTTCACGCTCGAGCGCGGCGCGGCCGCCGGGGTCGCGAGCGGCCTCGCGCACCAGCGCTGCGGCGAGCACCCAGTTCGCCTCCACCCGGGCGAGGTCGCCGTCGCGCGCGACGCGGCGCAGGTAGCTGATGCCGAGCTCGGCGCTCCCCGACCCGAGGCCGATCAGCTTCGCTACGAGGCGCGCGAGGGCGCTGGCCCGCGCCAGGCCGTACTGATAGACGCCCAGCCCCAGGTAGCAGTCGACGCACGTCGAGTCCGCTTGTAGCACCCGCCGGTAGGCGTCCCGCATCGCTTTGCCGTCTTTCGCCGCGCCCCACGAGTGGCCCTGCAGGTCGCGCTGGCGCGCGCGGTAGCCGAGCGCGGTGGCGAGCCAGAACTCGCGCGTGGGGCCGGGGGGCTGCGCGGACGCCCGCGCGAGCGCGACGCTCAACAGCGAGTCGATGCGCCGCGCCTCGTACGCGTCGTTCTCGAGGGCCGCCGCCCACCAGATGTAAGCGCCCGCCTCGAAGATCAGCGGGGCGGGGTCGGCCGTGTCGTGCGTGGCGAGGGTGGCGAAATACGCGGCCGCCGTGGGGAAGCCACCCGCGTAGAGTGTGTCGAGCCCGGCGCGCAGCTCGGGCCGGTCACGGTCGGGAAGACCGGCGCCGCTCTGCAACAACAACAGCGTGGCGGCGACGAGCGGCACGTCAGTGAGCGAGGGCGGCGAGCTGTTCCGCGACGCGCCGGGCGACGTCGCTCAGCGCCTGCGCGGCCGGTGAGTCGGGTTCGGCAGCGACGATCGGGCGCCCGGTGTCGGCGAGGTCCGCCATGTGCGCCTGGAGCGGCACCTCACCGAGCAGCGGCACGCCCAGCTCGGCGGCGAGCCGTTTGCCTCCGCCCGTCAAGAAGATCTCGGTGCGCTCGCCGCACTGCGGGCACACAAAGTAGCTCATGTTCTCGACCACACCGATCACCGGCACGCCGACGCGCTCGAACATTTTGGCGCCGCGCAGACTGTCGCCGACGGCCACCTCTTGCGGCGTGGTCACGATGATGGCGCCGCGGATGTGGAGCGTCTGGGCGAGCGACAGCTGGGCGTCGCCGGTGCCGGGCGGGAGATCGACCAGGAAGTAGTCGAGCTGGCCCCACTCCACGTCCCGCACGAACTGCTGGATCACCTTCATGATGATGGGACCGCGCCAGATCGCCGGTGCGTCGCGCTCCACAATCAGCCCGAGCGACATGATTTTCACGCCGTGGCTCTGGAGCGGCTGGATCTTGCCGCCCCGCACCTCGGGCTTCTGGTCCACACCCATCATGCGGGGCACGTTGGGCCCGTAGATGTCCGCATCCATGAGCCCGACGCGGTGGCCCTGTTGGGCGAGCGCGACCGCGAGGTTCGCCGAGACCGTGGACTTCCCCACGCCGCCCTTGCCGGAAGAGACCGCGAGTACTTTGCCGAGGTGCGGCAATTCGACCGGCGTAGGCGGTGGCGGCACCGCTCCCGGGCCGGGCCGGGGAGTCGTCGCGCGGGGAGTGGTTCCTGCCGCTGCGGCGCCGGTGTCGGTGACGTTGACCCGCACTGCGGTCACACCGTCCACAGCTTGGACGGCCTTGCGAGCTTCGCGGGCGAGGGTCGGTGGGTCGGCTGGGGTGAGCATGAACGTGAATGTGACGTGCCCCGCGCCGTCCACCGCCACATCCTTCACCATGCCTGCCGAGAGGACGTCCTTGCCGAGGCGGGGGTTCTGAAGCTGGGCGAGGGCGCGCTCGACGCGCGCCTGCAGAGTGTCGGACGCAGGCACGAGCGGAAGCTACGCAGGAATCGAGCTGAGGGGCAACGAGCGGGCCGGATCACGTGCCCTGCATCCCAGGAAGGCATAGGGATTGCAGCGCCGGCATAGGCTCGATCACGCGCCTATGCCCGACGACCTGAGCACCGTGCGCCGCGCCGAGCAGACGGGGGCGCGGTGGACCACTTACCTGCTATTCGCCTGCCTGGCGCTCGACGCCGTAGCGATTGTATCCGGCGTCTCGCAACGCTCGTTGCTCGTCCGCGCCATGGCGGGCGCGCAACTGGTGCCCAGCGAGGCCGCTGCGAGCGCACCACCACACGGGCCTATCGGCACGCTCCAGCTGGTGGCGTTGGCGGGCACCGGCATCGTGTGGTTAGTGTGGCTGCATCGGGCGTACGGTAACCTCACGCTGATCGGCTCGAAGCGGTTGAGGTTCAATCCGAGCTGGGCCATCGGCTGCTGGTTCATTCCATTCGTCAATGTCGTGCGGGCGTATCAGATCATGAAGGATCTGTGGCTGCGCAGCGAATCAATGAACGATCGCGACGCATACGACAACCTGCCCGCCCCCGCGCTACTCTCGACGTGGTGGGGAGTCTCCCTGACGTGGGGAGCATTGGCGTTGGTGCTGACGCTCCTGGCGCGGGACGCCTATTCGCTCGAGCAGCTGACCAACGTGACCGACTTGGGACTGCTCGTCCACGCCGTCGGAGTGGTCGCGGCGGTGCTCGCCATGATGGTCGTTCGAGGAATCGACCGCCACCAGCAGCGGTTCCGACTGATCGGCGTCGCTGCGTGAGTTAGCCGCGGGCTGAGAGCCCGCGCTCGGCTCCAATGTGCGCCCCATAGGGGCGCACATTCGCGCCCCTCTTACCCCGCGCCACCACGGGCTCTATGATGTGATCATCCCCCGCCGGGACTCTGTTCTTGGCCGACGCCCTGACGCGCCTGCAGGCCGCCCTCGCCGGCCACTATATAATCCAGCGCGAGCTCGGACGTGGCGGGATGGCGACCGTGTACCTCGCGCACGACCTGAAGCACGACCGCGCGGCCGCGATCAAGGTGGTCGACCCAGAAGTGTCGAGCGCGATCGGGGTCGAGCGGTTTTTGCGGGAGATCCGGCTCGCAGCCCAGCTGCAGCATCCCCACATCCTGCCGCTGTACGACTCGGGACAAGCCAGTGGGTTCCTCTATTACGTCATGCCGTTCGTCGCCGGCGAGTCGCTGCGCGAGCGGCTGGAGCGCGAGAAGCAGCTGCGCCTGGACGAGGCGCTCCGGATCACCCGCGAGGTAGCCGAAGCGCTCGACTATGCCCACCGCTACGGTGTCGTGCACCGCGACATCAAGCCCGCGAACATCCTGCTGGCCAACGATCAGGCCATGATCGCGGACTTCGGGATCGCGCGGGCATTTGCCGTCGCGGGAGAAGAGAAGCTGACGCAGACGGGCCTGGCGGTCGGGACGCCCGGCTACATGAGCCCCGAGCAGGCGAGCGGCTCGACCCGGCTCGATGGCCGCAGCGACATCTACAGCCTCGGCTGCGTGTCGTACGAGATGCTCGCCGGAAGCCCGCCGTTCACGGGATCCACGCCGCAGGCGATTCTGGCACGCCACTTGAGCGATCCTGTGCCGCCGCTGCGCACGGTGCGGCGCAGCGTACCGGCGTCGGTCGAGCAAGCGATCCTGCGCGCGCTCGAGAAGGTGCCGGCGGACCGATTCGCCACCGTCACGCAATTCGCGGACGCACTCGAAGCACCGGCGCCTCCGGCTACCCGGCCGGTCCGGCCGTGGCTCGTCGCGGGCCTCACGGCAGTGGCGGCGGCCGCGGCGGCGCTGTACTGGGTGTTCGCGATCCGACCGTCCGGGAGCAGCGCGGCGGCTGCCGCCAGCGCGGCTGACACCTCACGCTACGTCGTCTTGCCGTTCGTGCACGCAGGCGCCGTCACAGCGCTCAACGAAGGCGAGCTGCTACAGGACGCGTTGACGCACTGGAGTGGCATCGCGGTGGTCGACCCGTTCCAGGTGCGGGACGCGCTGGCGCGGCGGGACGGCCGCGCCCTGAGCGGCAGCGACGCGCGGGCCGTGGCCATGGACTTGGGCGCGGGTCGCTACGTGAGGGGAGAGGTGTCGCATATCGGCGATTCGATCCGCGTGTACGCGGCATTGTACGACGTGACCCGCGGAGGCTCGTTCGTGCGGGACGGTACGGTGAAGCTCGGCAGCAACTTGGCCAGAGCCGAGGCGGCGTTCGCGGCCCTGGGCGAGCGGCTGCTGTTCGGGAGCGCTGGTCCGGGTGCCCGGCTCGAGAGCCAGACCGGGACGACCTCGCTGCCGGCGCGTCAGAGGTTCTCTCAGGGGCAGGCGGCGATCGAGCGATGGGACCTCGGGGGTGCGGACTCTGACTTCGCGGCCGCGACCCGTTACGATCCGCAGTACGCCCAGGCCTTCCTGTGGTTGGCGCAGACACGGTCGTGGATGACGCAGCGACGGTCCTGGAGCGACACGCCGGTCGCCACTTGGCAGTCCGCGGCGGAGCGGGCGGCCGGCGGACGAGCGCGGCTCTCCAGCCGTGACCAGGTCCTCTCCGATGCCTTGCTCGCCCTGGGAAGGGAAGACGTCGACCGCGCATGCCGCGTCCTGACCCGGCTGACGGTCCTCGATCCATACGACTTCGCCTCGTGGTACGCGCTGGGAAACTGCTTGAGCCGGGATGACGTGGTGCAACGCGACAACTTGAGCCAGTCGGGGTGGCGGTTCCGCAGCAGCTACCAACAGGCCATCAGAGCATACGTACGCGCGTTCCAGTTGCTGCCGTCGATTCACAGGTCGCTGCGCGGCGACTCGTATGAATCCGTGCGTCAGCTGCTGATGACCGGCGGAAACAACGTGCGCTTGGGCCGGGCGCTCGCGCCGGACACCACGACCTTCGTGGCTCGGCCCGTATGGCAGGGAGACACGCTGGTGCTCCTCCCCTACCCCCGCGAAGCGACTGCCGGCCCCGAGGTCGTGCCCGAGGCGGTGAATGTGGCAACCCGCCACCAGCGCGAACTGTTCCACGAGGTCGCTACGGCCTGGGTGACCGCGTTCCCCCGCAGTGCTGACGCGCTAGAAGCCCTGGCCGTCTCCCTCGAGATGCTTGGCGATCCGGCCGCCCTCGATACACTTCGGCACGCCGCGGCGCTTGCAGTTACGCCGGGCGAGCGCGCCCGCATCGCCGTCGGTGAAGTCTGGATGCTGGTAAGGTTCTCCGTCCCCGCCGACGTGGCGGGCTTGCGCGCGGCGCGGGCGTTGGCGGATTCCGTGCTGCGGGCCTATCCACCGCCCAAAGCACCCGAGCCTCTCCTGCTCGCGACGCTCGCCACGCTCACAGGGCATGCTCAGCTCGCGGCGGCGTACGGCCGGGAGCCGCCCGCCGCCACCGAATGGATCGTGCCCGCGCCGTTAGCCCAGACCGCCCTGCCTCTCGTGCTACTCGCTTCGCTGGGTGGGCCAGCCGACAGCCTGCGCACTTTGGAGCAGCTGGTCGATTCGTCCATCGACAACGGTCTAGCGGTGCCGCGGCGCCAGCAAGCCCGACTCCAGTGGCTCGCACGCGCAGCGACGCTCGCGTTTCCAGATTATCGGTTCAAATCGATTGCCAAGCTCGCGGGCGCTGGTGACTACCTTTTGGACGCTCAGGCGGCGTTCTTGCGTGGGGACACGGCCTTTGTCCTTCGGCTGTACGTCGAGCTGCGGACCGCGCGTCGCCATCTCCCACCGGCACAGTTGACGCTCGATGCGCTCTATCCCGAAGCATGGCTGCTCGCAGCGCTCGGTGACGAGAGAGCGGCGATCGCGTGGCTTGATCCGACACTTGTCTCCCTCTTGTCGACCCCACCGGAGGTTTTCACCGAGCCTGCCAGGGCTGGATCCCTGGTTCGGGCGATGGCGCTGCGAGCGGACCTCGCCGAGCGGGTGGGGGACCACGCCGCCGCCGCGCGGTGGGCGGCGGCCGTCGCGGCTCTCTGGTCCGATGCTGATCCGTTCTTGCAGCCCGCAGTCAGCCGCATGCGGCGCCTGGCCGGATGAGCCTGCGCGCCGGGCTCTGAACCTCTACTGGAAGGATGTGGCCATGAAGCCGCAATGCGCGCAGGCCCTGGTGCTGGCTGCGACTCTCGTCGCGGGCGCGATCGCCTGCGAGACCACCTTGTCGGGTGGCGCGGCTACCCCAGCCATCGGGCGTCCTGAGTGCCCCTCCGATTCGTTCGCGATCAACGTCGTTGACACCGTCAGAAGAGGCCGGACGGCGGTCATCCAACCACGGACAATCACCGTGATCCCGCTTGCCGGCCCGATCACAAACGTGCCCGAATTCCACGACTGTCAGCAGTTGATCAAGGACAAGGGGTACCTCGCCCTATACGCGATCTTCGCCAGCTTCCAGTTGAACAAGCTAGTCGACAGTCTCGACACACTAGCGTACACGATCACGAAGCGGGCGTTTCCCGCCGCCGAGATCTATAGCAATGACACGCACGAGTACGCGCCGCTTGCTATCAAACCCTACTTCAACTGCCTGTATCTGTATCGCGATAAGTCGCAGTGGCGGGCGAACATGGTGTCGATCGGAAAAGACGAAAAAGACTGTAGCAAGCCGCTCGTTAACCCCGCGACGGCCGGCACCGAGCTCAAGGTTCTCCCGATCAGCCCCAAGATGAATGACGACGCCTACCCTCCAGTCGCGCGGTGGGACTGGGATTCGGCGCACGGCGAGCAATACATCGGCATCCAGTGCGGCACCGCATGGTGCGAGGTCGGAAGCCAGCAGTTTGCACCAATGCCCGCGATGACGTCCGGCCCGGCGTTCGACCCGATTCAGGGTTTCACAGCCACCCCAGAACAATCCGCGCAGGTATATGGCATTAAGGGCTGGTATGACGAGCAACAACTGGCTGTTCCGGGGACGAACGGCCTACAACCGGGCGTAGTACATGGCATCATCATCCCGAACCCCGTCCTGGATCAGTTGAATCAAGCGACCGACTTTCACCCGGTGACCGGCAAGCCGTGGGTGCACGTCGCGACTGCCGTGGTCAATGGCTCCTACTCGAGCAAGCTGCACTTCAGTGGCGGCAACAACAAGATCTACCTCTGTTACGGCACAGCGACCGAGTGCGGTGTGTCAGCGGCACCGACGTGCCCGCCGCCAGCGGACGGCAAATGGTGGGCGAAGATCACGTCTCGGCGGTGGCCATGGCCGTTCTGGCTGTGGCACAATGCGGCGTACCGATGCGTCACGCAGCGACTGCACCCGGGTGTGACTATTCCGGGCACAGTGCGGTGGCGCTGGGCGGTAAATGACGAGACTGGTTGGATCAGATGCACGAATGGTTGTTGCACGGTCAATTGAGCGGTTGACCCGCCGCCCCGGCTCGACCCCGAGCCGGCGCGGTTCGTTCGCATCACAGCACCGCAATGTTGAACGCAGAGCTCTCGGCGCTCCTCAGGCCCGAGGCGGTGGCCTGCAGCGTGTACCCGTTCCCGAGCTGGTCGATGCTCAAGTCGCTGAACCGCGCGACGCCGTTCACCGCCCGCACCATCTTGGTCCCGGACAGGACGGCGTTCCCGAGCAGGCTCCCGTCGTGCCCGATCGCCACCGTGACGAAGCCGGTGAAGCTCGTGACGCGGTTGCCGAGGTCGTCCACCGCCGTCACCTCCACCGCCGGCGTGATCGTCGCGCCGGGCGCCGTCTTGCTCGGCTGGACCGTGAACACGAGCTGCGTCGCCTGGGGCGGCGGGGGCGGCGCGGTGATGTTGAACCCCGTACTGGTTGCTCCCGTGAGCCCAGCCGCGCTGGCCGTCAAGGTGTAGCCGTTCCCGGCCAGGTTGATGCTCAGGTTCGAGAAGGTCGCCACACCGTTCACGGCCGGCACGCTCAGCGTGCCGCCGAGCGTTCCGCCCGCTTGGTTCGCCCCGATTGCCACAGTGATGTTCCCGGTGAAGCTCGTCACGGTATTCCCCGAGGCGTCGAGGGCGCTCACTTCGACCGCCGGGGTGATCGTCGCCCCGGCCTCGGTGTTGCTGGGCTGGAGGCTGAAGCCGAGGTGCGTTGCCGGCGGCGGCGGTGGCGGTGGCGCGGTGATGTCGAACGCATCGCTCGTGGCGCCTGTCAGGCCCGACGTGGTGGCGCGCAGGGTGTAGCCGGTACCCGCCTTATCGATGCTCAGGTCCGAGAACGTCGCGACACCGTTCACCGCATCGACGATCTTCGTTCCCGCGAGACCGGCGCTGCCCGGGTTGGCGCCGAGCGCGATCGTGACAGGCCCGGTGAAGGCCGGGACGACGTTCCCCGCAGCGTCGAGCGCCGCCACCTGCACCGCCGGCGTGATGGCCGAGCCGGCTTGGGTCGTCCGCGGCTGCTGGGCGAACCCGAGGTGCGTGGCGGCAGGCGGCGGTGGCCGTGGGGCGCTGATGTCGAACCGATCGCTGGTGGCGCCGGTCGCGCCCGAGGTGGTAGCGCGCAGCGTGTACCCGCTGCCGGCTTTATCGACGCTCAAGTCGGTGAACGTCGCGACACCGTTCACCGCGTTCATCCTCGCCGTGCCCAACAGGGCGGCGCTGGTTGGGTTCGCGTCGAGCCCCACGGTCACGGGTCCGTTGAACGTCGTGGCCGGTTGACCGGTCGAATCTTGCACGGTCACTCGCACAGCCGGCGTGATCGGCTCGCCCGCGGGCGCGTCGCCCGGCTGACTGGTGAACGCCATCCGCAGGGGCGTTCCCGGACCGCCACCCGGATCGTGCAGCAGTTTGTCGATGCGGCAGGCACCCACCAATCCCGCCATGGCCGCGAGCAGACAGCTAGCCGAAGTAATGCGCAGTCGCTTCATAGCCTCGCGGAGCAGTGTCGCAAACATCGCACCGTTTCGCTCGGCTACGGCGACTCGAAGCAACGCTCGGCGCTACCCTGCTTCAGCTGTCGAGTGCATGCAACGGTATGTGGAGTGGGCTCCGTGCTGCAGGTCACAACTTTTTCGGCCGTGTCGCAATCCTTAAACCGCTCAAGCGTCCCGGCGCGGCACCGGTCGCGGCAGACTTGACGGACCCCCCTCGGTAGTCCATTATCGCAGTCCGCTGGAGAGTCGCGCCCCTCTCCCTCACGAGGGAGCGACTATGTTACACCTCCACGTTTCCCGCCGCGCCGCAGTCCTCGCCGTCATCGGATTGGGCGCCAGCCTCTGGACCGGCTGCTCCGACCGCTCACCCGATGCGTTCACCGGGCCGTCGGCTCAGCGACAGCTCGCTGGGGATCGATTGCAGGAGATCCACGCCGTGCTCGCCGTCCACAAGCGGCACAGCGCGGCGCTGCTGCGCCTGCCCGGCGTCGTCGGTACCGCCGTGGGCCTGCTGCCGAACGGCAAGCCGGGCCTGAAGGTGCTGCTGGCGAGTCCCGAGGTGCGCGGGCTGCCGAGCGCGCTCGAAGGCATTCCCGTGGTCGCGCAGGTGACGGGCATGCTCGTGGCGTTCAGCGATCCTACCAAACGACAGCGTCCAGCGCCGATGGGCTTCTCGGTCGGCCATCCGGCGATCACTGCCGGCTCGATCGGGGCACGTGTCGCGGACGGCTCGGGGAACGTCTACGTGCTGAGCAATAACCACGTGCTCGCGAACTCGAACGATGCCAGCATCGGAGACGCCGCGCTGCAGCCGGGACCGTACGACGGCGGCACGGCCCCGGCCGATCAAATCGGGACGCTGGCCGCGTTCAATACGATCGACTTCTCGGGCGGCGACAATACCATCGACGCCGCCATCGCCCGCTCCACCACAAGCGACCTCGGCAACGCGACGCCGACGGACGACGGGTACGGCGCGCCCAGCGCCACGATCTTCGGCGACGCGAACGGCGATCACGTGTTCGACGACGAGGCTGCGCTTCTGGGCCTCAACGTGCAGAAGTACGGACGCACCACAAAGCTGACGCACGGGCAGATCACCGGGATCAACGCCACGGTGACGGTGTGCTACGAGGTGTTCTTCGGCTTCTGCATCAAGGCAGCCCGGTTTGTGGATCAGCTCGTCATCGAGCCCGGGACCTTCTCCGGCGGCGGCGACTCGGGCTCTTTGATCGTCACCGATAACGACCAGAAGAACCCCGTCGCTCTGTTGTTCGCAGGCAGCTCCACGCAGACGATCGCGAACCGCATCGACCTGGTGCTGAACCAGTTCGGCGTGACCGTGGACGGCGGCAACTCACCTCCGCCCAACCCGGTGACGGACATCGCGATCACGAGCGTCAGCGCACCAACTGCCGTCACCCAGGGTGCTACGGTGAACGTTGTGGTCACCACGAAGAACGTGGGCAACCAGAACGTGCCTACTACGTTCGACGTGACGCTGCAGGACGCGACCGACGGCGTGACGATCGGGAAACAGAGCGTGGCCGGTCTCACGGCGGGCGCGAGCACGACGCTCACGTTTAGCTGGAATACGACCGCGAGCTCGTTCGGGAATCACACGCTCAGCGCGAGCCACACCCTCACGGACGACGTCCCGTCCAATAACCAGAGCACCACGACTGTGACGGTGAACTCGCCGAGCATGGTGATCCACATCGGCGACCTGGATGGCTTCGCGTCGCGCAACGGGTCGAACTGGTCGGTGACGGTCGAGCTCACGGTGCATGACGCAAATCACGCTCCGCTGAACGGCGCGACCGTGGTGGGACACTGGAGCCAGCTGGGGCAGAACTCGAACACCTGCACCACCGGGGACCTGGGCGGTAACGGGACGTGCACCGTGCTGTTCCCGTCGCTCAAGAGGAGCGTCAGCTCGGTGAACTTCACGGTCGTGAGTGTGACGATGCCGGACCGAATCTACGATCGGACGCTGAACCACGACGTGGACGGCAGCAGCAACGGCACGACGATCAAGGTGTACAAGCCATAGCCGCTCGCTCGGTCGCGACGCTCCTGCTCGCCAGCCTGCTGGCGGGCTGCGCGGGCAGGAGCACTCGCGACGCAACGCAAACGGTGACGTCCAAGACGATCCGAGAAGTGCTCGCCGGCCCACACCGACACCACACCACGCTGCAACGTTGTGCCTGGCCGAGCCCATCCTTCTAGGATGGGAACTCCGACGCCCAACCCCCTTTTTCAGCATTCTGTTAGCGTACGCTCCGCACCTCCGCTACCACACCCGGATACGCGTGCAGCAGCTCAGCTCCGCGTGCGTCGTCGAGCACCGTAAGCGCCGTCGCGAGGCCGTCGGCGGTGAGGCCGTCCTCGGCCACAACCGCCGCCTGGCGGCGGCTCGTCAACCCGACGCCGGTGTGCGGATCTACGACGTGCGAATACCGCACCCCAGCGACGATCACGTACTGGTCTGTGTCGCCGGAGCGAGATAACGCGGCGTGTGCCAGTGCCCCAGCCCGCGCCCGCACCGCTTCACCCCCTCCCGGCACTGCCACGCGCCAGCCGGCCCGGCCCGGTGGCGGATCTCCCGCCACGATGTCGCCCCCGGCCTGGATCAGCGCCCGCGTCACCCCGTGGCGTCCGAGCACCAGCAGCGCCTGGTCGAGGATGTACCCCTTGGCGATGCCTCCCAGATCGAGCCTCATTCCCGCGGTGTCGAGCCGGATCGAGCGGGTCGCGGAATCGGCACGGACTTTGCGCCACCCCACGCGCCGGGCGGCGGAGTCGAGCTCGACCCGGCTGGGCAAGCGGCCGGTGCGGCGCGCCCGGCGCCACAGCGCGACGAACGGTCCGACGGTGGGATCGAAAGCGCCGTCCGACCGGCGGGCGAGCTCGAGCGCCCGGGTCAGCACGACGAACAGAGGCTCGCTCACGGGCACTGCGGCGCCCGGCCGCTCGGCGAGGCGACGGATCTCGCTCTCGGGGCGGTAGTCGCTCATGATGTCCTCGAGCTCGGCGATCCGCGCGTACGCCGCCCGCGCTGCCGTACGCGCCGTCGCGTCGTCTGGGGCATACAGCTCGATCCGCACCGCGACGCCCATGTGCAGCTCGGCGAATTCGCGGCGTAGTGCCTGAGCGCGCGCGTCGCCGGTCGAGCCCGCCAGCACCGCGACTGTGACGAGGAGCCGCATCCGCATGCACATGGCAGGCAAGATATCGTTGCTGCTGCTCGCCCAGAACGCGCCCCCGCCCCCTCCGTATCGCGACTCGATCCCCGGGACGCTGGTCCGCTTCGAGACCGTCCCCGTCCCCGCCGGACTGGTCACCGTGCCGACATCGCGCGGTCCGCGCAGCGTGGCGGTCGGCGCGTTCGCGATCGGCAGGACCGAGGTCACGTGGGACGAGTACGACGTGTGGGCGTTCCGGCTCGATCTCACGCCCCAGGAGCGGGGCTCCGGCGTCGACGCGACCGCCCGGCCCAGTCGCCCCTACGGCGCCCCCGACCGCGGCTTCGGCCACCATGGCTACCCGGCGCTCGCCATGACGTACTTCGCGGCGCAAGCTTACTGCGCGTGGCTCTCGACCAAAACCGGCAAACGCTATCGCCTGCCGACCGACGCCGAGTGGACGCGCGCGGTGCTACTCGGGCTCGGGGGGGACTCCGCCCTGATTCCTGAGCGTCGCGACGCGCTCGGCTGGCACGCCGGCAACGCCGCCGCCAAGGCCCACCCCGTGGCCGCCAAGGCCGCCGATGCCATCGGCCTCCACGACATGCTGGGCAATGTCGGCGAGTGGGTCACGGGCACGGAGGGCGGGGGAGGAGGCGTCGTCCGCGGCGGCTCGTGGGTCGATCCGCCGGAGCAGGTGGGACCGAACGCCCGAGCCCGGCAGACGCCCGCCTGGAACGAGACCGATCCCCAATTTCCCAAGAGCCGCTGGTGGCTCGCGGATGCGCCATTCGTCGGCTTCCGCATCGTCCGCGAACCCTGAACCGAGAGGAGCTACGAGCCATGAGTCGGAGCCGCAAACCTGCCAAAGACTTCAGCCGTCGTGAGTTCGTCCACGTTACCGCCGTCGCGAGCGCCGCCCTCGCGCTCCCCGGCGCCCCGGCGTTGCTCGGGCGCGCCGACACGCTGCGGATCGGTCTGATCGGCTGCGGCGGGCGCGGCACCGGCGCGGCGAAAGACTGTCTCACGTCGTCGGAGCGCGTCGAGCTCGTGGCCATCGGTGACCTGTTCCCGGACCGCGTCACGGAGTGCCGGGCGAGTCTGGCCCGCATGGCCACCGAGGACACAACCGGGGGACTCAAAGCAAAGATCCGAGTGGACGACGCCCATGCGTTCGCGGGGTTCGATGCCTACCAGAAGGTGATCGCGAGCAAAGTGGACGTCGTGCTGCTCGCGACGCCGCCAGCGTTCCGCGCGCGACACCTCGCCGCGGCGATCGAGTCGGGCAAGCACGTCTTCATGGAGAAGCCCGTGGCCGTGGACCCGGTAGGCGTGCGCTCCGTGCTGGTGTCGTCCGAGCTCGCTGCGAAACAGGGGCTAGCGATCGTGGCCGGAACGCAGCGCCGCCACGACGCCGGTTACCGGGCGGCGATACAGCGCATCCACGACGGCGCCATCGGCGACATCGTCGCGGCCCAGGTCTACTGGAACCAGGGCGGTCTGTGGATGAAGCCGCGGCAGCCCGACTGGTCCGACGTCGAGTGGCAGATCCGGAACTGGCTTTACTTCACGTGGCTGTCAGGCGACCACATCGTGGAGCAGCACATCCACAACATCGATGTGGCAAACTGGGCGCTCGGCGCGCATCCGGTGAAGGCGGTCGGGGTGGGCGGGCGGCAATGGCGCACCGATCCCGCGTACGGGCACATCTATGATCACTTCGCGATCGACTTCGAGTACCCGAACGGCGTGCACGTGCTCTCCATGTGCCGCCAGATCGACGGCACGGCGTCGCACGTCGCCGAGCGGATCGTCGGCACGCGCGGCACATCGGACGCGCACTCCGTCATCGCGGGCGCGACGCCGTGGAGCTGGGATTCGCAGAGCCCCAGGACCAACCCCTACGTGCAGGAGCACGCTGACCTGATCGCGAGCATCCGCGCGGGCAAGCCACTGAACGAGGGCCGGCAGGTGGCCGAGACTACGCTCAGCGCGATCATGGGACGGGAGGCCGCCTACACCGGGAAGGAGATCACGTGGGACGAGCTCTTGAGCGCCGAGCAGGACCTCGTGCCGGCGGACGTGAAGTTCGGGCCCATGCCCGTGGCGCCGGTGGCGATGCCCGGGCAGACCGCACTGGTGCGCAGCTGGCGGAGCGCGTGACCATGGAGCGGGAAACCCCGGGGCATCGCCCCGGGGTCAGCCGCGCGGCGATCAGCGATTGAGCCGCACGCTGGGACCGAAATGAATGCCCCAGTTCCCGTTGTAGAAGGTGAAGAGGGTATTGTCCGCCGTGTGGAACATGACGTCCAGGTCGGCGCCGAGGCGCAGCCACACCTGGCTCCGCAGGTGATAGCGGAGCCCCAACAGTACCGAGAGGCCCTGGTCGGCGGCCGCATAGGGCGCGCCGTACCAGTTCCGCACGTACCCGCCGCCCACCAGGGCATCGAGGCGCCGGCTCACGGCCCCGATGTACACGGCCCGCAAGTGCAGCGGCGTGTAGGTGATCGAGCTCTGGGATGAGCGCGCGACGTCGAGCTCGAGGACGAGCGCGGGCTCCAGGTACACGCCCACGCGCCCCCCGATATCCATGTCGTCGCCCATCGGGAGCGTATTGTCGAAGTCGACGTAGCGTGCGAACCCGCCGACTTCGATGGTGCCGGCCCGCTGCGCCGCCACCGGAACAGCGAGGACGAGCGAGGTCCCCGCCAGCAACCGCATCACGCGAGATAGCATGCTGATCCCTCCTAACGAGCCCGTTTCGTGGTAATGACGATCACCCCGTTGGCACCGCGCGAGCCGTACTGGCTCGTGGCGCCGGCATCCTTCAACACCTCGATCCGAGCGACGTCGGTGGGCGCGATATCGGCGAGCGCGGCAGCGCCGGCCGAGCTCGGCACGCCGTCGATCACGATCAGCGGGTCGTCGTCGCCGGGGTTGCCCCGGATGCTGCGCTGGCCCCGGATGCGGATCTGGTAGGATCCATTCGACAGGGCCGTCACCTCGAGCCCCGGCACGCCACGGAGCAGCTCTTCCACGCGACTCACACGCGCATCGGTTTCGCCCGGGACCACGGTGACGACCGCGCCGGTGCCCGGGGTGGCGCTGGGCGGCGGCGACGACGCCGCCCGCCCGCACCCGGCGAGCAGCACGAGCCCGATACGTCCCGCGATCGTCATGGTCAACTCCCCGGCCCCCGGCCCCTTGGACCCCGGCCCCTAGTATCCCGGGTTCTGCTTGAGCAAGCCGTTGCGGTTCAGCTCATCCAGGCGAATCGGCATGAAGTACATCTTGTCGTCCCACGCCCGCGTCTGGACGGTGTCGGTCACGTACCGGTAGTTCTTCCAGGTCGTCCGGTCGGTACGACTGGTCCCGTCGAGGAAGATGTTGATGCCGCCCGCGACCTTGCTCAACACCGCGGGCGCGGTCATCCAGCGGCGCACGTCGAAGAAACGCTGCTCTTCGAACGCCATCTCGACCCGTCGCTCGTTGCGGTACTCGTCCCGCAGGGTGGCCTGGTCCAGTCCGGCGGAGAAGAGCGGCATCCCGGCGCGGCGCCGGATCTGGTTCAAGACGTTGACCGCGTCCCCCAGCTCGTTGAGCTCGATCGACGCTTCGGCGTAGTTCAGCAGGATCTCCGCGTACCGGAAGAAGATCCACGGCACTTCCTGCCTGATGAACTGAGCGTTGACTGAGGGATCGATGAACTTCCGCATGTAGTAGCCGGAGTAGGCGCCGTTCCAGTTCTCGACCGGACTGTCCCGGGTGTCGAGGCCAGCCACCACAGCCGTGTCGACCTTGAGCTGACGGAAGGTCTGGATGACGCCAATCGAGTCGAGCTTCTTGACGTCGTCGGGGCGCTGTCTCCAGGGCGCGCCGTCGTACAGGATCGACCCGTAGAAGCGGGGATCGCGGTTCGCGTACGGCGCCGCGGCCTGCGCCGGGTTATTCCAATCGAACTTCGAGCCGTCGGCCATCCGATAGTCGTCGATCAGGTTCTGGATCGGGGTGTTCCCGCCCCAGGTGTGATAGCCGTTCGGGCCGTTGTCACGACCGGGATAGGCGCCGTCGTTCCGGGTGGTCAGGAAGAAACGGCTCATGATCGCCTCGCCGCTGGTCTTCTGCAGGAACAGGTCGGCGTAGTTCTGCGCCGCCTCCTGCGCGGTCGCGGGCGTCGGGCGGAAGAGACTATAGATCCCGAGGTCCATCACCGCCTGGGCCGCGTTCTTCGCAGCTCTCCAGAGCGCGGTGCGATCCTGCGGCGTGGTGTAACCGGCTTCGGGCCGGCCGTTCGGGTTCGCGTTATAGAGATCGCTCGCCGCATAGAGCAGCACGCGCGCCTTGAGCGCGAGCGCAGCCCCTTTCGTCGCCCGGCCGACGTCGGCTCCCGTGTACGACCGCGGCAGCAGCTTGGCCGCCGAGTCGGCATTGGCGACGATGAAGTCGACCGTCTCCTTGAAGCTGTTGCGCGCAACTTGATAGTCCTCGTTCAGACCGTAGACCTTCGTAATGAGCGGCACGCCGCCGTACATCCGCATCAGGTTGTGGTAGAAGTACGCACGCAGGAAATACACTTCTCCCTTCATCCGCTGTTTCCATGCCTGGTCGAATGTGGTCCCATCGATCTTGTCGAGGAAGATGTTCGTCTGCCTGATGCGGGAGAAGTTATCCGACCAGTCGAAGTGATTGAATCTGTCGTCATCGAGGGCGCCCCGGTCGCTCGAGGTGATGATCGACTTGACGATCGGTTCCGTGGCGTAGTTGTGGATGAAGTGCGTCTCGTCGCTGATCGAGGCGAGCATGATCTCGTAGAG
>DASPXE010000099.1:0-1720 GCA_035637455.1 Gemmatimonadales bacterium
TGCGGCGCGGTTCCTCGACTCGTTCATCCGATTCGCTCCATAGCGCTTGTTAGGCCGGCGGCGCACTCATGCTGGAGGTTGTGCACGTTTGGTCACGGCATCGGCAGCAGCATCTGCCGCGTCCAGCAGGGCTCCAAGGGCGGCCCGAACCGCCTGGAGCGCGCGGAACAGGGCCGGCCGACGATGCGGTTCCGGGGCGGATGGGGACGGGCGCGAAGGGCGGGGCGGACGTGGCGGCGTCCCTGCCCCGACGGCGGTAGGCGGCCGGCGCGCCGGAGGGACGAGCTCACCTTTCTCTTGCGTCTGGCGCTCGAACTCCGCTTCGCTTCCCGAATCCTTATCCTTGCCCGGGTGCCGCTTCGTGTCGGGCTTCTTGGTGTCAGGCTTCTTGCCTTTTCTCATAGCTCACGCTCGGCCTAACGGATGATTACTCGCCTTCGTACTTGAAGGAAACCTTGACCTTCGCACGATAGCTCTCGACCTTGCCGTCCTTCAGCTGCATGTCGAGTTGCGAGATCTCGGCCACGCGCAGGTCGCGCAGTGTCTGCGCGGCTCGCTTGACGGCCGCCGCAGCCGCTTGCTCCCAGGACTGTGTGCTGGTCCCGACCAACTCGATGATTTTGTAGACGCTCTCGGGCATGTGAATCTCCTTGTCATCATAGGTTGGTCGCTGCCTGGCGGATCATTTGCTGAAGCTGCAGGCGACCCGTCCGCTGAGCACCGTGTCGTTGAACGATAGTTCGTGCGCGCCAGCGCACAACACTCCGCTTCCCTGAGCGCGATCACCGTCCGTCGGCTGCAAGCGTTTGTCGGGCGGCGGCGTCAGGCACGGTAGCCAGAAACGTGTCGATCGCCGCCGATGAGTGGAGAATGACCACGCGCTTTCGCTGGGCGACGGCCGCCAGCCGCCTCAGAACGTCGCCGCGGCGGCGTGAGGGATAGGTCCAAATCCACATGAGAAACGCCCAGCTCAAGCGCTCCCGACAGCTGGGCGGAAGCTCGGGGCGGGCCTGGCGGAAGTGGCGCACTTGGCGCTTGAGCACGCGCCAGAGACACAGGATGCGGGGGAGATCGAGAAACACAACGGTGTCACAGGCTTCGAGACGCAGGTCCAGCGTGCCGCCATAGTTGCCATCGATGATCCACGCGGCGCGACTGGCAAGCTGTCGGACCTTTCCGCGCCACTCCTCCGCCGGTGTCGGTTGCCACCCAGCTCGCCAGTAGAGAGCATCGAGGTGGATGAGAGGGAGTCCAGTGCGCTCGGCCAGCCATCGAGCGACGGTGGTCTTCCCAGCTCCACCGGTGCCGATTACGAGAATGCGTTTCAATCGGGAGATGGAGAGGCAGCCGCTAGCGTCAAGCGCTGGTTAGGCCGCCGCTCGTCGCGACCACAGCTCAAAGGCGACGACTCGGTAGACGCGCCGAGGCGTCCGTGGCGGCTGCCCTCGTGGCGGTGGTAGCGGGAATACTCCCGCGCCCAAGGCGGTGGGAGGCCACCGAGGCGGGGGCACGAGGTGCGCTCTCTCCTCCCTCCTGACCTGGAGCTCGTCGGTTGCGGTCATAGCCAGAGTGTGTCGCGGCAGCCTAACGGATCGCGCCTAAGCTGGGGGCTACTCGCCCGCCTGCGCAAGGCCGTTCGACGACAGGCCGCGCTCCGTCAGAGCACAACACCCCGCTTGCTCATCCATTCTCCTCGAGCCACAGCGTGAGGAGGACGGTC
>DASPXE010000100.1:0-26458 GCA_035637455.1 Gemmatimonadales bacterium
GCGGTAGAGCGCCCCGCGGTTCGCCACCTCGAGCCGCTCCTCCGCGCCGCGATCGCTGCGGCCCTCCCACGCGCGCCGGACGATGTCGGCGAGCTCCGCGTCGCTGGCGCCCCCTCGTAGGGGGTCGCGCAGATCGATCCCCCGGGAAGCGTACAGGCATAGGAACCACGTGCCGTCCGCGGTGACCCGGCTGCGGTCGCAGGTGCGGCAGAACGGCGCCGTGGTCGAGGCGATGATGCCGAATGTGGTGCCGTCGCGCAGCCGGAACCGCTCCGCCGGCGCGGGCGACGCGGGGTCGCCGGGGACCGGCGCGATCGGCCCGTAGCGGCGGTGCAGCAGCTCGAGCATCTCCCGCTGCGACACGACCTGCTCCATCGACCACCGGGTCGCACCTCCGACGTCCATATACTCGATGAATCGGACTTCGGCACCGTTCGCTCGGCCGAACTCGATCAAGTCGGCGAGCTCGTCGTCGTTGAAGCGTCGGATGACGACGCTGTTGAGCTTGATACGGTCGTAGCCCGCGGCGCGTGCCGCCGCGATTCCTGCGAGCACGTCCCCGTGCCGCTCGCTCTTCGCAAACGCAAGCATGCGCTCGGGGTGCAACGTATCGAGGCTGACCGTCAGGCGCTGGAGGCCCGCCTGGTGCAGCGCTGCGGCGTGCTTCGCGAGTAGCAGTCCGTTCGTCGTCATCGCGAGGTCCGTGATTCGTGCGTCGCGTGCGATCATCTCAACCAGCTTCGGCAGGTCATGTCGCAGCAGTGGCTCCCCGCCCGTGAGCCGGACCTTGTGCACACCCAGCCGGGCGAACACCCCCACCAGGCGCGCCGTTTCCTCGAACGTGAGAATCGATTCGCGCGGCAGCCAGACGTAATCGTCTTCGGGCATGCAGTAGCGGCACCGCATATTGCAGCGGTCCGTGACCGAGAGGCGCAGGCTCGACAGCGGCCGGCCGAACGTGTCGCGTACGACGGGATCAGACATGGGCTGGCCGGGTCGTGGGACGGCCGGAGGGATCCACCCACACCTCGGTTCCATCCGCCCGCAGCTCCTTCTTCCACACCGGCACGCGGCGCTTCACCTCTTCGATCACATACCGGCATGCTTCGAACGCCTGGGCACGGTGCGGCGCCGCCGCGACGATCACGATGCTCGCTTCGCCCGCGGCGATCACGCCCAGACGATGGCGCAGGGCGACCCGGGCTCCGGACCAGCGCTCCCCGACCTCCGCGACGATACGACCGAGCTCCCCCTCGACCATCTCCTCGTAGGCGGAGTACTCGATCGCCGTCACGCCGCGCTCCTCGGGGCCGCTGCGGACCGTGCCGAGAAAGACGCACGTGCCGCCGCACGCCGGGGACGACGCTTCGGCGAGCAGCTGCGCGAGAGCGATGGGATTCCGAGTGAGGTACACTGTCCCGACCCCAGTATTCACACCCTGAAGGGTGTGCTCGGCGAATCACCGTCCTTAAGGACAGTGCCGTGCCGAGCCCAGGCTTGAGCCTGGGAACACAGCCGATGGCCACTGGTGGGCTGCACGCTCATCCTCCCGCAATCGGCGGCAACAGCGCCACCTCGTCGCCGTCGCGCACGCTGGCGTCCAGCTTCACGTGCCGCAGGTTCACGGCCGCGAGGGGGCGCTCCGGGATGTCGCGGGCGCCGGGCAGCTGGTCCCGCACGCGACGCACCACGTCGCCGACCGTGGCGGGGAGCGGCACCGCTACTGCGGCTTCCGTGCGCCCCACGAGCTCCGCGTAGCGGGCGAAGAAGCGGACGCGAATCGTCCCGGACGGTCCAGACGGCGAGGTGAGCCGCATAACCGCTGGGAAGATAGCGCGCGTCACCCTCCCGTGGAACCGGTGGTGAGTCCGCGCCAGAGCTTCGCTTGCTTTGCGCTCGCACCGGACGCCGGTGTCACGCTGAACGCGGTGGTGCTGCGCTCCCGCACTTGGGTGTTCAGCGTCACGGTCTGGCCGCCGCGCTGCGCGGTGATGGTGAGCGGCGCGCCCGCCTGGCCGCGGTACCGCTGCCGGAACTTCGACGCCCAGTCGTCATCGGGACGGGTCTCGACCTCGCCTACCTTCACCAGTTCGTCCCCCGCCTGCAGCCCGGCGGCCTCGGCGGAGCTCCCGGGGACGACTCCCTGCACCACCAGCTTCCCCTGCTCGTTCGGCTGGGCGTTCACGCCGAGAAAGGGGACCGATGCGGTTTTTCGCGTCACCGCGACTCCGGCCTTCGAGAACACGGCTTCGTACGGCAACGGCTCGCGGCCGTTGACGTAGCGCTGGTAGAAGCCATCGACATCCGGCATCCCGAACTCCCGCAGCAGCGCCAGCAGATCGGCGGTCGTGAACCCCTTGTGCTTCTGATAAAACCGGGCGTACAACGCCCGCGTTACATCGTCCAGGCCGCTCTTGTTGTCGGTGGCGTCGCGAATCGACAGGTCGAGCAGCATCCCGGTGAGCGCCCCTTTGGGATAATACAGCTGGGAGCTGTTCACGAAGACCTCGTTGATCCACGTCGCGACGCTGCCGTCCTCCTCGCTCCACGGCTCCGGGGCCGACTCGACCTGCTGCATGTCCGACGCCACGTTGTTCAAGAACTGTTCGGGCGTCCACAACCCGGAGCGCACGTTGGCCAGGTCGGCGTAGTAGTCGGTCACGCCTTCGGACCACCACAGCAGCGGCGTATACTGCTCGCCGTGGTAGTCGTACGGCCACATCTCGACGGGGCGGATCCGCTTCACGTTCCACAGGTGGAAGTACTCGTGGGACATGAGCGGCACCATGAAGTCGCCGAAGTTGCCGGCCGCGTCGGCGAACGCACCCTGGGGCATGATGTCGAACTGTGCCGCGCTATGCTCCAGGCCGCCACCGAAGTTGACCGGCTCGCGAATGACGTTGAAGAACACCGTGTAATTATCGTACGGCGGTCCCCCCATGGTCCCGTTCTCGGTTTTCGCGAGCTTCTCCAGGTCGGCGCGCATGTTGCGCGCGACGGCCGCCGTGTAGGCGTCCGCGGGCCATACGGCGATGCGGATCCACTTGCCGTCGACCTGCAGCGAATCGAGGCTGTACTTGCCGACGAACGTCTCCGCATCCACCAGCTCGTGATAATCCGGCGCCGTGTACGGACCCGATCCCGATCCCTTGAGCGCGGTCGTCACCTGCCAGCCCGCCGGAAGACTGAACCGGACCTCCGCGGGGCGCTGCAGCTGGCCTTCCTCGTAGAGGAACAGGTTCGTTCCGAGGAACTGTCCAAAGTCGCCGGTGATGCGCGCCAGCGAGAGATCGATGGTGTCGGCGAGGTAGTCGAATTCCACGGTCACGCGATCGCTTTTCGCGGTCGTGACCCGCCACGTGTCCTTGTCGAAGCGGTCCCAGAACAGCGGCTGGCCCGCCGGACTCTTCGCGCCGAAGTGGCGCACATAGCGCGCGTAGTTCTGGATTTCATACGCGCCCGGACTCCACGCCGGCAGCGACAGATAGAGCGTGTCGCGCCCGCGCGTGGGGAACTCCGTTGTCACGTGGAACAGTCTGGCCGCGGGCGCCGGGACCGAGACTTCGTACCTGACGGTTTGCGCCGACAATGGGACGGCGATGAGCAACGCGAACAGCTGACGCACCGGTGCGCTCCAGGAGTGGTGTGACCGTCAGTACCCCGTGCAAAACAAAGCGGCCCAGACGGTTAGTCCAGGCCGCCAAACGCGCGGGTGTGCCACTCGTCAGGGCGTGACCTTTTCGCTCGCCTCCGCCACCAACGCTCGCAACTCTTTGCTGGGCTTGAACACAGGGACGGGACGCGCGGCGACTTCCACGGGATCGCCGGTGCGCGGGTTGCGAGCCATGCGGGTCTTGCGCTGCCGGATCTTGAACGTCCCAAACCCGCGTATCTCAATGTTATGCTGTTCGGCCAGCGCGGCTTTCACCGCGTCGAGAAAAGAGTCAACGACGCGCGCGCAGTCCTTTTTGGAAATGAGGGGACCGGCGGTGCGTGCGATTTGTGCGGTGACCTTCTCGACCAGGTCGGCCTTCGTCATCCGTCCCCCTTGAAGGGCCCAAGGGCAGTCAAGACGAGGGGCCAACATACGGGCTTACCTATTGTGTGTCAAGAGCTTGGAGGAACTGCTGGAAGTGCCCTTGTGCGTCGTGCGGACCGGGTGACGCCTCCGGATGATACTGCACGGCAAAGATTGGGTATTCCCGATGCTTCACCCCTTCGACCGTACCGTCATTGAGGTTAAGGTGGGTGACCTGAAGCGCGTTCGCACCGGGAACGCCGTCGGTGTCGCCGCGCACCGCGAAGCCGTGGTTCTGCGACGTGATAAGTACTTGTCCTGTTTCGAGATCCCGCACTGGATGGTTGCCCCCCCTGTGTCCGTAGGGAAGCTTCACCGTCTCGCCGCCCAGTGCCAGGCCGAGTAACTGGTGTCCGAGACAAATCCCGAAAATCGGCAGCGTGCCGTCGGCCAGCTCACGCAGCGTCTGGATTGCGTATGTCACGGCGGCCGGGTCGCCGGGGCCGTTCGAAAGAAACAGACCGTCGGGCTTGAGGTCTCGCACCTGCGCCGCGGAGGTTTCGGCCGGCACGACCGTCACGCGGCAGCCGTGCTGCACGAACAACCGCACGATGTTGCGTTTCATGCCGTAGTCGTAGGCGACGATGTGGCGCCGGGCATCGGGCGACCCTTCGCTGTATTGCCGCGCGACGGTCGCTTGCGTGGCGAGATCGAGGCCATCCATCGAGGGACTCGCAGCCAGCGCGGTGCGCACCTGGTCGGTCGGCTGCTCGCCTGGCGCGACGACGCCGCGCATCGCGCCTTTCGAGCGAATGTGGCGTGTGAGCTGGCGCGTGTCGATGTCTGCGACGATCGGCACACGGGCCTCTGCCAGCCAGTCGGCCAGCGCCCCTGTCGAGCGCCAGTTCGACGGCTTGAGCGACAGCTCGCGTACCACCACGCCCGCCACGCGGGGCCGGTCGGATTCGATGTCGTCGGGGTTGATGCCGTAATTGCCGATCATCGGGGCCGTCATCACCACGATCTGGCCGAGATACGAAGGATCGGTGAAGACCTCCTGGTAGCCGGACAGGTTCGTGGTGAAGACGACTTCGGCGTACGTCGGCTCGAAAGGGATGGGCGCGGTTCCCGGGAACCAGGCTCCGTCCTCGAGGAGCACGTAGGCAGGACGCTCAGCGATCGGGCGGTCTCTGGCCGGAGGATGGGGGCGTCTTGGGAGGCGGCGCCTGCTGCGGCGCCGCCTGCTGCGGCGCCGGCTGCAGGGGTAGCGGCGCCGGCTGCACCGGAGCCGGCTGCGGACCGGTCGTATCGATCACCGAGCGCGGCGCGCTGGTCTGCGCGGACATGATGGCGAGTACGAGCGACAAGAAGAGGAACATACCCGCTGACCACCACGTCAGTCTCGTGAGCAGCGTGGTCGCCTGTCGGCCGCCCATGAACTGCTCCGTGCCCGCGCCCCCACCGAGCGACGCCAGCCCGCCGCCCTGCCCCGCTTGCAGCAGGATGGCCGTCGCCAGCACCAGCGAGTCGAGGATGAGGACGCCGACCAGGAAGCCGTACATGCGCCGGCGGATAATACCTAAGGCACGCCGCTGTGCACAAGCTCGGCCCAGGTCGCGGGATCGAGCGATGCGCCACCCACGAGCACGCCGTCGAGCTCCGGCTCGGCGAGCAGCTCGGTGATGTTCTTGAGACTCACGCTGCCGCCGTACAGCACGCGCGCTCTTCCCCCGACACCGCGAGCGGCGAGCCACGCGCGAATCTCGCGGTGTACCCGGGCCGCATCCTGGGGAGTGGCGTTTCTGCCGGTGCCGATCG
Source organism: Gemmatimonadales bacterium (assembly GCA_035637455.1). GTDB lineage: Bacteria > Gemmatimonadota > Gemmatimonadetes > Gemmatimonadales > GWC2-71-9 > 20CM-4-69-16. The sequence continues at coordinate 5,837 of DASPXE010000100.1, forward strand.
CCCACACCGGCTCGTATGCGATCGTGATGTGGGCGAGTTTGCCGCCCTCCAGGCCGTGGAGCGCGCCCGCCAGCTGCCGGGTCACGACGGCCAGCGTCTGTCCTCCCTCGCGCTCGGCGAGCGTCTCGCCGACGCACAGGACGGGGGCGAGGCCCGCCCCCAGTGCCGCGGCGACCTTCTTGCGGGTGTCGTCGTCGGTCTCGCCAAAGATGTGGCGACGCTCCGAGTGGCCGACCAGGGTCGCCTTCGCCCCTGCCTGAGCGACCAGTGGGCCGGACACCGCGCCGGTGAGGGCTCCCTTCGGCTCCCAGTGGATATCCTGTGCGCCGATCACGAGGTCAGCTCGCTCGCGTGCCGCCTGGGCCGCCGCTTCCAGCGACACGGCGGGCGGAAAGAACCACACCTCACAGTGCTCGCGGGGATGGTAGCGCGCGCGGAACGTCTTGAGGTAGGTACGCGCCTCGTCGGGTCCGAGGTGCATCTTCCAGTTGGCGGCGAACAGCAGCGCTCGGGTCACCCGTCCTCGAGCGCCACCACTCCCGGTAACGGCTTGCCTTCCAGAAACTCGAGCGCCGCGCCCCCGCCGGTGGAGACGTGCGTGAGCTTGTCCTCGAACCCGGCGACGGCGGCGGCCGAATCCCCGCCGCCCACCACGGTGACGGCGCCGCGCTTCCCGGCCTCGACCATGGCCTCGGCGATGGCGCGAGTCCCCGCGTCGAACGGCGGCGTCTCGAACACGCCCATGGGCCCGTTCCAGAAGATGGTCTTGGCCTGGACGATCCTGGCTCGGAAGTCGAGCCGGGTGGTCTGGTCGATGTCGAACACGACGTAGTTGGCCGGAATGCGGTCGCTCGTCACCTCGCGCCGCTCGGCGGCGCGCTCGAGGCTCGGGGCGACGACCGCGCCGCGTGGGAGAATGAGCTTCGCGCCGGCTTGGGCCATCACGGTCTTGGCGATGTCTTCCTTATCGCGCTCCACGAGCGAGCCGCCCACGCCGAAGCCGATCGCGAGAAAAAACGTGCTCGCCATCGCGCCGCCGACGAGGATCTCGTCCACGCGCGGCAAGAGCGCCTGGATCACGTCGATTTTCCCTGAGATCTTGGCGCCGCCCAGCACCGCCACGAATGGTCGGCGCGGTTTGTCGAGTGCGTCGCCCAGGTAGCGGAGCTCCCGCTCCATCAGAAAGCCCGCGACCGCGGGCTTGAGCAGATGCGCGACCGCCTCGGTGGAGGCGTGGGCACGGTGCGCGGACCCGAACGCGTCGTTCACGTAGAAGTCTCCCAGCGTCGCGAACGTCTCGGCGAGCTTGGGATCGTTGGCTTCTTCTCCCGGCCAAAAGCGGGTGTTCTCGACCAGCGCTACGCCGCCCCGCGGGAGTCGCCGCGTCACGGCGGCGCCGGTCGCAGGGTCGGGGATGAACTCGACCGGCGTGCCGAGCAGCCGCTCGAGATCCCGTGTGATTTGGCGCAGCGAGAGCTGGGGATCGGGGCCTTTGGGGCGGCCCAGATGAGAGAGTAGCACGACGCGGGCGCCCGTGTCGCGCAGGTACTCGATGGTGGGAAGCGCGGCCTTGATGCGGGTCTCGTCCGCGACCCGGCCATCCTTCAGCGGCACATTGAAATCCACGCGGACCAGCGCGCGCTTGCCGTCCAGGGCCTGGGGGGGCAGGTCCCGCAGGCTGCGCTTGCTCACTTGCCGGCGATGTAGGCGAGCAGGTCGACGCAACGCGCTGAGTAGCCCATCTCGTTGTCGTACCACGAGGACACATGGACCAGCGTGCCGTCGATCACGTTCGTGGACATGGCGTCCACGACGCTTGAGTACAGACTGCCGATGTAGTCACTCGAAACGAGCGGCTCGTCGCTCACATCGAGAATCCCCTTGAGGCTCGACGATGCAGCCTCCTTGAACGCCGCGTTCACCTGCTCGACGGTCGCGGCCTTCTCCACCTCGACCGTCAGGTCCACGAAGGAGACGTCGGGTGTCGGCACCCGCAGGGCGATGCCGTCGATCTTCCCCTTCACTTCCGGGATCACGAGGCCCGTGGCCTTGGCGGCGCCGGTGGTGGTGGGAATGACGTTCAGCGCCGCCGCGCGGGCACGCCGCAGGTCCTTGTGGGGGAGGTCGAGAATCTGCTGGTCGTTGGTGTAGCTGTGCACCGTCACCATATAGCCGTGCCGAAAGCCCCAGTGGTCCATGACGACTTTCACCACGGGGACGAGACAGTTCGTCGTGCAAGAGGCGTTCGAAATGACGTGGTGCTTCGCGGGGTCGTACTTGCGGTGGTTCACCCCCATCACGATCGTGATGTCCTCCCCTTTGGCGGGCGCGGAGATCACGACTTTCTTGGCGCCGGCGGTAACGTGCTTGGCGGCGGCGTCGCGGTCGGTGAATCGGCCCGTGCTCTCCAGCACGAGCTCGACGCCCAAGTCCTTCCAGGGCAGCTTATCGGGTTCCTTGATGGCCGAGACCTTGATCGGCGTGCCGTTCACCACGATCGCGTCGCCCCGCGCCTCCACCGTGCCCCCGAACCGACCGTGGACCGAATCGTACTTGAGCAGGTGGGCGAGCGTCTTCGTATCGGTGATGTCATTCACCGCGACGAACTCGAGCGCCGACTGCTTCATCAGGACCGCGGCGCGCAGCACATTGCGCCCGATCCGGCCGAACCCGTTGATACCCACACGAACCGCCATCGCTGCTCCTCAGGTGAAATCCGGAAGGATCGCCCGGCCGAACGTCACAGCCAGCACGCTGCGGACGCCGGCTTGCTCCAAGGCTCGAGCTGCCTCGGCCAGCGTCGCGCCGGTGGTGAAAACGTCGTCCACAAGAACGAATGCGGAGTGCGGAATGTGGAGTGCGGAGTTTGCCGGCGCGCGTTCACTCCGCACTCCGCACTCCCCATTCCGCACTTGAAACGCCCCCGCCACATTCGCCAGCCGCGCGTCTGGTGTCAACGCCGTCTGGGTCGCCGTTTCCCGCACCCGCGCCAGCAGATTCACGACCGGCCGCTGCCAGCGTCGAGCCAGGGCCCGCGCCAGACGCTCGCTTTGGTTATAGCCGCGCTCGCGCAGGCGTTGCCGGCCGAGCGGGATCGGTACGAGGCCGGCGGTGTCGCGGCCGGGCAAAGCGATCCCCGCGGCCACGTCGGCGAGGTCGTCCGCAATCCGCGCCAGGCCCCGGTACTTGAGCGCGTGCACCGCGTCCCGGGCCCCGCCCTCCAGCCAGACCGCCGAGCGAACCGCGCGCAGGGCCGCGGGCCAGGCGGCGCACAACCGGCACGGGCCGAAGCGCGGCTCGGGCTGACCGCAGCGGTCGCACCACGGCGGCCGGACGGCCCGCCAGCGGTGGCGACACACGTCGCACACGATCCGGCGGGAGCGGGCGAAGGACAGCAAGGTATGGCAGAGCGCGCATTCCGCCGGCAGCAGCAGCTGCTCGATCGCCTCACGCACGCAACGCGTGGTGCACCGCCGCTCGCATGACTTCGACGGGAGCGGGCTGATCGGGAAAGAAGCGAGCGAACGCCGCGACGCCCTGCTGCACCAGCATCTCACGCCCGTCGTCCGCGGGAATGCCCGCGGCGCGCAGGGCGCGGACCCACCGGGTTCCCCGGGGGGAGTACACCAGGTCGAGCGCCGCGCCGAGTCGCTGGGCGCGCGCAGGGTCGAGTGGCAACGGATCGGTCTCCTTCAGGCCGAGCGGCGTGGCGTTGATCGCCACCTCGGGCTCCAGTGCGCCGCGGGCGGGGTGCGCTCGCGCACCCTGGCCGCGCGCCCAGTCCGCGAAGCGCTGGGCGCGCGCCGCGTCGCGCGACAGCACGTGCACCTCGGCCCGCAGCTCGGCCGCCGCGACGGCGACCGCACGCGCGGTTCCCCCAGTGCCGACGAGCAGCCAGCGGCTGGCGCCGTCGACCCCGAGTCGCTTGAGGCACGCGAGCACGCCCGCCACGTCCGTGTTGTCGCCCACCAGCTCGCCGTGCTCGGCCCAGAACGTATTACACGCCCCGACGCGCGCGCACAGATCCGTTTTCCGCGCGACGCATCGTTCCGCTGCTTCCTTGTGCGGGAGGGTGACATTCCCCGCCGCGCCGACCGCCGCGAGCGCGGCCAGGACGGACGGGAGCGCCCCCGCGGGCGTGTGGAGCGCCACGTACACGGCGTCGAGGCCGAGCGCGCGCATCGCCGCGTTGTACATGACGGGGGAGAGGGAGTGCGTGACCGGGTCGCCGAGCACGGCGAGCAGCCGCGTGCTAGCGCTGATTTCCACCGCTCGCGAACTCTTTCACGATCCGCTCCACGGCGGTGTCGAGCAGGGCTTCGAGCTCGGCGCACGTGTCGCGGTACACCTCGAGGTCGCCTCCGAACGGGTCGCTCACTTCGGCCTCGTCGCCCTCGCGTCCCGCGTACTCCCCGAGCACGAACACGTGGCTCTCCCCGCCGAGCTCGTCCACCCGCGCCCGGTGGTGGCGCGCCATGGTGAGGATGAGATCCGCGTCCTCGACGAGCTCCCGGGTGAGGAGACGCGCGCGGTGCGCCGAGAGGTCGAGACCCCGCTCCAGACCCACGAGATAGGCGCCCTCGGACACGGGCGCGCCGTCCCACGCTCCCGTCCCGGCGGACGCCACCTCGATGCCGTCGATGCCGCGCTGGGCGAGGGCGCGGTCCAACAGCGCCGCCGCGAGCGGGCTGCGGCAGATGTTCCCGGTGCAGACCAGGAGGATGCGTTTCGTTTTCGTCTGCTCCATCACGGCGCCAATCGTCCCACCGCGCGCCGCAGCTCCGCGAGCGTCAGCGCGCCTTCGCGCACCAGTCGGGCCTCCGGCTGGGTGCAGTCAACCACGGTCGAGGGAGGTGAGTTCCCGAGCACTCCCCCGTCCAGCACCAGCAGCGTCCCCGCCGCCACGGCGGCCCCAAAATCGCGCGCGATCGCTTCGGCGCCGGGCGCGGGTGGCTGCCCCGGCAGATTCGCCGACGTGGACGTTACCGGTTCCCCCAGGGCCTGCACCAGCCTCGCCATCCCGCGGTGCGACGTCCAGCGCACGGCGATCCCGCCCTCGGGCCCACGCAGCTGGTCGGGCAGCCGGCCGCCCCCTCCCGGCAGCACCAGCGAGAGCGGTCCGGGCCAGAACGCCCGTGCCAGCGCGCTCGCCGCGGCGTTGAACGCGAGGCCGTGCGCCTCGGCCATCTCCCGGTGACTCACGAGCAGCAGGAAGGGCTTGTCCGGGCGCCGTCCCTTGAGCCGCCGCAGCGCTTCCACCTCCGGCGCGCGCGGTCGCGAGCCCACCCCGTACACCGTCTCCGTCGGGTAGGCGAGCAATCCGCCGGAGCGCAGATGCGCGATCGTTCGCTCCAGCGCGGCCTCGACGTCCGCGGCCGTGCGAAACGGGATCGGCTTCACCGCAGCTCACGCGCGAGCGCCTCGGCGACCCGGAAGTCATCCGCCGTCGTGACCTTGAGATTGTGCGGCGTGTCGGGGATCACGTCTACCGCAAACCCGGCGCGCTCGCACAGCTCCGCGTCGTCGGTCGGCACGGGGTCGTCTGTGCGCAGCCGGGCGTAGGCCTGATCGAGCATCGCGCGCGGAAAGCCTTGCGGCGTGTGCGCGCGCCAGAGACGCTCGCGCGCGACGGTCCTCGTGATCCGATCCCGCTCGTCGACTTCCTTGATGGTGTCGGTGAGCGGCACGGCGGCGACCGCGCCCACGCCCGCGCGCGCCCGGGTGATGACGTTGTCGATCGTCTCCCGGCTCACGAACGGCCGGGCGCCGTCGTGTACCAGCACGACGCTCACGACCGGCGGCAGCACCCGCAACCCCGCCCGCACCGACTGGGCCCGTGCCGCGCCCCCCGGCACCAGGCGCAGGCGCTCCCCGAGCAGCTTCCCCAACCACTCCGGCGGCCGCTCCGCGAAGCCCGCGGGCACCGCCACGACCACCTGTCCCACGGCGGGGTGCGACGTGAAGGGCCGCAGCGCCCGCAGCAGCATCGGCACGCCGTGGATCGGGCGGAACTGCTTCGGCTCTCCCGGCCCCGCGCGGACCCCAGCGCCCGCGGCCACGACCACGACTCCGACGTCAGGCGGCGACGCGGCGGGCGAGCTCATCGATCCCGTCCACGCCGACGACGTCCAACCCGGGGACGCTCACCAGCGAGCGCGCCGACAGGAAGACACGCCGGAACCCCTGGCGGGTCGCTTCTCCGAGCCGCCGCTCCACGCCCGCGACCGGTCGGACCTCCCCGCCCAGCCCGACCTCGCCCAGGAACAGGGCATCGGCGGGAAGCGGCCGGTCACGCACGCTGGACACCAGCGCCGCCGTCACCGCCAGATCGCTCGACGGCTCGAGCAAGCGTACGCCGCCCGTCACGTTGACGAACACGTCCAGCTCGGCGAACGGCAGCCCGCCGCGGCGCTCCAGCACCGCCAGCAGGACGGCGAGACGGCGGTGGTCGAGCCCCGTGGCGACACGCTGCGGCGTGCCGAACCCCGCCCGGGACGCGAGCGCCTGGATCTCGACGAGCACCGGCCGCGTTCCCTCCATCAGCGCGGTCACCGCGGAGCCCGAGACGCCCGTCGCCCGGCCGGCGAGGAAGGCGGCGGCGGGGTCCGCCACGGGCTCGAGCCCCGCGCCCGTCATCGCGAACACGCCGATCTCGTCCACCGACCCGAAGCGGTTCTTCACCGCCCGCAGGATCCGGTGATCGAGCGTGCTCTCGCCCTCGAAGTAGAGCACCGTGTCCACGATGTGCTCGAGCGTCTTGGGGCCGGCAATGCCGCCCCCTTTCGTCACGTGGCCGACCAGCAGCACCGCCGGCCCCGCTTCCTTGGCGAATCGCATGAGCCGGGCGGCGGACTCGCGCACCTGGCCCACGTTCCCCGGCGCCCCTTCGAGCTCCTCGGTGTACGTGGTCTGGATCGAGTCGACGAACACGACGCGGCTGCCGAGCGCCCGCGCGTGGTGCAGCATCGCCTCCAGCCGGGTCTCGCCGAGCACATGCACCGCCCCAGCGTCCACGGTGAGGCGGTCGGCCCGGAGCCGCACCTGGTCGGGAGACTCCTCACCCGACACGTAGAGCGTGGCAATTCCGGTCTGCTCGAGCCGGGCCGCGCACTGCAGCAGCAGCGTCGACTTGCCGATCCCGGGCTCGCCCCCCACCAGGACCACCGACCCCGGGACAATTCCGCCACCCAGCACGAAGTCGAACTCCCGGAGGCCGGTCTGCAACCGCTCGAACCCTCCCGCTCCCACGTCGGAGAGGCGGACGGGCGGACTGCCGGACACAACCGCGTGTTTTCTGTCCGACCGTCCGACCGTCCGACTGACCGGCTCTTCGACGAGCGTATTCCAAGCCCCGCACGCCTCACAGCGGCCGCCCCACTTCGGCTGTTCCGCACCGCAGTCGGTGCAGCGGAACACCGAGCGCGTCCCCCCCTTAGCCACGGCCGGCCTCGGAGGGCGCCTCGCGCGGCGTGTAGTTGTCGAACCGGGTGTACTCCTTCTTGAAGACGAGGCGCACCGTCCCGGTGGGGCCGTTGCGCTGCTTGCCCACGATCAGGTCGGCCAAGCCCTCGATGCTCTCGTTCGTCTTGGGGTCGACCGGGCCGTCGTAGAACTCCTGGCGATAGATGAAGCAGACGACGTCGGCGTCCTGCTCGATCGCACCGGATTCCCGCAGGTCCGAGAGCTGGGGCCGCCGGTGCTCGCCGCCGCGTTGCTCCGGCGCGCGCGACAGCTGCGACAGGGCGAGCACGGGGACGTCCAACTCCTTGGCGAGCGCCTTGAGCGAGCGCGAAATGAAAGAGATCTCCTGCTGGCGGCTCTCCGAGTCCGTGGGCCCCTGCATCATCTGCAGGTAGTCGACGACGACCATGCCGATGTCGTGCTCCGCCTTGAGCCGGCGCGCCTTGGAGCGCATGGCGAGCGGGCTGAGCATGGCGGAGTCGTCGATCCAGATCGGCGCGGTGCCCAGCAGGCCGGCCGCGCGGGCGAGCTTGGGGTAGTCGTCGTCGCGCAGCTGGCCCCGGCGCAGCCGCTGCGCATCGACCAGACCCTCCGAGCATAGCAGCCGCTGGACGAGCTGCTCCTTGGACATTTCCAGCGAGAAGATGGCCACAGAGACATTGTGCTCGATCGCCGCGTGCTGGACCACGTTGAGCGCCAGCGCCGTCTTTCCCATCGAGGGGCGCGCGGCCACGATGACGAGATCGCCGCGCTGGAACCCGGCGGTGAGCCGATCCAGGTCGGTGAAGCCGCTGGCGACGCCGGTGAGCGCCCCTTGGCTCGTATGGAGCTGCTCGATCCGCTCCATCGTCGGCCAGATCAGCTCCTTCAGCCGCACGAACTCCTCGGCGCGCTTGAGCTGGGCGACCTGAAAGACGCGATGCTCGGCGTTGTCGAGCATGTCGCCGGACGTCAGGCGCCCGTCGTAGGCGTCCTGAATGATCGACGTGGCTGCCTCGATCAATCGGCGCAGCACCGCTTTGTCGCGGACGATCTTCGCGTGATAGTCGACGTTCGCCGCCGTCGGGACCACGTCGATCAGCCCGCCGAGGTACTCCATCCCCCCCGCGCGGTCCAGGTCCCCCCGGCGCATCAGCTCGTCGCGCAGCGTGACTGGGTCGATTACGTCACCACGCTCGGTGAGGGCGATCATGGAGCGGAACAACAGCCGGTGGCCCTCGCGATAGAACATCGTGTCGTCGAGAACCTCGGCGGCCTTGAGGGCCGCGTCCTGATCGAGCAGCATGGCACCGAGCACCGCCTGCTCCGCTTCGTTGCTCCACGGAGCCTGGCGGCCGGCGAAGTCGCGCTCAGTCGAGGAGACGGCGGGCGATGCGGACGTCATCCCAGGTCGGCTTCTTCCAGTTGGGGTTCCGGAGCAGGGCGGCCGGATGGTACGTAACGATAACGGGGATGCCCCGGAACCGATGGAGCTGGTTGCGGAGCGCGCCCAGCGACTGTTTGGTGTTGAGCAGCGTCTGCGCCGCGGTGCCGCCCATGGCGAGAATCGCGCGCGGCTTGACGAGCTCGATCTGACGAAACAGGTACGGCAGGCAGGCCGCGATCTCGTCGTACTGCGGCACGCGGTTTTCGGGTGGCCGGCACTTTACCACGTTGCAGATGAACACCCGTTCGCGGGGCAGGTCGATCGCGGCGAGGATCTTGGTTAGCAGCTCGCCTGCCTGGCCGACGAAGGGTCGCCCGGTCTCGTCTTCCACGCGGCCGGGGCCTTCGCCCACGACCACGAGACGCGCATCGCCCGGCCCTTCCCCGGGCACGGTGTGCCGACGTGCCTCGCACAGGCGGCACTTGGTGCAGGTGGACACGAGCGCGGCCACAGCGTCGAGCGAGGCCGCCTGCTGCAGCGGATCGGCGCTGAACAGATCGCCGCCGGGAGGGTCGAACGAGATCCCGGATGGAGGGAGATCGGACACCGGGAGACGGGAGGCGGGAGGCGTTGCGGCGGGTGCCGGCCGGACTTCTCCTGACTCCCGTCTCCTGCCTCCCGGTCCGTCGGGCAGGACGACGGCATCGCCCCCCAGCAGCCGCTGCTGTTCCAGGAATTCGCGCGCCAGTGCCTGCCCGTCGCTCACGTCAGAGCCCGCTCCACCGCGTCGAGGATCTTTTCCGCCACGTCGCGCTTCGAGAGGAGCGGGAGCTCGATCGCTGCTCCCGCTTTCCCGATGATCGTGACGCGATTCGTGGCTACTTCGAACCCCGCGCCGGGCTCGAGCGCGTCGTTCAGGATAACGAAATCGAGGACCTTATCTTGCAGCTTTTGGCGGGCCTTCGCAACGCCGTCGCCTCCGGTCTCGAGGGCGAACCCCACGACCACCCCCGGCCGCGGATGCTCGAGCGTCGCCAGGATGTCGGGCGTCGCCTCGAGCTCGAGCGTGAGCATGCCGTTGCGCCGGGGCCGCTTGGTCGCCGCGCTGGTCGCGGGGCGGTAGTCGGCCGGCGCGGCCGCCATGATGAGGACGTGCGCCTTCTTCACGAGCGCCTGGACGGCGCGTTGCATCTCGGCGGTGGTTTCGACGCGATGCGCGGTGACGCCGAGCGGCAGCGGCAGCTCGGTGGGGCCGGTCACGAGCAATACCTCGGCGCCCCGCGCGTACGCCGCCGCCGCGAGGGCATAGCCCATCCGGCCGCTGGAGGGGTTGGTGAGGACGCGCACCGGATCGAGATGCTCCCGCGTCGGGCCCGCCGTGACGACGACTGTCTTCCCCGCGAGTCTCCCCCCGACGCCGGTCACGAGCAGCCGCGCCGCGGCGGCGAGGATGGTTTCGGGCTCGCTCATCCGGCCGGGCCGGTCACTCGGGCCCTCCGCCAGCGGCCCGATCTCGGGACCGATGAACTGCCAGCCGCGTGCCGCGAGTGTCTTCAGGTTGGCGCGCGTGGCGGGGTGGGCGTACATCGCGTCGTTCATGGCGGGCGCGGCGAGCACCGCGCCGCTGCGCGCGAGCAGCAGCGACGTCAGCAGGTCGTCCGCCATGCCCATCGCAGCGCGGGCGAGCACGTGCGCCGTCGCGGGGGCGAGGATCGCGAGGTCGGGTTGTTTCGCGAGCCCGATGTGTGCGAGCGCCCGGTCCCGCTCCCACAGGGAGGTCAGGACCGGGCGCCCGGTCAGCGCCTCGAAGGTGACGGGTCGCACGAACTCGGCCGCGGACGGCGTCAGCACCACGTCCACCACGGCCCCGTCCTCGGTCAGCCGCCGGGCGAGCGTGCAGCTCTTGTAACACGCGATCCCGCCCGACACGCCCAGGACGACGTGCCGACCGGCGAACGACATCAGACCTCCTGACGCCGCCGCCGGACCAGCCGGTATTTGAGCCGCGCCCGTACCAGCTCGTCCAGCGCGCGGGTGGTGAGCTTCTGCTCCAGGTCCACCGAGCGGTCGCGCGGGAAATCGTTCACGAAGCGCGCGAATTTCGCCGCAACGAGCACGCCGAGGTATTTGTTCTGGGTTTGCGTGGCGACTTCACTGGGGGTGACGATCTGCATCTCTAGTCTCCTTTGGCACCGTGCCGGAGGCGGTCTGCCTCCTGCACCAACGCTTCCACGAGCCTGCTCACCTGTTCCGGCCGAGGTCGGTGCGGCCTCGCGCCGTCCTCGTCGACGATTCGCCCTACCTCGCCCACCGCGCCATTCAGATCGTCGTTGATGACGATGTGGCGCCAATCCAACGACTGCCGGATCTCCGCCACCGCCTGCTCCAGGCGCCGCGCGAGCGACGCGGGCGATTCCGTGCCGCGGCCCACCAACCGCCGTCCCCAAGCCGCCGCGCTCGGCGGCAGGATGAAGATGCCGATCGACTGCGGCGGGGGATAACGCTGCTGCACATGGGCCGCGCCCTGCACATCGATGTCGAGCAGCACGTGCCGCCCCGATCGCAGCACGCGGTCGACCTCGCTCTGCAGCGTGCCGTACCACTCTCCCGCGTACTCGGCCCACTCCACGAACTCGCCCGCGTCCCGGCGACGGGCGAATTCATCCCGACTCAAGAAATGGTAAGCGACGCCGTTCTGCTCACCCGGCCGTGGCGGGCGCGTCGTCGCCGAGACCGAATAGCCGATGTCGGGTCGCCGGGCCAGGAGTGCCTTGGCAATCGTCGTCTTGCCGCCCCCGGACGGAGCCGACAAGACGACGACCCGCGGGGTCACTCCAGGTTCTCGAGCTGCTCCCGGAACTTCTCGAGCTCGCCTTTCATCGCGATCACCGACTGGGTGATCGCCGCATCGTTCGCCTTCGAGCCGATGGTGTTCACCTCGCGCAACAGCTCCTGCGCGAGGAAGCCGAGCTGCTTGCCGACCCCGCCCTCCCCGGCGAGCGTCTCGCGGCATGCGGCGAGATGCGTCCGCAGGCGCACCAGCTCTTCCGTGATGTCCACCCGGTCCGCCATGAGTGCGATTTCCACCGCCAGCCGCTGCTCGTCCACCGGCACACCGGCGGCGAGCTCCACCACCGCCTTCTTGAGGCGCGCCAGCTCCGCCTCCAGCCGCGCCGGCGCCCGCTGCGCGATCGCGCTCGCGCCCGCTGCCAGAGCGTCGAGCCGCGCGGCGAGCTCCGACACCAGCGCGCGCCCTTCGCGCGCCCGCATCGCGAGTACCTCGCCCGCCGCCTGCTCCACGATCGGCTCTACCTCGTTCCAGGCGGCCGTCGCGGTGCCGTCGCTCTGTACGGTCAGCACCTCCGGCTGTCGTGCCACGAAGGCGAGGTCGACCTCGCCCTTGAGCTTGAGCTTCTTCTTGAGCTCCGTCGCGGCCGCCACTACCTGGCGGGCCCGCCCGATGTCTACTGCGACCGCGCCATCCGACGGCGGCGCTTCGACCCAGCGCGCCGACACCGCGACATGACCGCGGTCGAGCAGCAGCCGTAACCGCTCGCGCAGCTGGCCCTCGATTCCGGCCAACTCGAACGGCAGCTTGAACTGCGGATTGTAATAGCGATGGTTCACGGTGCGGATCTCGACCCGCAGCCGCCCGCCGAGCACCTTCCCGTCGGCGGAACCGAACCCCGTCATGCTTCGCGGCACAGACATTAAGCTTAGCTAGCGGAACAACTTAGGTCAACTCGCGCAGCCGAGTTCACACGCTGAAGCGTGTGCTCGGCCTACACTGCCCTTAAGGGCAGTGCCGTGCCGAGCGCACACTTCAGTGTGTGAACTCACGGAGCCTCGCAGCCCTAGTTGGTGAACAGCCAGCGCACCCCGTAGAACTGGAAGCGCCGCGGATAGTCGAGGCCGGGCACGTAGCTCGCCCGCATCCCGTTCATGTTGCGCTGCAGCCAGAAGATGGTGACGCCGGCGATCTGGACTTCGATGTTCGTCTCCATGAACGTCGCTCCCGGAAGCATGAGAACGTTGCCGGCCGTGTCTAGGCCTGCGGTGCCCCGGCTCCACGACTCCATGGCAATCTCGCCTCGCAGCGCGAAGATCCCGCTCCGGTAGACGCGCCAGAACTTGGAGTAGAAGGTGGCCGAGACGCGCGCGTGGTACGGCGGCTCGAAGTCGTTGCCGCCGCTGACGTAGGGATCGAAGTACCAGCCCGAGACGTGGAGGCCGGGCAGCAGCTCGAGGGCGCCGTGCACGGTGAGATAGCGCGTCGCTTGGGTCGGGCCGAGGCCGCCGAGTGGCTTGAGCCCCACGGGGTGCCCGACCGGCGCGAACGAGTCGCGCCGTGCCAGCCCCACCTCGATAGAGGCGCGGTGCAGATCCCAGCGCAGCGCGCCCGAGACGTCCCTGGTGCGCTGCACGGTGTCGGAGGCGAGCGCGGGGGCCTGGAGGTCGTTGGCCCAGACGACGTCGCCGTGCGCCGAGAGCCCGAACGGCAACGCCAGGCCGGCCGCGAGATGCAGCCGCTCCCCGTCGCGCGAGCCGCCGTAGCGGGCGTGGCGAGCGTCGGCGGCGAGCGTGAGCGGCCGGATCGGACGCCACCCGGCGGACCCTTCGACCTGCCACGGTCGGTCTGCGTCCTGGGAGCGGATCGCCACGTGCAGAGCCCCGTGCCCCCAGGCAGTGCCCAGCGCAAGGGCTCCCTGGGACAGTGAGCGCCCCGGCACGGCCGTGTCCCCGGCGGCAGTCGTGGTGGCGAATGTGAGCTCGAGCCGTGGTCCCAGCCCGTCGTCGCGCGCGGCGAGGAACAGCCGCAACATCCCGTCGCGGCGCTTCTGGTCGAAATGATCGGTGAGGCCCGCCACGTCGGACGGGCTCCGTTTCCAGCTCGAGCTGGCGATCTGATAGGAGATCCCGACCCGCGGGCTCGGGAGGTACTCGGCCTTGAGCCAGAGGTCCACGCTGTTGAACGCGGTGCTCGAGCTGCCGACGATGCCGTCGTTGTTGTTGTAGTCGGCGACGAGCGAAAGGCCGAGCCCCGAGCGCCAGCGCCGCTCGTAGGCGCCGCGGTAATTCGCCGTGCTCACCTGCCCCGTCGCGATCCTCACCTGGGACGCCGTCGCGGTCGACCGCTGGCGCGCCGTCACGAGATAGACCCGCAGCGTCGCGGGGAGCACCACCACGTCCACCCGCTCGAGCGGCGCGAGCGAGATGCGGGCGGGATCGAGATAGACCGAATCGCGCCCGAGCGGCAGGTAGGGCACGCCGTCCCAGAAGACTTCGAGGCCGGCCGGGCCGCGGCCGCCGTACAACACGATTTCCGCTTGCCCATAGATGCCGCCGCGCGCGACATACACGCCGGGGATGTGGGCGAGGAGATCGGACAGCGTCTGCACGTTCGACAGGGCGAACGAGTCGGTGGTGAACGAGTAGCGCGCCCCCCGCGGCAACGGCCCCTCGGGCCGCGGCGCCGCGAACACCGGGAGATACGCCGGGGCGGTGTCGGGCCGGGCGGTCGTGTCACGCCGTGCCGTCGTGTCGCGCCGCGCGGTGGTGTCGCGCGCCGTCGTGTCGACTTGGGCGGCGGCTCCTCCGGCGAGCGCGAGCAGCGCGGCCGCGTGGAGGAGGCCGCGGGTCACGCGGCCGCGCGCTTCAGGAGGAATTCGGTGAAGAGCCGGACCCCGATGGCCGTGGGGCCCTTCGTCTGGTGGGGCGGCTCGCCGTCGGTGTACGCCGTGCCCGCGATGTCGAGGTGCACCCAGGGAAACCCGTTGACGAACTCGCGCAGGAACCAGCCACCGGCGATCGTGCCGGCCCCCCGCCCGCCGGAATTCTTCACGTCGGCGATGTCGGACTTGAGCAGCTCGCGGTAGTCGTCCCACAGTGGCAGCGGCCAGCAGCGCTCGCCCGCGCGCTCGCCGGCGTCCCGCACCTCGCCGATCAGGACCTCGTCGTTGCCCATCACGCCGATCGCGACGTGGCCCAGCGCTACCACGACCGCGCCGGTGAGGGTCGCGGCATCGAGCACGGCGGCGGGCTTGAATTTCCGCACGTACGATAGCGCGTCGCACAGGATGAGCCGGCCTTCGGCATCGGTGTTGATGATTTCGATCGTCTTGCCGAAGTGGCTCTTGACGACGTCGCCGGGCTTCACCGCCGTGCCCGACGGCAGGTTTTCGGTGGACGGGATCACGCCCGTCACGTTGAGCTTGGGCTTCAGCCGGCCGAGCACCTCGAACGTGCCGAGCACCGCGGCCGCGCCGGACATGTCGAACTTCATGTCTTCCATGTTCTGCGCCGGCTTGATCGAGATTCCGCCCGAGTCGAACGTGACCCCTTTGCCGACGAGCGCCACGGGCGCCGTGTCTCCCTCTCCCCCCCGGTACTCGAGCGCGATGAAGCGCGGCTCCTGCTGGGTGCCCTGGGCCACGGCGAGCAGGGCGCCCATCCCTTCCTTTTGGATAGCCGCCCGATCGAGCACCGTGAGGCCGAAGCCATAGGCAGCGGCCAGCTGCTTCGCGCGGTCGGCGAGATAGCTGGGCGTGCACACGTTGCCGGGCAGCATCTGCAGGTAGCGGGCGAGTTGGTGCCCTGCCGCGACGCCCTCCCCGATCTTCTGGCCCGCCGCGACCTCCGTGGCTTCCTTCGCGTCGCTCACGACGGCGACCGTCTCCACCTCCGGCTTCGGGTCTTCGGGGGCCGCCTTGAGCTCGGTGAAGGCCCACGCGCCCTGCCCCGCGCCCTCCACTATCACTTGGCCCAGGTCCCTCGGGGCGACGCCGTTGCGTGCCTCGGGCGCGATCGCGAACGCCAACTGCGTCACTCCGAGCGACCGCGCGCGCTTCGCCGCCACACCGGCCGCGCGCCGGATGCTCGAGCGCGTCACCTCGCCGCTCTTGCCCACGCCGACCAGCAGGATGCGCTGGGCCTTGCCGCCGCTCGGATAGAGCAGCATCGCTTCGTCGCGCTTGCCTTTGAAATCCCCGCTCGTGATGGCGCGGGCGAGCACACCGCCGGCGGACCGTTCCAGCTCGGCGAGGGATGGCGGGAGCGCGGCGCCCTGCGCGAGCGCCACCGCGAGCAGCGGAGTCTCGACTTGGGCGAGGGGCACAGTGAGGAGCGTGCTCGTCATCTCAGACATGCTCGATAATGCACTCGGCGAACCTTGAGGTCGAGACCTCGCTGGCGCCCGGCATCTGGCGCGCCAAGTCGTACGTGACGCGCCGCGCCGTGATCGCGCCCGAGAGCCCCCGGGTGATCGCCTCCGCCGCGTCGGTCCACCCCAGCTCCTCGAACATCATGGCTCCCGAGAGGATCACCGCCCCCGGGTTCACCTTGTCGAGGCCGGCGTACTTCGGGGCCGTGCCGTGCGTCGCCTCGAACACCGCGTACCCGTCGCCCACGTTGCCGCCGGGCGCCATGCCGAGTCCGCCGATTTGGGCGACACAGGCGTCGGAGAGGTAGTCGCCGTTCAGATTGGGCGTGGCGATCACCGCATACTCCTCGGGGCGCAGCAGCACCTGTTGGAACATCGAATCGGCGATGCGGTCCTTGATCACCACCTTCCCCGTGTTCCCTTTCCCCTTTCCCGCCTCCGTCTCGGGGATCGTGTTGCCGCCGAACTTCTCCCGCGCGACTTCGTACCCCCATTCCCGGAAGGCGCCCTCCGTGAACTTCATGATGTTGCCCTTATGCACCAGCGTGACCGAGGGGCGGCGCGTCTTGATGGCATACTCGATCGCCTTGGCGACGAGGCGCTGCGTGCCGAACTGGGACATCGGCTTGATGCCCAGCGCGCTGCCGTCGCGGATCTTGGCGCCGAATTGGTCGCGCAGGAACGCGAGCAGCCGGCTCGCCTCCGGGCTCCCCGCCGCGTACTCGACGCCGGTGTAGACGTCTTCGGTGTTCTCGCGATAGATCACGACGTCGAGCTTCTCGGGCTCTCGCATCGGGCTCGGGACGCCGGCGAAATAGCGCACCGGGCGGATGCAGGCGTACAGGTCGAGCAGCTGGCGCAGGGCGACGTTGAGCGAGCGAATCCCACCCCCCACTGGGGTCGTGAGCGGCCCCTTGATGGCGACGCGGTGGCGGCGGATGGTTTCGAGCGTCTCCTCGGGCAGCCAGTTCCCGGTCTGCTTGAACGCCTTCTCCCCCGCGAGCACCTCCAGCCACTCGACGCTGCGCTTCCCGCCGGAGACTTTTGCGAGCACGGCGTCGAACACGCGCTGCGAAGCGCGCCAGATGTCGGGGCCCGTGCCGTCGCCCTCGATATACGGGATCACCGGCCGGTCGGGCACCACCCAGCGGCCGTCCCGGAAGTCGATGCGATCGCCCATTCCCGGCGCTCCCCCCCCCGCGCAGCGCCGGGCTCGGCTCGGGCGAATCCGGGCTGAGGCCAGGCGACATGAAGGGTGCAGTCTACACGGCCTAGACGGGGTTGCGCCAGCCGAACGAGCGCCCCTAGACTTCACAATTATGCGACGCGCCGCCGCGTTCACCGTCTACGCCCTCGCCGCCGCGTGCTGGCTCGCCGGCGGTCCAGGGGGCGCGACGGTGGACGCCCTCATCGCTTGTCGGCACCACCTGGCTCACCAGGCGCACGCCGGCCATGCGGGCGCGCCGACCGACGGCCCGTGCTTCTGTGGTGAGATGACCGGCGGCGCGGAGCTGGCGGTCTCGCCAGCGCTGCCGGCGCAGCTCCCTGTAGGGCCCGTGGTGGCGATCGCGCTGCGAACCTCGTCGCCCGCTGTCCCTTTCCCCCTTCCCCCTTCCCCGTCTTTCGCTCCCGAACCGCCTCCTCCGAACGCGCTGGTCTGATCTGACTTCGTAGCCTCTCACAATTTCGCAGGAGGAGTCTGATGCGCAGCGCGCTGTGCAGCGTTCTGCTTTGCGGCGTCGCGTTCGGGGCGGCGGCGCAGGAGCGGGCAGTCACATTCGAGGAAGCGCCGCCCGTAGCCGTCACCGGTTTTGCCGTAGGCCGGGCGGACTACGATCGCGTCTCCCGCACCAACAGTTTCACCGCGGGCAAGATCGGCCTGAGCCTCTTCAAGCCTGCGGGCGACGCCTACCTGTTCGCGCAGTTGACGACCGCCCTCGCAGACGGCGCGGCCTCCACCGAGATTGACAACCTCCTGGTGAGCTGGACGCCGCAGCGGGCGAACCAGTGGACGCTGGCGTTCGGCCGGTTCGACGCTCCCATCGGCTTCGAACGCGACGACGAGCCACTCAATCTCGTCGCCACCAATTCCTTCAACTTCGCCTACGCGCGGCCTGCCAAGCTCACCGGGGTGCAGGTGCACTACACCGCGTCGTCGCGGCTCGACCTGTGGGCGGTCGCCGCGAACGGGTGGGATGTGACGGTGGATAACAATCGCGGCAAGACCGCCCTGGCGCGCGCCCAGGTCATTGCGATTCCCTGGGTGACGGTGGGCGTGACGGGTGTGTACGGGCCTGAGCACGACTCCACCGATGCACGGCAGCGCTCGCTGCTGTCGGGCGACATCACCATCGACCGCGGGCCCGTGATTTTCGGCGCCGAGCTGAACCTCGGCCGCGAGCGCGATGGGGCGGGCGGTGACGTCACGTGGCGCGGGGTCGCCGCCACGGCCTTCCTGCGCGCGACGCGCCGCCTCGGCGTCACTGCGCGCTACGATCAGATGGAGGATACCGACGGCCTGCTCACGGGAACGCCGCAGATCTTACGATCGGTGACCGTGGGCCCGATGTGGTACTTCAGTAGTGCCCGCGAAGGGGTCTTCAGCAACATCGAGCACACGCGGTTTCACCTGCCGCAGGTCGCGCTGCGGGCTGCCGTCCGCGCCGACTGGTCGTCCCAGCCGTTCTTCACCGACGCGACCGGTGCGCTGCAGGGCTCAAATACGGCCGGCGTCCTCGAGCTCGTGTACGTCTTCTAGGCAGAGGGGGACTCCATGTTGTACGACCTGCGACGCGCGGACGCGAGCATCAAGTGGCTCGTGACCTGCTTGCTCGCCACGTTCGGTCTTTCCTACCTGTTCGGCGCGTTGATGGTCGCGCTGTACGCGGGCTTCACGCCGCAGCGCGTAGCGGCCACCTACGCCGGTCCCGAGATGTGGATGCCGATGCCGCCCGACACCACGATGATTGTGGAGCACCCGATGTCCATGGCGGAGTTCGCGCGGCCCGAGACCCACGCGGTCGATACCAACCTGCTGATTCAGGACAGCCACGTGCATGTCCCGATGTACGGGGTGATCGCGGCCGCCCTGTCGCTCGTGGTGGTGGGGCTGTCGCTCGAGCGAGTGTGGGCGCTCGGCCTCATTACCCTGCTATTTGCCGCACCGTGGCTCGACTTCGCCGGCCTGTGGCTCACCAAGTTCGTCTCGCCGCAGTTCGCAATCGTGACGCTCATCGGCGGATGGGCCATGGCTGCGGGCTACGCGATCGTCGCGGCGCTGGCCGTAAAGCAGATGTGGTTTTCACCGGAGAGGAGTTGAGCGATGAGACTGCTGATGCTCGCGCCGCTCGCGGCGGCGCTGCATATCACCCCGGCGGTGGTGCTGGTGAAGCGTCCCGATGCGGTGCAGGCGCTGCTGCCCGGAGCCGACGCTTATTTCGCGCGTGAGGTGCACCTCAGCCAGACCGACGCGCATCGGTTGCACCAGGAGGTGGACTGGAGTCCGGAAGATGGCGTGCTGACCCTGTACACCGGCAAGACGGGATCGACCGTCGTCGGCGCCCTCGAGTTCGTGCGCGTCGACACGCCGCACGGGCCCATCGAGGTGGCCGTCGGATTCACGTCGCAGGGGACGGTACGGGGGGTGATCGTCACGAAGGCGACCGTCGAGATGAAGCCCTGGGTACTCGAGGCGATGGCTGCGGGCCTCGCCAGCCAGTATCGCGAGCTGAAGCCCGGCGACGTGCCGCACGGGGCGGCCGCAATCGCCAGCCGCGCTGGCAATCTCGCCGAGTACATCGCGGCGGAAGTAGACAAAGGGGTCGCTCGGGCGCTCGCGGCGTACCGGACTTTCTACCGCGGCGCGAAGACCTAAACATTCTTGGCAGGCTACGCGTCTACAGAGGTATGAAGCTCGCGCCTCTCGGCATTGCGCTCGTCACCGTCGCCGCGGCCGGCTGCTTCCCGGCCACCGAGCCGATCACCCGCGGCATTGCCATCGGCACGACCGGCAGCACGGCGAGCGCCCTGCTGGTCTTCAGGGTCCAGCCGAGCAACGTCACGGCGGGCAACGTGATCACCCCGGCGGTCCAGGTGCAGGTACAAGACACGCTGGGCAATGTGGACAGCAGCTTCACCGCCAGTGTAACTGTTGCGATCGGCACCAATCCGGTCGGCGGGAGGCTCTCCGGCACGACGTCCGTGGCGCCGGTCAACGGCGTCGCGCTGTTCGGGGATCTGAGCATTGACAAAGCCGGGACGGGTTACACGCTGAGCGCGACGGCGCCGGGGGCGACGGGCGCGACCAGCACCGCATTCGACGTCAGCGCGGTCACTGGGAGCGCCCCCGCCAGATAGCGGACGGCGGTATTACTCGGGTCTTACGCGCTAGCGAGGTAAGGCTCGTTCCAGGCGATCTCGAACAATCCGTTGCAGCGGTGGCACCGCATGCTCGGCGCCTGGCCTTCGAGGCGCGCGCGGTCCCGGCAATTCGGACACACGGCGTACTGCGCGCCCCAGGTTGCGGGGAAGCGCGGCGCGTTCTTGGGCGCCGGCACGACGGTCCAGCGCTGCGCCGGCGTCGGCGAGAGCTGCAGCTCTCCGCGTGGCAGGGAGACCGGCTTCCCTTTCACGTCCA
>DASPXE010000101.1:0-44071 GCA_035637455.1 Gemmatimonadales bacterium
CCCGGGCTTCTAACGCCTCAGGCGGCGCCAAATCCACAGCCCGAGGGTCACCACCGCGGCGAGCGCGACGACGGCCAGCACGGTGTTCACCCGCGCGACCGCCCGCAGGACCACATCGAGGTTCGTGCCCAGCACGGCAACGAGGTACGTGAGGAGCCCGTACCACAGCGCCGATGCGAGCGCCAGCGGGACGAGTGCCCGCACCGGCGGGACGCCGGCGATTCCGGCGAACGGCATCACCACGCCACGCCACACAGGCAGCAGCCGGCTCAGGAAGATCCCGTAGGTGCCGTGCCGGTGGTATTGCTGCTCGATCTGAGCGATCGTGTGCTCGGAGAGGAGGCGTTGCCCGAGTGGGCCGCGGAAGAACGGCCGCCCGAACCAACGTCCCAGCAGGTAGACAGCCGCCCCGGCGCTCACGTTAGCGCTCCAGGTGAGCCCGAACACGCCCCAGGCGTCGAGCATCCCCCGCCCCGCCAGGAACGCGCCGAGGGCGACGACGGTGTCGGCCGGAACCGGGGGAAATACATTCTCGAGAGCGGCGCAGACGGCGATCAGCGCGTAGAGGAGAGCTGGGGGGAGGGATTCGAAGTAGTGGAGGAGGTCGGTCACTCCAGCACCGCCACCGCGATCACCGCCACCCCTTCCCCACGCCCGATCCACCCCATTCCTTCGTTCGTCTTCCCCTTCACGGAAATGGCATTCGCAGCAACGGACAAGGCGGCAGCGAGCCGCTCGCGCATCTGCGCTACGTGCGGCGCGATCTTCGGCTGCTCGACGATGACCGTGATGTCGGCCTGGACCAACCGGTGGCCCGCGGCCGCGACCATGTGATACGCCTGTTGCAACAGCTCGAGCGAGTTGGCGCCCAGCCAGCGCGGCTCGGAGTCAGGAAACGTGGTGCCGATATCCCCAAGTCCGGCGGCGCCCAGCACGGCGTCGGTGAGGGCGTGCGCGACGGCGTCGGCGTCGGAGTGGCCGGCGAGGCCGCGCGGGTGCGGAATCTCGACCCCCCCGAGGATGAGCTTGCGGCCGGCGGCGAAACGGTGCGAGTCGTACCCGATGCCGACACGCATGAGGTGACGACGTCAGACCTTGAGGATGCGGATCGCGAGCAGGGCTGCGTTCTTCACGTTGTCGATCCCGACGGTGGCGACGGGCACGCCGCTCGGCAGCTGCGCGGTGGCGAGCAGCGCGTCCAACCCGTTCAAGGGCCCGGCGGCGAACGGCACGCCGATTACCGGCAGGTCGGTGAGCGAGGCGGCGAAACCCGGGAGCGCCGCGGACAATCCGGCGCCTGCGATCAGTACCTTGAATCCCTTCTTGCGAGCGGACTTGACCAGGTCGGCCGTCTGATCGGGCTGACGATGAGCGGAGGACACGTGAAACTCGTACGAAACGCCCGCCTTGGCCAGCACGTCGAAGGCGGGCTCGATCCTCGGCTTGTCGCTCTCGGAGCCGACGAGAATGAGCACGTCGGGCATCAGGCGGCTTCGTCGATGACGCTGTAGTCCTGGCGACGCTTCCGCGGTACGTAGCCCGCGTCGGCGATCAGTCGCTGCAACTCCGGCAGCGTCATGCGCCACGTCGTCCCCGCCGCCGAGACGACGTTCTCTTCCATCATGAGCGAGCCGAAGTCGTTCGCGCCGAAGCGCAGGGCGACCTGCCCGATCTTCGGACCCATGGTCACCCAGGAGGCCTGGATGTTGGGGACGTTGTCGAGCACGATGCGCGCAATCGCCTGAGTGCGTAAGTAGGTGACCGCATCGGTCTTCGGCAGGTGCTGGAGCTCGGTGTGCTCCGGTTGCAGTGGCCAGCAGATGAACGCCGTGAAGCCGCCGGTGCGCGCCTGGACCTGCTGCACGCGGAACAAGTGCTCGATGCGGTCGGCCGTCGTCTCGCCCAGACCAAACATCATCGTGACCGACGTCTTCAGGCCCAGCCGGTGCGCCGTCTCCATCACCTCGAGCCAGCGGTCGGCCCCAGCCTTTTTCTTCGCAACGCGGTCACGGACCTCCTGCACCAGGATCTCGCCCCCGCCGCCCGGGACCGAGTCGAGGCCCGCCGCGACGAGCTCGCGGATCACCTCCTCGAGCGTCATCCCGAAGCGCCCCGCGAAGAAATCGATCTCCGACGGCGAAAAGCCGTGGATGTGAATCGGGTGATACTGCTTGATGTAGCGCATCAGGTCCAGGTACCACTGGAACGGGATGTAGGGGTTGTGGCCCCCCTGGATCAGGATCTGGACCCCGCCCAGCGCCCGGAGCTCGTCGATCTTCCTGCCGATTTGCTCGAACGAGAGCACATAGCCTTCGTCGTGCTTGGGGCGCCGGTAGAACGCGCAGAACTTGCAGTCCGCGACGCACACGTTCGTGTAGTTGATGTTCCGGTCGATGATGTAGGTGACGACGTTCTCCGGGTGCAGCTTCCACCGAGCCGCGTCCGCAAGCGCGCCGAGCTCGAGCAACGAGGCGCGGTCGTACAGCTCCAGCGCCGCGCGGAATTGGGTGGAGGTGCGGTCGATCACGCTCAGGCCACCTGCAGGAACCGGAGCGACCCGTCGGGGACGAGCCCGCGGGCGGCGAGCCGGCGGAAGAAGTCTGTCAGGCCCGCTAGATGCTTGTAGCTGAGGGCATAGTCGAGGCCGGTGAAATACTCGACGGCCGTCGCGCGCGGCACGTGGCACACGCGCGCGGCGGCCTCGGCGAGGAGGCCAAGATGCGCGAGCCCCCAGTCGCGCGATGCCAGCAAGGCGCGATGGATCTCGTGTACGGCGTCGCGCGCGGCCGCGCGGCGGGCCGCCCACACCGCGAACACGAACGGCAGGCCGGTCCAGCGCTTCCACTCCTCGCCCAGGTCGTAGCGGTGCGGGTAGGCGTGCCGCGCGGCCAGGAGCAGTGCGGGATCCCCGATCACCAGCACGGCATCGTGCGGCAGCCCGGCGAGCCCGTCTAAGTCCGTGGCCTCGGCCCGCACTTGCGCAAACCACGGCTTTACGTGCCAGACGTCCGTGCACAACAGTTCGAGGAGAAGCACCGACGTCCGCGACGACGCGCTCAGCAGCACGGTCGCTCCGTCGAGCTGCTCCGCTGGACGGCGCGAGAACAGGGCGACGCTGCGCACCGGCCCGTCGCACGAGATCGCCAGGTCCGGCAGCAGGACGTAGTCGCGCGCATTGCGGGCGTATTCGACCGCGCTCACCACGCTCACGTCCAGCTCCCCCGCCGCGAGCAGGTCGTTGAGCTCGGACGGCGTGCCGGTCACGAGCTCGGCCGCGAGGGGCACGAGCCCCCGGTCGATCGCCCCGTAGACCGGATAGCAGTTGATGTAGCCGATGCGGCCGACTCTCATTCCACCCTTCCCGCGCTCATTCACAGGCTGAAGCTTGGGTGTGCTCTCATTCGACCCCATCCACCGCAGAGAGCACGGGCAGCTTGCGCTTACCCCGGGCGCGAGCCTGAGAGCGATGGGAGATCCGGAACGTCGGCCCCTCGGGGCCCTGCGGTCTGACCCCGGGCTCAGCGGGCACCCAATCCTCGAAGGTGCGGACCGTGCGGTACAGCGAGTCGCGCTCGGCCGGTTCCTTGCCCGCGCCGCGAATCAACGAGACGACCTGATCGTAGCCGAGCCACATCGGCGTACCGGCGCCGGCCTCGTGGTAGACCCGCTCGAAGACGACGGTGCCCTCGAGGTCGTCGCACCCGAAGGTGAGGGCCACCTGAGAGATGAACGGTGTCACCATGGGCCAGTGGGTCTTGACGTGCGGGATGTTGTCGAGCACGAGCCGTCCGACGGCGATGTTCTTCAAGTCGTCGAAGCCGGTGGTGGCCGTGCCGGTGCGCCCCAGGGCCTCCCCCAGCTCGTTGTGGTCCGGGTGGTACGCCAGGGGGATGTAGGTGAGGAAGCCGCCGGTCTCGTCCTGCAGCGCCCGCAGCGCGAGCAGGTGGTCCACGCGGTCCACCATCGTCTCCACGTGGCCGTACAGCATGGTGCAGTTCGAGGGAATGCCGAGCCGGTGCGCCTCGCGGTGCACGGCGAGCCACTCCTCGCCGGACAGCTTCTTGTCCGCAATGGTGGCGCGCGCCGCCGGACTGAACACTTCCGCGCCGCCCCCCGGGAGACTGGTGACGCCGGCGTCCCGCAGCGCGATCAGGACGTCGCGCACGCTCATCCGCTCGAGGCGTGCGAGGTGCGCGACCTCGACGGCGGTGAGCGCTTTGATGTGGACGCCCGGGTGCCGCGCCTTCAAGCCGCGGAACATGTCGAGATAGTATGCCAGGCGCAGCTTCGGGTGCAGCCCGCCCACGATGTGGAATTCCCGGGTCGGATTGTCGCGCGCGGCGTCCGCTTCGGCGAACACCTTCTCGAGGCTCCGCGTGTACGCCCCCGCTTCCTGCGGCATGCGTGCGAACGAGCAGAACACGCAGGTGTTGCGCAGCACGCACACATTCGTGGGGTTGATGTGCTGGTTCGCGGCGAAGTAGACGCGGTCACCATTGGCCCGACGGTTGGCGACGTCGGCGAGCCGGCCGATCGTCAGGAGGTCCGACGAGTTGAAGAGAACGAGCGCGTCGTCGCGGGTGAGCCTTTCGTTGCGCGCGACCTTCTCAGCGATGGGCTGGAGCGCTGGGTCAGAATGTCGCGTCACGTGTTCCCACCCTGAAGGGTGGGCTCGGCCGACACTACCCTTAAGGGTAGTGCAGTGCCGAGCCCAGGCTTCAGCCTGGGAACACCGCGCGCGATTCTCCGATGGTCCTTCATGCGGCCCTTCTGATCGCCAGCGTCACGTTGTGCCCGCCGAACCCGAAGGAGTTCGAGAGCGCAACCTCCACTGGCCGCTTGACGGCCTTGTTCGGTGCCGAGTCGAGGTCGCAGGCGGGGTCGGGGGTGAACTGGTTGATCGTGGGCGGAATGATCCCGGTCTGGACGACGAGCGCGCACACCGCCGCCTCGAGCGCGCCGGCGGCGCCGAGCAGGTGGCCGGTCATCGACTTGGTCGAGCCGAACACCAAGGTGCGAGCCTGGGCGCCGAATACCGTCTTCACCGCCGCCGTCTCGGCGGCGTCGCCGTGGGGCGTCGAGGTACCATGTGCGTTGATGTAGCCGATCCGGTCCGGCGTCACGCCGGCATTCTGCATCGCGAGCCGCATCGCCTCCTGCGCGCCGGAGCCGTCCGGCGCGGGGGCGGTGATGTGGTAGGCGTCGGCGGTCATACCGTAGCCCGCGACCTCCGCGTAGATCTTCGCGCCGCGGCGGCGCGCGTGCTCCCACTCCTCCAAGATGAGCACGGCGGCGCCGTCGCCCATCACGAAGCCGTCGCGGTCCTTGTCGAAGGGGCGGCTCGCCGTCCGCGGGTCGTCGTTGCGCTCGGACAGCGCCTTCATGTTGGCGAAGCTCGCCACCGCGAGGGGGGTGATCGCCGCCTCCGCTCCACCCGCGATCATCAGGTCGGCGGCGTCGTTGCGGATCAGCTGGAGCGCGTCGCCCACGCTGTGGGCGGACGACGCGCACGCGGACACGGTGCAGTAGTTCGGGCCTTTGGCACCGTACCGCATGGAGATGAGCGCCGCCGCCACGTTCGGCATATACATGGGCACGAAGAACGGCGACACCCGGCTCGGCCCCTTCTCAAACAACGCACGGCAGTTCTCCTCGAAGGTCTGGAGCCCGCCGGTCCCCGTGCCGATCAGGACGCCCACGCGCTTCAGGTCCACCGCGCTCCAGTCGCTCGCGAGGCAGGCGTCGGTCACGGCTTGCTCCGCCGCGCCGATCGCGTACTGGGCGAACAGATCGTAGCGGCGGATCTCCTTTTTTTCGAGGTATTGGGCGGGGTCAAACCCCTTCACCTCGCACGCGAACTTCACGGGGCTCTGCACCGGGTCGAACCGCGTGATGGGTCCTGCCCCAGAGCGGCCCGCCAGCAGGCCTTCCCACGTGCTCGGGACGGTCGTCCCCAGCGGCGTCACCAACCCGAGACCCGTGATCGCGACGCGGCGGGCCATCCGCTACTTCCCCATCTTCTCGTGCAGGTACTGCAACGCCTGCCCCACGGTGCGCAGCTTCTCAGCTTCCTCGTCCGGGATGTCGATGTCGAACTCCTTCTCGAAGGCCATGACCAGCTCGACGGTGTCGAGACTGTCCGCCCCCAAGTCCTCCATGAAGCTCGCGTCGGACGTGAGCTTGTCGCGCTCGACCCCCAGCTCTTCGACGATGATGTCTTTGACCTTCTCTTCGAGCTGCTTCATGTCCATTGCCATGGGTGTCCTCAATGGAGGTGTGGGAAATGGGTCACAGCACCATCCCGCCGTCGACGACCAGCAGCTGCCCCGTAATGTAGCTGGCGAAGTCGGAGGCGAGAAAGAGCACGGCGGCGGCCACATCCTGGCCCTGTCCCAGCCGGCCCAGCGGGATCGCCTTGATCAGGGTATCTCGCGCCTCGCGGCTGATCCCACGGGTGAGCTCGGTGTCGATGAACCCCGGCGCCACGGCGTTCACCAGCACGTTGCGCGAGGCGAGCTCCTTGGACACGGACTTCGTGAACCCGATGAGGCCAGCCTTCGACGCCGTATAGTTCGTCTGGCCCTTGTTACCGGAGATCCCGACGACGCTGGTAATGTTGATGATCCGGCCCCAGCGCCGCTTGATCATGCCGCGGGCGGCGTGCTTGGTCACCAGGAACGCGCCCTTCAGGTTCGTGTCGAGCACCGTGTTCCAGTCGGCTTCGCTGATCCGGAACAACAAGTTGTCGCGCGTCGTGCCTGCGTTGTTGACGAGCACATCGATCCGGTGGAAATCCTGCTCGACCGTCGCGACCGCCCGCTCGACTTGTCCGGCCTCGGCGACGTCGCAGGAGTAGCCGCGCCCCCGCCCGTCGCCGAGCGACTGCGCCGCCTCCTGCGCCTTCGCCCCGTCGCGGGCCAGGACGGCCACGGTCGCACCCGCGCCGGCGAGCGCCTGGGCGATGGAGAAGCCGATCCCCCTGCTCCCCCCCGTGACGAGGGCGACCTTGTCGGACAGATCGATCTTCACGCCGCCTCGAGGAAGCGCGTCACCTCATCGGCGCTGCCCAGCGAGACGACGTTCGCTCCCGGCACGGTCCGCTTCAGGAGCCCCGCCAGCACGTTGCCCGGTCCGATCTCCAGGAAGCCCGCGTCGCTGCCGGCCAGTTCGGCCGCACGCTGCATGCACGCGACCCAGTGCACTGGTGTGGTCAACTGGTCGGCCAGCAGGCGGCGCGCCCGGTTGGCGTCACGCACGGGCTCGGCCGTGGCGTTGGCGATCACCGGAAAGCGCGGGTCGCGGAAGGGCGCTCGCTCGAGCGCGACGCGCAGCTGATTCGCCGCCGGGCCCATGAGGGAGGAATGAAACGCGCCGCTCACCTTCAGAGGGATCACCCGCTTCGCACCGCGCGCCTTGCAGGCCGCGCTCGCTCGCGCCACGGCCTCCGGGTCGCCCGAGATGACCGTTTGGTCCGGTGCGTTCAGGTTCGCCGCGACGGCGACCGCACCACCCACGGACGCTTCGCGGCAGGCAGCCTCGACTGCCGCGGTCGCGAGCCCCAGCACCGCCGCCATGGTTCCGGGCCGCTCGCTGCCTGCCTGATGCATGAGCTCCCCGCGGCGGCGGACCAACGTGGCCGCGTCGGTCGCCGTCAGCGCCCCGGCCGTCACATACGCGGAGTATTCGCCCAGGGAGTGGCCCGCGGCGGCGGCGCCGTCCGCCCGGGGCGCGATGACCGCGAACACCGCTGCGCTGTGGGCGAGGATGGCGGGCTGGGCGTTGTGGGTCGCCGTGAGCTCCTCTTCCGGTCCCTCGAACATCAACCGGCTGAGGCCGAATCCGAGCGCCTGGTCGATCGCCTGAAACGTGTCCCGGGCCACCGGAAACCGCTCGGCCAGGTCCTTGCCCATCCCGACTTTTTGAGCGCCCTGCCCCGGGCAGAGCCATACAGTGGCAGCTACCACTGCACCACCATGCTCGCCCACGTGAACCCGGCGCCGAAGGCGCAGAACATCACCTTCATGCCCGGTTGGATCCGACCGCACCGCACGGCCTCATCGAGCGCGATCGCGACCGAGGCGGCCGACGTGTTGCCGAAGCGGTCCACATTCACGTACACCTTGTCCATCGGCAGGCCCGCGTGCTTCGCGGTGGCTTCGATGATCCGGATGTTCGCCTGGTGGGGGATGAGCAGGTCGATGTCGGCGGCCGTGAGGCCGGCGCGCGCGAGCGCCTTGTCGCAGGCGTCGGCCATCGAGAGCACGGCGGCCTTGAAGACCTCGCGACCTGCCATCTTGATGTAGTAGGAGTGGTCCTTGAGCAGCGCCTCGTCCGGCGGGTGCGCGGCGCCGCCGCCCGGCCGGTATAACAGCTCGGCGAGCGTACCGTCGGACTTCATGTAGCTCGACAAGATGCCGCGGCCCGTGGTGCTCCGGCGAACGATGGTGGCCCCCGCCCCGTCGCCGAACAGCACCGCGGTCGTCCGGTCGGTCCAGTCCATGATGCTCGTGAGCTTCTCGGAGGCTACCACCAGCACCCGCTGCGCCTGCTCCGTGGCGACGAGGCCTTCGGCCACGTTCAGCGCGTACAGGAAGCCGGTGCAGGCCGCGCCCACGTCGAAGGCGGCGGCGTCCTTCGCCCCCAGGATCGCCTGCAGGTCGCACGCCTGGGAGGGGAGCAGCCGGTCGGGGGAGCAGGTGGCGACGACGACCGCGTCCACGTCCAGCGGCGTCAGCCCCGTCTCCCGCAGCACCTGCTCGGCCGCGGCCTTCGCCATGCAGGCATTCGACTCGTCGGGCCCGGCCACGCGGCGCTCGCGGATCCCCGTGCGCTCCCGGATCCACTGGTCCGAGGTGTCGAGGATCTTCGAGAACTCGTCGTTGGTCAGCACGCGCTTCGGCGTGTAGCTCCCCGTGCCCCAGAGCTCCGCGATCGGTCGCTTCACCGGATGGCGCCTCCTTCCGCGAACTCCGCGCCGATGTCCTGATCGAGATGGCTCGCGACCATCTGGGCGGCGACTCGCACCGCGTTCATGATGGCTCGCGCGGGGGAGGCCCCGTGGCAGATGATGGCCACACCCTTCACGCCCAGCAGCGGTGCGCCGCCATACTCGGAGTAGTCGAGGAACTTGAACAGCTGCTTGACCTCGGGACGGCCCAGCACGTCGGGGAGCGCTTGCTTCAGCATTCCGGCGAACATGCGGCCGGCGGACTCATAGAACTTGAGGATCGCATTGCCGACGAAGCCGTCGCACACCACGACATCGATCTCGCCGCCCTTGCCCCGGCCCGCCAGGATGTCGCGCCCTTCCACGTTCCCGACGTAGCGGATCCCGGGAGTCTGCTTCAGGAGCTGGTGCGCTTCCTTGACGACGGCATTCCCCTTCTCGTCCTCTTCCCCGACGTTCAGGAGCCCGACACCAGGGCTCGACCGCCCCATCACGTCCCGGGCGTACACCGAGCCCAGGTGCGCGAAGCCCACGAGCTCGCGCGCGTCGCAGTCCACGTTCGCCCCGCCGTCGATGACGAGCACCGGCCGGCCCGCGGTCGGAAATGGCGTGCCGATCGCCGCGCGCGCCACGCCCTCGTGCACGCGCAGCATCAGGGTCGCGGCGGCCATGACGGCCCCGGTGTTGCCGGCGGAGATGAACGCGTCGGACTGACCCTTCTGCTGCAGGCCGAGCCCGACCGCGATGGAGGAGCGGCGCTTGCTCTTGATCGCGGCCAGCGGCTTTTCGCCCATCCCCACCACCTCCGGCGCCTCGACGACCTCGAGCCGCCCGCGGTCGACATCGCCGTGGGGCTTGAGGGCCGCCTCGATTTCCGCCGTGCGCCCCACGAGCTGGATGCGGAACGAGGGCGGCAGCTCGCGCAGCGCCTGCACCACCCCATCGACCTCCATCCGCGGGGCCTCGTCGCCCCCCATCGCATCCAACGCGATGCGGATCACGTCAATCCTCGACCGCCACCCGCTGCTCCCCGCGGTAGTAGCCGCAGGTCGGGCAGACCCGGTGCGGCCGCTTCAGGTCGCCACACCGCGGGCACGGCTGGAGTGTGATGTGCGCCGCCTTGTAGTGCGTGCGGCGAGCGCGCTTCTTGCGCTTGGACGTTCTGCGTTTCGGTACGGCCATGGAGTTGTCCTTGTCAGTTGC
Source organism: Gemmatimonadales bacterium (assembly GCA_035637455.1). GTDB lineage: Bacteria > Gemmatimonadota > Gemmatimonadetes > Gemmatimonadales > GWC2-71-9 > 20CM-4-69-16. The sequence continues at coordinate 10,151 of DASPXE010000101.1, forward strand.
CGGGCTTGCCTTTGAGAGCGGCCAGCGCCTGCCAGCGCGCATCGGCGGCCGGCGGGCAGCCGCAGGGGCCCGCGTTCAAGTCCTTGCCACAGCGCGGGCACAGCCCGCGGCAGTCCTCCCGACACACCACCCACTGCGGCACAGCGAGCAACAACTCCTCCCGCAGCGCGGGCCGGAGATCGATCTGCGTCGCGTCCCGCGCCAGTGCGTAGGAGTTCGGGTCCTCCAGCGCGTCCGGGTCCTGCGTGAACAAGGCGTCGATGTCGGCCGCCACGGCCACCGCTACGGGCGCCAGACAGCGCCGGCATTCCCCGGCGACCCGCGTGCGCAGGGAGCCCCGCCAGTAGAAGCGCCCCTCGCCGGCGGCGTGCAACCGGCCGATGAGGCGCACCGGCCCGGCGAGAGCGACCTCCAGCTGCTCGAAGAGCGGATCGTCTCCCGCCAGCTCGGCGTGGGTATCGACGGGGCCGCTGGACAGCTCGCGCAGGTCGACCTGTAACATAGACGAGCGAACCTAAACCCTTGTGGGACTTGCGTCAAGCAAGCTCGCGCAGTTCCCGCTCCGGAAAGAAAAACCCGACCTCCCGTGCGGCCGAGTCCACCGAGTCCGAGGCGTGGATCGCGTTCCGTTCCTTGGACTCGGCGTACAGCTGGCGCACCGTCCCGGGCTTCGCTTCGGCGGGATCGGTGGCGCCGATCACCTCGCGCAGCCGCGCGACGGCGTCGTCGCGCTCGAGCGCCAGCGCCAGTGCGGGCCCGGACGTCATGAACGCGACGAGGGGGCGGTAAAACGGCCGCTCGCGGTGCACCTCGTAGAACGCCTCGGCCTGGCCGGTGGTGAGCTTCACGAGGCGCGCCGCGCGGATTTGGAACCCGGCGCCCTCGAGATGGGCGAGGATCTTTCCGGTCTTGCCGGCGCGCACGGCGTCCGGTTTGATGATAGCGAGTGTGAGCATCGGGTGTCGGGGGGGGATCGGGTGTCAGGGCGCAATCAGGCGGCGAACGACATCCGCGCGCGTCAGGAAGCCGACCACGACGCCTTCGCGGACCACGGGGAAGCGGTCGACGTCTTTCGAGCTCATCAGGTTGGCGACGTCGCTCAGCGTCTGGTCCTCCGACAGGCACAGCACCGAGCGGGCCATCGCGTCCTTCACCGGGATGGCCCGGGGGTCCGCCGCGCCGCGCTGTAGCTGGCTCCGCGTCGGCGCACGGACCTCGCCGGTCTTGGTGCGCTGCAGAAAGTCGGGCATCAGGTGCCGCAGCAGCTCGCGGTGGGTCACCATGCCGATGAGCGCGCCCGAGTCGTCCACCACGGGCATCGCCCGGATGTCGTGCTCGATCATCGTGTGCGCCACCTCGCCGAGGGTTTGCGCCGGCCGCACCGTGAAGACGTGGGACGTCATGATGTCGCGGACCGTGAGCTGGCTCGGCAGCTGCACGGCGTCGAGGGCCGTGAGGTGGACCACCTGCTCCGCCGTCTTCGCGGCAAGCAGGGCGAGCACGGTCTCTGGATCGGACAGGGTGCGGGCGAACGCCCCGACGACCTGGAGGTAGAGCGCCGCGTCGCGCAGCGGGGCCACGATGAAGATCACGATGCGGGCGGCGCGGTGGGGGTCCTTCTCCCAACGGATCGGCGTCGGAGAGATTCCCACCGCCGTGACGAGACGGCGCACCGCCTCGGTGCGGAAGTGCGGGAGGAAGGCGTGCTCCCCGACCGACACCATGTCCTCGGGCCACGTGTGGCGGATCACGGCGTTGAGACGCTGGGGCTCGGCCACGGCGCCCGCTTGAACGAGTTGGTCGGCGAGCCGCTCGGTGGCCTCCTTGACGGTGCCGGCGCGCAGCGGGACGATGATGTGCTCGGGGCTCAAGACGTCGGTGAGCTTCACAGTCGCTCCTTGAGGAGCGGCGCGACGTCGGCCGGCCGCTTCATCACCGAGATTCCGGCGCGCGCGAACGCCGCCATTTTCTCCGCCGCGGTGCCGCTCGAGCCCGAGATGATGGCGCCGGCGTGGCCCATGCGGCGCCCGGGAGGGGCGGTCTGCCCGGCGATGAAGCCGATCACGGGCTTGGTCATCCCCTTCGCGACGAACTCGGCGGCTTGTTGCTCGTCGGTGCCGCCGATCTCGCCGATCATCACCACGGCGTCCGTCTCCGGGTCCGCCTGGAACGCCGAGAGGCAGTGGGTGAAGTGCGTACCGATCAACGGATCGCCGCCGATGCCGACGCACGTGGACTGGCCGAACCCGTGGGTCGAGAGCTGGTGCACGATCTCATAGGTGAGCGTGCCGCTCCGCGACACGACCCCGACGCGCCCCGGCTTGCAGATGTTGCCGGGGATGATCCCGACCTTGCTCTGCGCCGGCGAGATCAGGCCGGGGCAGTTGGGGCCGATGAGCCGCGCGCCGCGCTCGTGCAGGTAAGGCAGCACCTTCGTCATGTCGAGCACCGGGATGCCTTCGGTGATGCAGACGATCAGCCCGAGCCCGGCGTCGGCCGCCTCGTAAATGGCCGAGGCGGCGACGGCGGCCGGCACGTAAATTACGGCGGTGTTGGCCCGGGTGTCGCGCACCGCGTCCGCCACGGTGTCGAATACCGGCACCACGCCGTCGAACAGCTGCCCGCCCTTCCCCGGCGTCACGCCCGCCACGACCTTGGTGCCGTAGCCGATCATCTGGCGCGTGTGGAACGAGCCGTCGCGGCCGGTGATTCCCTGGACCAGCAAGCGCGTGCCCTGGTCGATGAAGACGCTCACGCCGCCCCCGCCGCCCCCGCCGCCCGTGCCCGCGCCACCGCCTGCTGCACGGCCTCGTCCATGTCGGTGAGCGCCGAGAAGCCGGCGGCCGTGAGGATGCGCACCGCCTCCGCCTCGTTCGTGCCGGTGAGCCGGATGACGAGCGGGACGTGGAGGGGAAACTGTTGCGTGGCCTGCACGATGCCGTTCGCCACGTCGTCGCACCGGGTGATGCCGCCGAAAATGTTGAAGAGAATCGCCTTCACGTGCGGGTCTGCGGTGATGATGCGCAGCGCAGCGACTACCTTCTGCGGGTTGGAGCTGCCTCCGATGTCGAGGAAATTGGCGGGCGCGCCGCCGTAGTACTGCACCAGGTCCATCGTCGCCATCGCGAGCCCGGCGCCGTTCACGCAGCAGCCGACCGACCCGTCCAGCTTGATGAAGGTGAGCCCCGCCTCCCGCGCCTGTACCTCGGACGGCGCCTCCGCCGAGGCGTCCCGCAGCGCGGCGATCTCGGGGCGGCGGTCGAGCTCGTTGTCGTCGATCACCATCTTGGCGTCGAGCGCGAGGATTTTCCCAGCCGGCGTGGCGACGAGCGGGTTGATCTCCACGAGCGACGCACCTACCGCGTAGCACGCGGCGTACAGATTTCCCATGATCCCCGCCGCGCTGCGCGCCTGGCCGACGTCCCGGTAGAGCCGGAGGGCGAGGCCGAGCGCCTGGTGTGGCAGCAGCCCGTAACGCGGGTCGATCGCAACGCGGTGGATCCGCTCGGGCGTCGTGGCCGCCACTGCTTCGATATCGATGCCGCCCGCGGCGCTCACCATGAGCACGGGGCGCTGCGAGGCGCGGTCGACGATGATCCCGACGTAGCTCTCGGACGCGATGTCGGCCGCCGGCGTCACCAGAACCTTGTGAACGGTGAGCCCCTTGATCGTCATCCCCAGGATTTGGGACGCATGCGCGGCCGCCTCGGCGGCGTTCGCCGCGAGCTTGACACCCCCTGCCTTGCCCCGCCCCCCCGCGTGCACCTGGGCTTTCACCACGACCTTGCCGCCCAGGCGCTGCGCGATGGCGCGGGCCTCGGCCGGGCTCTCGGCGACCGCGCCGTCCGGGACGGGGATGCCATGACGCTTGAGGATATCCCGCGCCTGATACTCGTGCAGGTTCACGCGCGCTCCAAGGTGATCGTGGTGCCGGCCTCGCCCCGCAATGCGGGCAGACCTTGAGCCAGCTCGGCGATGATGGCGCGTCGGCTGGCGTCCCCCCCGCCCGCGCGTACGAAGTCCGCCGCCGCCTCGACCTTGGGACGCATGCTTCCCGTGCCGAGCTCTTTCCCGGCGAGCAGGTGATCCGCGCTCGGGAGGTCCAGGTGCCGAATCGCCCGTTGGTGCTTCGTGCCGAACCCGTGGTACACGGCGTCCACGTTAGTGAGGATCAACAGTACATCGGCGCTGATCTCGCGACCCAGGATCGCCGCGACGCGGTCCTTGTCGGCCACGGCGTCGATTCCCTCGAAGCCCAGGACCGGGTCGTTGTAGACCGGCGGCCCGCCGCCCCCGCATGCGACGACGATGTGCCCGGCGGCGACCAGGTGGTGGATCATGTCCCGCTCCACCACGGCGATCGGCTTCGGGCTCGGCGCGAGCCGCCGCCAGCGGCCCGGCTGCTCCTCCCGGACTGGAACGCCGCGCGCCAGGAGCCGCGCCACCCGGGTCGCGTCGAGTGCGTGCCCGATCGGCTTGGTCGGGATGCGCAGGTTCGGATCGTTCGCGTCGCACAGCGTCTGCGTGACGAGCGTGACGACCTGCCGCTCGACACCTACGCGTGCGAGGGCGTTCTGGAGCGACTGCTGGATCATGTAGCCCATCCACCCCGCCGTCGCCGCGACCAGCACGCCCAGCGGCAGGGGCTCCACCTGGTCCGCAGCGAGCTCGTTGCGCGCCAGCTCGTCGCCCACCTGCGGACCGTTGCCGTGCACCAGGGCGATCGCCCACCCCTCGCGCGCCAGGTCCACGATCGGCGCCAGGCTCTCGCGCGTGTGCCGGAACTGGTTCGCGATGGTGGGCCGCTCTCCCGGTGGTGCGACTGCGTTCCCGCCCACCGCCACGACGATCGTCCCGGGTCTCACGGCGGCGCAACCTAGCGCGGCCCCGAGGCGGGAGCAAGCGTGCGCCGGCCCAGATCGAGCAGCTGCTTCAGCTGCCGGTAGTAGCGTCCGAAAGCCTCGAGATCGCCCGCGGCAAGCGCGGCGTCGGCCTGGGCAGCGAGCCGGCGCGCCTCCTCCCAACGGGCCGCGAGCGAGGTGTCCGCGGCCAAGTGCTCGCCGCGCCCCGCGGCCAAGAGGTCGCGCAAAGCGGCCCACGGTGTCGCTCCCTGGCCGCGCCGGTCGCTCCAGGTGAGAAACACGGCGTCGATGCCGGCGGGCGGGCCTCCGGCCACCGGCTCGTTGAACAGCGCCTGCTCCGAAAACAGCAGGCCGCCGACGTTCCACAGTCGGAGCACGCCGGGGGCGGTGGGCGGCTGCGGCGAACCCACCAGCACGCCGGGCAGGCGCACGGTGGGGCTGGGGCGCCAGGCGTACAGCTCCGGCCCCTGCGGTCCGATCGTCGCGGCCACGAGCGCCGCGACCTCTCTTGGCGTGCCGGTCTCGAACCCCTGGGCGGTCCAGACGCGCGTCTCCCCTCCCGCTTCGGTGACGGGCGCGACCAGCTCGAACGGCTCGCGCGAGCGCGGCAGCCAGGCGGCCGAGTCGGTACGCGCCGGCGCCACGAGCGCGGCCGCGATCCGGAACGCCTGGCGCGGATACGGTAGCTGCGACCGGAGCGCTGCCGGGAGACTGTCGCTCGGCTGCACCAGAGGGTCGAGGACGCGGGCCCACGTTGCTGCGAGCGAGTCGGCGCCGGGTGCCAAGTAGAGGCGCGTCTCACCGCTCGCCGCGCTGACGGCGCCGACGAGGCCCGCGCGCAGGTAGCGGACGGGGCGCCCTTGCCACTCGAGCCGCCGCACCAGCGGGAACGCCTCCGATTCGAGATACCCGTAGGCGACCCACCAGAGCGTGCCGTCGGCCACCAGCGGCCCGGGGGCGTCGAACCTGGCGAACGGCGCGAGCCGCTGCAGCCGCTCCACGACGTCGCGGCGCCACAGCACCAGCAACCCGTCGGTCTCCTTGCGCGTCAGCTCCGGGCTCTGCAACGCCCACGCGAGCGCGGTGCGTCGCCACGAGCCGGCGAGCGCGATGCCCGACGTACGGAGCGCCGGCCAGCTGTCCGCCGCCACGACGGCGAACTCGCGGAATCCCGGTCCGAACCAGGCGGCCGAGTCGCGCGTGGCGAGGGGAGCGAAGCGCAGCCCGCTGTCCGCCTCCACGGCGACGACCGGCCGGCCGGCGTGCGCCCAGCCGCCCCGATGCACGTCGGTCCACAGCGGCGCCGGCTGGAGATGCATGACCGCATCGAGGTCGGGCATTTGGGCGACGAGCCAGGTGGCGCGGCGATCGCCGAGGCCGTGCGCCGACAACGCGATCCCCGCCACCTGGCTGTGCGGACCCAGCAGCTGCGGCGCGCGCCGGGCCGTCGCCGTGCCGACGCGGCCGGGATCCCACAGCGGCAACGCCAGCACCGCCGCCTCCGCCGTCGGCCACGCTGGGGGGGCCCGGTCCGCCAACGACTCGGCGCCGAATGCGAGCCGCTCCAGGCGCGTCCGCTCCGTGAGGAACGTGGCGTCCGCATCCGGGGCGGCGCCGTGCCAGACCGCGGGGACCACCAGGTACACGATGGCCGCCGCGCCGAGCAGCGTGCTCCAGCTCGCGACGAGCAGCGCCGGCCGGTCGCGCACCGCCCACACGAGACTGGCGATCGTCGCGATGGTCGCGAGTGCCGTCACGAACGCGGCGCCGGGGAGGCGCACCTCGAGTGTGCCCCGGTCGAGCGCGCCGTGCAGCCCGGCCACGGTTTCCGCGGGGTCGAGCACGGCGCCCCACGCGAGCGCCAGGGCCGTCGCGGCGAGCAGCAACCCGAGGTGGCCGCGCGCGTGCGCGCTCGCCTGGGGGAGCCAGCGGCGAAAGCGCAGCGATCCCATGCCGAGATACAGGAGGGCGACGAGGATAGTGCCCGTCACGCTGGCGCGGAGGAACAGGCCGTGCATCCGCTCGAGCCAGGGGAGTTGGCCCACGTAAAAGCCGAGGTCGCGCTGGAGCAGCGGGTCGGCGACCCCGAAGCGCGGAGCGTGCGCCGCGAGCCGCGCCGCCATCCACCAGTCCCCGGTCCCGAGGGCGAGCAGCAAGCCGAAGACGAGGCCGGTAGTGATGGTGCCGCCGAGCAACACGCGCTGGGGCACCGCTTCCACGATCTCGAGATCGCCGAGCCGGCGCGGCAGCTGCACCGAGCCGATGGCCCGGTACACGAGGAACACGTTGCCGGTGCCCCACCCGATCGTGAGCAGCAGGATCAGCCCGCTCACGAGCCGAGCGACGTCGTGTCCCACGACGTAGACGTGTCCGCCCGGGACACTCGCGGCCCACGCCCGCTCGGCGATCTCGAGCGCTAGCCAACGCCCGCCCACGAGCACCACGACCAGCGCGGCGGCGCCGGCGACCAACCACGACCGCCGGCGCGCGCGGGTCACGCGCGGATGCCCTGGGCGGCGAGCCAGTCCTCCACTTCCGCCCGGTACGCAGCGAGGGCGGCCGCGCTGCCCGCCTCGAACCGCAGGACCAGGACCGGTTGGGTGTTCGACGCGCGCACGAGCCCCCAGCCGTCGGGGAACGTGATGCGCACCCCGTCGAGCGTGGACACGGAGTACCGGGCCGCGAAATGCTGGGCGGCGCGTTCGACGATCGCGAACTTGCGCTCGTCGGCGCAGTCGACGCGCAGCTCCGGTGTGGATACCGTCGGCGGGAGGTCGGCGAGCAGGCGGGACAGCGGGCCCCCCAGCTCCGCCAGGTAGCGCAGCAGGCGCGCGGCGGCGAACAGCGCGTCGTCGAAGCCGTACCAATCGCCGCCGAAGAACATGTGCCCGCTCATCTCACCGGCCAGTGGGGCCTGGAGCTCCTTCATCTTCTGCTTGATCAGGGAGTGTCCGGTCTTCCACATCGTCGGCTTCAGGCCGACGCGGGCCAGCTCTTTCGCGAGCACCTCCGAGCACTTCACGTCGAAGATCACGGCGTGCCCCGGGCCCATGCGGCGCGCCAGGTCGCGACCCAGCAGCACCAGCAGCTGGTCGCCGAACAGGATGCGCCCCTGCTCGTCCACCGCCCCGATCCGATCGCCGTCGCCGTCGAACGCGATCCCGAGCTCGGCCTTCTCCCGGCGCACGGCGGCCTGCAAGTCGTGCAGGTTCTCGGGCACGGTGGGATCGGGATGGTGATTCGGGAACGTGCCATCCGACTCGCAAAACAGCGGCACCACGTCGGCTCCGAGCGTGCGGAGGGTCTCGACCGCGACCAGGCTGGCGACGCCGTTGCCGCAATCGACGACGACCTTGACCCGCCGCGGCAGCGGGCCGTTCCGCGCGACGATGGCCTTCCGGTAGCCGTCCAACACGTCGCCGTGCGTCTTCTGGGACCCGCCGGCCCGATCGGGCGTGCGGTCCTCCAAGATCATACGGTGCAGAAGCTTGATGTCCTCGCCGTGGATCGCGCCGCCCTCGAGCACCATCTTGAACCCGTTGAACGCGGGCGGGTTGTGGGAACCGGTGACCTGGAGGCCGCCGTCGACCGAGAGCGTGTGGGTGGCGAAGTACAGGGCGGGCGTCGGTACCATGCCCACGGACAGGGCGAACGCCCCGGCGTCCTCGATGCCCGACAGCACGTTGGCGGCGAAGTCCGCCCCGGAGGGTCGGTTGTCGCGGCCCACGGCGATGCGAGGCGCGCGCCCCAGCCGCTCGGCGGCGAGGGTCGCGAACGCCTTCCCGATCGCGTGCGCGACGTCCCCTGTGAGCTGGTCGCCCACGGTGCCCCGGATGTCGTACTCGCGGAAAATGGTGGCGGGGACCTGCATGGGACTCCCCGTGTCAGCGGCCCGTCGGCTCTCGGGGCGCGGGGGGCGCGTCCGAGGAGACCGCGGGCGCCGCCCGGACCGAGGCGCCGCTCGTCCGGGCGATGTCGAGCAAGCGGTTCGGCCGCACGCCGAGGAAGAGGAGCCCCGCGACCGAAGCCGCGACGACGGCGGCTCCGAGCCTGCCGAGCCGCATACCGGCATGCGCCTGCTCGGAGGGCTCGGGCTGCATGTACATCGCCATGATCACCGGTAGATAGTAGCCTGCGGAGATCACGCTGGCGAGCACCAGGATGGCGGCGAGGAGCCCCTGCCCCGTCGCCGTGGCCGCCACGAGGATGTACCACTTCCCGATGAAGCCCGCGGTGCCCGGGATGCCGAGCAGGGACAGCATGCAGACCGCCAGCGCGATCGCGAGCCAGGGCCGCCGCTGGGCGAGCCCGGCCAGGTCGTCGATGCTCACGTCGCGCTCGCCGTCCGTGCCCTTGGCGGCGAGCAGCGCGAACGCCGCGAGCGTCATCAGCGTGTAGGCGACTAGGTAGAACAGGAACGCCGCCGAGCCTGCCGCCGTCCCGGCCGCCACCGCGACGAGCAGGTACCCGGCGTGCGCGATGGACGAATAGGCGAGCATGCGCTTGAGAGTGCGCTGCGCCAGGGCGATCAGGTTTCCCACCACCATAGTGGCGACGGCGAGCCACCACACGACCGCGTGCCAGGCGGGCACCGCGTCGAACGCCTCCGCCAGCACGCGCAGCAGCGCCGCGAACGCGGCGGCCTTCACCGCCGTCGCCATGTACGCGGTGACGGGCGTGGGCGAGCCGTCGTACACGTCGGGCGCCCACATATGGAAGGGCACCGCGGCGACTTTGAACCCGAAGCCGACGAGCAGCAACCCGAGCCCGATCAGCAGCATGGTGTTGTGCTGCAGGCCGAGGGTCGCGACCTGCACGCCGATCAAGGTGAGGTTGGTAGTGGCCGTCGCGCCGTACACGAGGGCGATGCCGTACAGCAGAAAGCCGGAGGCGAACGCTCCCAGCAGGAAGTACTTGAGCGCGGCTTCCGCCGCCGCTGCGCTGCGGCGATTGATCCCGGCGAGCACGTAGACCGCGACCGACATGAGCTCGAGACCGAGGAACAGCACCATCAAATCCTGGGCGCCCGCCATCAGCATCATCCCCAGCGTCGCGAACAGCAGCAGCGCGAAGTACTCGGGCACCAGCAGCGCCTCCCGCTCGAGATACTCGAACGAGACGAGCACCGTCAGCCCGGCCGTGCCGAGGAACAGCCAATCGGCGACGAAACGAAAGTCGTCCACGGCGATCATGGCCGCGATCCCCGGCGCGCGGGCGCCCTGCCACCACAGGAACCACGCGGCGAGACCGGCGGCGCCGAGCCCGGCCAGCGTCACCCACCCGGCGAGACGCAGATCCTGCGGCGTGCGGTGTCGCCAGGCGACCACGATGAGCACGAGCAGCGCCGTCGTCGTGAGCACCAGCTCGGGCGCAAGCGCGATAAGCAGGTCGCCGGGGCGCGAGAGATCGAGGGTCGAGAGGTCGACGTTCATCGCGCGGCCGCGGCGGGTGCGGCGGGCCGGACGGACTCGATGAATCGCTGCGCGCTCGGCTCCATGCGCCGCAGGAACGGCGTCGGATACACGCCGATCCACACGATGCAGGCGACGAGCGGCAGCAGCACGGCCAGCTCGCGCGGCGACAGGTCGGCAAGGTGCGCGTTCTCGGGCTTGTCGAGCGGATTGTAGATCACCCGCTGCAGCGCCGGCAGCAGGTACATCGCCGCCACGATGACCCCCGTGGTCGCCACGCCCGCGGCGATGGGGTAGGTGCGGAACGCCCCGAGCAGCACGAGGAATTCCCCGACGAACCCGTTCGTGGCGGGCAACCCGATGGATGAGAGCGACACGATCGTGAGCACGGCGGCGAAGAGCGGCACGACCTTCGCGATGCCGCCGAACGCCTCGATCAGCCGGCTGTGACGCCGCTCGTACAGCATCCCGACCAGGAAGAAGAGCGCGCCGGTCGAGATGCCGTGATTGATCATCACCATGAGCGCGCCCTGCACGCTCTGCAGCGTCAGGGCCCAGATGCCGAGCATCACGAACCCCAGGTGCGCGACCGAAGAGTACGCGATCAGCTTCTTGAAGTCGGGCTGCACCATGGCGACGAGCCCGCCGTAGACGATCCCGATCAGGGACAGCGTGACGATCGCCGCCTGCACCGCCGGGTTGAGCGCCACCTGCGGGAAGAACGGCAATGCGAAGCGCAGGAAGCCGTACGCTCCCATCTTCAGGAGGACCGCGGCGAGGAGCACCGAGCCCGCCGTGGGTGCCTCGACATGGGCGTCCGGGAGCCAGGTGTGGAACGGAAACATCGGGACCTTGATCGCGAACGCGAGAAAGAAGGCGCCGAACAACCAGAACGCCACGGTCCCCAGCGCGCCGATGTTGCTCATCACGTGGACGTAGGAGAACGAGTAGACGCCGGTGCGCTGGGCGACGAGGTAGACGAGCGTGAGGATCGCCACCAGCATCAGCAGCGATCCGAAAAACGTGTAGACGAAGAACTTGATCGCCGCGTACAGCCGGTTTTGTCCCCCCCACACGCCGATGATGAGGTACATGGGGATGAGCATCACGTCCCACATCACATAGAAGAGGAAGAGATCGAGCGACACGAACACGCCGATCATCCCGGACGTGAGCACGAGCATGAGCGCATAGAACCACCGCTCGCGCGTCGTGATGTAGTTGTAGCTCCCCAGGATCGACAGTGGCACGAGGAACGTCGTGAGCAGGATCATGAAGAGCGAGATCCCGTCGACACCCACGGTGTAGTTTATCCCCCAGCTCGGGATCCAGGGCACGTCGAGCTGGAGCTGCATCCCGCCCGCGGGCTGGAAGACCCACCACAGCGGTACGGAGATGGCGAACTCGAGCAGGCTTGCCGCAAGCGCGATGTGCTTCGCCCAGCGCTCCGGCGCGGCGAGGACGACGACGGCGGCGAGCGCGGGCCAGACGATGAGCGCCGTGAGAACCGCTTGAGCGTACATCGGTTACCGCACCGCCCCGCCGACCACCAGCAACACCCCGACGACGAACAGCACCACGTAGAAGCCCACCTCGCCCGTCTGCAGCCTGCTCCCGAGCCAGCCGAGCGCGCGGGAGGCCGCGGCGCTGCCGTTCACGATCAGCCCGTCCACGATCCGGGCGTCGATGGTCTTCCACAGGACCTCACGGGCCAGCCATTGAATGGGCCGCACGATGATCGTGTCGTACAGCTCGTCCACATACCACTTCTTCCACAGGAGGCGCCCGAGGCCGGTTTCGGCGGGCGCGAGCCGCGCCGGCAGCAGCGCCTCCGGCTTGAGCAGCCGCACCGCGCCGAAGATGCCGAGTGCGCCCACCCCGACCGCGCTGCTCAGCACGGCCCACTCGACGGCGGGCGACAGCTCCACCGCGGGACGCATCCGGTCGGCGAGCCCGGTGACCGGCTCGAGCCAGTGCTGCAGGAAGGCGCCACCGCCCATGAGCTCGGGGAGGTCGAGCAGGCCCCCGACCAGGCTCAGCAGCCCCAACACGACCAGCGGCCCGGTCATCACCCAGGGCGCCTCGTGCAGGTGCTGCCGCTCCGGCTCGCCGGTGCGAGTTGGGCCGTGGAAGGTGTAGAGCATCAGCCGCGTCATGTAGAACGCGGTGAGCAGCGCCGCGGCGACGCCCATCGCCCAGTACACGTACCAGATCGGCTCGGCCGTGGCGAGCGCGAACGCGGCGCCGAGAATCGCGTCTTTGGAGAAGAAGCCCGAGAGGGGCGGGATGCCCGCAATCGCGAGGGTCGCGATCCACATGAGGGTCGCGGTCCACGGGAGATAGCGCCGTAGGCCCCCCATGTTCCGCATGTCCTGGGCGTCGTCGTGGGAGTGGGTGGCGTGGTAGGCGTGGTGCATCGCGTGGATGACGCTGCCCGAGCCCAGAAACAGGAGCGCCTTGAAGAACGCATGCGTCACCAGGTGGAAGATTCCGGCGGCGTACGCGCCAGTGCCCACGCCCAGGAACATGTAGCCGAGCTGCGAGATGGTGGAATAGGCCAGCACACGCTTGATGTCCCATTGCTTGAGCGCGATGGTGGCGGCGAACAGCGCGGTCAGGGCGCCGACGCCGGCGACGGCGGCGCTCCCCAGCGGGGATAGCGCGAACAGCACGTTGCAGCGTGCCACGAGATAAACGCCCGCCGTCACCATCGTAGCCGCGTGGATCAGCGCCGATACCGGTGTCGGGCCCTGCATCGCGTCCGGCAGCCAGGTGTACAGCGGGATCTGCGCTGACTTTCCCGTGCAGCCGAGGAACAGGAAGAGCGTGATGGCGGTGATCGTGGACCCCGCGGGCGGGAACACCGCCTGCGCCCGGCCGAACACCGGGCCGAAGTCGAGCGAGCCCGTGGCGCGGAAGATCAGAAACATTGCGATCAGGAACCCGAAGTCGCCGATCCGATTCACGATGAACGCCTTTTTGCCGGCGTCGGCGTTGATCTGCTCGTCGAACCAGAAGCCGATCAGGAGGTAGGAGCACAGTCCTACCCCTTCCCACCCCACGAACATCACCGGGAAGCTCGCCCCCAGCACGAGCATCAGCATGAAGAACACGAACAAATTGAGGTAGGCGAAGTAGCGCGCGTACCCCGCGTCTGCGTGCATGTAGCCGACGCTGAAGAGGTGGATGAGGGCGCCGACGCCGGTCACGACCAGCACCATCACCGCGGCCAGCTGGTCGAACTGGAGTGCGAAGTCGAGCCGCAGGTCGCCGGCCGGCATCCACTCCCAGTAGCGGAGCACCAGCGGCGCGGCCTGATGGAGGCTCGCGAACTCGGCCACGGCGGTCGCCGCGGCGGCGAACGCCAGCACGAGCACCCCCACCCCGATCGTCGACACGGTGGCCTTGGCGGTGGGACGCCACAGCGCCAGCGCGCCGTTCAGGAGGAAGCCCACGAGCGGCAGCGCCGGGACCAGCCAGAGCAGCTGCAGCGCGGAGGCCGGCATCAGCCCTTGAGCAGGTTGATGTTCTGGAGGTTGACCGTCCCGCGGTGGCGGTAGATCGCGAGGATGATCGCGAGTCCGACCGCCGCCTCCGCGGCGGCCACCGCCATCACGAAGAAAACGAAGAGCTGCCCGGCGACGCCCAGGCGCTGCGCCAGCGCGACGAACGTGAGATTCACCGCGTTCAGCATCAGCTCGACGCACATGAAGATCACGATGGCGTTACGCCGCAGCAGCACTCCGAAGACACCGAGCGTGAAGAGTGCGGCGGAAACGAACAGGGCGGGTCCGAGGAGCATTCAGAGCTTCCGCTTGGCCAGCACTACCGCGCCGACGAGAGCGGCGAGGAGGAGGAGGCTGGTGATTTCGAAGGGGATGAGATACGTGTCGAACAGCGGCCGGGCGATCGCGCCCACGAGTCCCTGCTCCTGCTGGAGGCGGGCCATGCTGCCGGGCGGAAGCTGGATCGCCTCCGGGGGCGCGGCGTGGCGCAGGATCCACAACTGGAACAGCAACACGCCGCCGAGCAGCGCGGCGATTCCGACGCCGAGCGGGCCCTTCACGTCCGTCGGGCCTTGCCGGCCCAGGTTGAGCAGCATGATCACGAACAGGAACAGCACCATGATGGCGCCGGCGTAGACCAACACCTGCAGCACCGCGATGAACTGGGCATCGAGCAGGACAAACAGGGCCGCCAGCGAGAACAGCGTTACGACGAGCCAGAGAGCGCTGGCCACCGCGTTGCGGCGCGTGATGCAGCACAGCGCGCTCACGATCGCGAGGCCGGCGAACGCCCAGAAGATGATCAGCGTCCAGGGCATGCCCTACTCGCCTTTGGGGTCGGAGGGGTCCCACAGCGTGGAGACGGGATGCGTCTGCGCGCACAGGCGCTCGAGATCGTACACGAAGCGATCGCGCGAGAACTCCGAGTTCTCGAAGTGCACGCCCACGTGGATCGCTTCTTCGGGGCAGACTTCCTGGCAGTAGCCGCAGAAGATGCACCGGAACTCGTCGATCTCGTAGATCAGGGGGTAGCGGTTGCCTTGCTCGTCCTCCCCCGGCACGAGCTTGATGCAGTTGGCGGGGCAGATCTGGGGGCACAACCCGCAGGCCACGCATTTGGCGCGCCCCTGCTCGTCGGTGAGCATGCGGTGGGTGCCGCGCCAGCGCGGCGAGAGCGTCCAGTCCTTGCTGCTCTTTTCCTCCGGGTACTGCATCGTCACCTTCGGCCGCCACAGGTGGCTGAAGGTGAGCGCCATGCCCTTGAGTGTGGCGCGGAGGTAGGACGCCTGGGTGCCGGGCCGCTTCATCACCTTCACGCCGATGGCCATGTCAGCTCGTCTCCTGCGCCACCGCGCCCGCCACCAGGCGGCCCCGATCGAGCACGAAGAGCAGCGGCAGGGCCAGCAGCACGTTCAACCCGAACAGCGCGAGCCCGAACCGCCGATCATAGTCCCAACCCAGCAGCCCGTGCAGGATCCAGATCGCGGTGGCGATGACCGTGAGATAGCCGAGCGCGAGCGGCAGCATCACCTTCCACCCGAGCGCCATCAGCTGGTCGTAGCGGAAGCGCGGCAGGGTCCACCGCACCCAGATGTAGAGGAACAGGAAGACCAGGACCTTGAAGGAGAACACCCCCAGCGTCAGGACGGTCTTGAGGGGCGACCACGGCGGGGTGTTGTCCCAGGTCGTGAACGGGATGTCCCACCCGCCGAAGAACAGCGTGGTCATCAGCGCCGACGCCGTCACCATATTCGAGTACTCGGCGATGTAGAACATCGAGAACTTCATCGCACTGTACTCGGTATGGTAGCCGGCGATCAGCTCGCCTTCGGCCTCGGGGAGGTCGAACGGCAGCCGGTTCGTCTCGGCGAACGCCGCGACGATGAAGACGAAGAACGCGAGCGACAGTGGGAACACGTTCCACGTGAAGAGCGACTGGGACTGCTTCGCAATGACGTCGGTGAGCGTCACGTTGCCCGCCAGCAGCAGCACCGCCACGGTGCTCATCCCCATGGCGATCTCGTAGGAGATCATCTGGGCCGAGGCGCGCAGGCCGCCGAGCAGCGAGTACTTGTTGTTCGACGCCCACCCCGCGAGCACGATGCCGTACACGCCCAGCGAGCCGAACGCGAGGATGTAGAGAAACCCGACCGGCAGGTTCGCCACGACCATGTCCACCTCGCCCCAGGGCGTGGGCAGCGGGGTGGCGAACGGGATCACGGCGAAGCTGAGCAACGCGGGCACGAACGACATCGCCGGCGCCAGCATGAACAGCACCTTGTCGGCCTGCGCCGGCAGCGTCTCTTCCTTGAGCAGATTCTTGAGCCCGTCGGCCGCCGGTTGCAGCAGCCCCTGAGGCCCCACGCGGTTGGGGCCGAGCCGATCCTGCATCCAGGCGCAGATGCGCCGCTCCGCCAGAGTCAGCAGGGCCACGCCCACCATGATCACGGTGAACACCACGACGATCTTGATGATCGTGCTGACCAGGAAGAACGTCACGCCGTCGCTCCAACCGCGGCGGTGATCCTCCTGCCGAGCAGTCCCAGGCGCGCGTAGCTCAGCCCTGCGAACGGGCCTCCCCCCGCCGACTGGGCCAGCCGCTCGAACACCTCGGCCGGTCCCGCGAGCGGCGCGCCGTTCCCCAGCGCCCCGAGCAGCTCGGCGAGTACCCACCACGCCGGCCGGGCCATGCCGGGCGCGGGCTTTGCCTGGAAGTAGCGCTGCACCCGCCCATCCCGGTTCACGAAGCTGCCGTCCTCCTCCGCCACGTTGGCGATGGGGAGCACGACCTCGGCGTCGCGCGCGCCGTCCGGCAGCACGGTGCCGAGGTAGATGAGGGCCCCCGCCGCGTGGACCGTAACCTCCGGTTCGTCGAGCACGAGGACCACCCCGGCTGACTCCGCCGCCCGGAGCGCCGCGGCATAATCGCGCCCGTACCCGAGCAGCTCGGCGGCGGTGCCGTTCGGGGCTCGCTCCGCCCGCAGCGCCAGGTTCGGGACTCCCGCGAGCGGCGCCTCCTCGCCCATCACGATCTGCACGGCGCCGGTCCAGTCGAATCCGGCGAGCAGTTCGCGGGCGAGGAACAGCGCCTCAGTCGACATCCTGGGTGACACCAGCGCCACGGCTTTGCCGCTCGCCCCCCGCAGCACGGTCGCGGCGCGCTCCAGCGCCTCGTCCCAGTCTACTGCCTGTAGCTCACCGCCGCCGCGCTTCACCAGCGGCGCCTCGATCCGGTCGCCGCGGTTCATCCAGCGGTAGTGCATGCGGCCGTGGTCGCACAGGAAGTAGCGGTTGACTTCGAGGTTCGGGCGCGGGCGCACGCGCACCACGACGTTGTCGCGTGTGTCGAGCGTGACGTTGCAGCCCTGCGAGCAGCCGGTGCAGACGGAGGCCGACTTGTCGAGCTCCCAGGCGCGCGCCCGGTGCAGGAAATCCTTGGACAGGAGGGAGCCGACCGGGCACAGATCGACGACGTTCCCGGCCCACGGGTGGTCGAGCCGCGCCTCGGGGTGGATCCCGATGTAGGCCCGGTCGCCCCGCTCGGAGACGTTGAGCACGGGCTCCTGGGCGATGTCCTCCATGAAACGCACGCAGCGAGTGCACAGGATGCAGCGGTTTGGGACGTACAGCACGTCGGGCCCGAAGTCCTCCACCGGGTTGAAGCGCTTCGCATAGTCCGGGCTGTAGCGCGTCGCCGGGCGGCCCTCCTGGAAGGTGAAGTCTTGTAACTCGCACTCCCCCGCCTGATCGCAGATCGGGCAGTCGAGCGGGTGGTTGATGAGCAGCAGCTCGAGCACTCCCATGCGAGCGCTCTTCGCCTGCTCGGACTGCGTATGCACCACCATCCCCTCGGTCACCTGAGTGGCACAGGCGATCTGCAGCTTCGGGGCCTTTTCGACCTGCACGAGACACATGCGGCACACACCGGCCACCGGCAGCCCCGGGTGATAGCAGTAGTGCGGGACCAGCACGCCCGCCTGTTTCGCCGCTTCGATGACGAGGGTGCCTGGAGGCACGCTGACGGCCATCCCGTCGATCGTGAGATTGACGACGCTGTCGGCCATCAGGGATCGGCCCTCACGCGACCATCATGGGCTTCCGCCGGCCCGCGATGTAGTCCTCGAATTCGCTGCGGAACTTCTTGATGCCGGAGACGACGGGTGCGGCGCAGGAGTCCGAGAGGACGCAGATCGTCTTTCCCGTCATGTTGTCCGCGAGGTCGAGCAGCAGGTCGAGATCCGATGTCTTCCCCTGGCCCGCCAGGATCCGCTCGAGGATCTTCGTGGTCCACGCGGTCCCTTCGCGGCACTGGGTGCACTGGGCGCACGACTCGTGCGCGTAGAAGCGCGCGAGGCGCATGATCTGATAGACCAGGTCGGCGGAATCGTCGAACACGATCACGCCACCCGAGCCTAGCATGGTGCCCTGCTCGACGGCCCCCTCGTAATCCAGCAGGCAGCGTTCCGTTTCGTCGCGGTTCAGAATCGGGACCGACGAGCCGCCCGGGATGCAGGCTTTCAGGGTGCGGCCCGCCCGCATCCCGCCGCACAGCTCGTACAGCAGGTCCTTGAGCGGGAAGCCCATCGTCACCTCGTAGTTGCCCGGCTTCTGGACGTGCCCGCACACCGAGAACAGCTTCGTGCCCGTGCTTTTCGGGTTGGAGAGGGACAGCTTCTTGTACCACGCCGGGCCGTTCGTGAGGATGGGCGGCACCGCGGCGAGCGTCTCGACGTTGTTGATCGTGGTGGGAAGGCCGAACACACCGAAGGCGGCGGGGAACGGCGGCTTGATCCGGGGGTTGCCGCGCTTCCCCTCGATCGAGTTCATCAGCGCGGTCTCTTCGCCGCAGATGTACGCGCCCGCGCCGCGGTGCAAGTGGATCTTGAGATCGCCGAACAGGGCGGCGGCGTTCGCCTCGGCGAGCGCTTGCTCCATGATCGCATACGGCTCGGTGAACTCGCCCCGGATGTAGATGTAGCCGACCTCGGCCTGGATCGCCCGCATCGCGATCGCCGTGCCCTCGAGCAGCGCGTGCGGCGTCCAGCGCATGATCTCGCGATCCTTGAACGTCCCCGGCTCGGACTCGTCCGCGTTCACGCACAGGTAGTGCGGCTTTTTCTTCTCCTTGGGCATGAACGACCACTTGAGACCCGTCGGGAAGCCGGCGCCACCGCGCCCGCGCAGCCCGGACTCCTTCACCGCTTCAGTGATGGCCGCGGGCGCCATCGTCTGGGCCTGCTTCCACGCCTCGTAGCCCCCGCGCTTCACCCAGCCCTTGTAGCTGCGCGCGTCCGGGTCGCCGAAGTACCTGGAGAGGACGGCGGTTTCCTTGGGATGCGGTTTGTGGGGGTAGCCCATTACCGCCGCCCTTCCCCACCCCGAGTGCGGAGTGTGGAATGCGGAATGCGTAATTGAACGTCCAGGTTCGATCCCCGAAATCCGACGTCGGCCTCGACGCCTGCCCGATATATTCCGCATTCCGCACTCCGCATTCCGCATCTGGTCTTCACTGGTACTTCCTCACCAGCTCCGGCACCTTCTCCGGGCTCACGCTCTCGATGAAGTCGTCGTTGATCAGTACCGGGGTCGCGAACCCGCAGGCACCCAGGCATTCCACCTCGATCACCGTCCACTTGCCGTCGGGGCTCGTGGCACCGAGCTCCTTCGCCCCGGTCGCCTCCAGCAGGGCCTTCACCACGTCCTCGGCCCCGCAGATGTTGCAGGGCGACGTGGTGCACACCTGCACGAAATGCGTTCCCACCGGGTGCTGATGATACATGGTGTAAAACGTCACCACCCCCTTGACGTAGGCGGGCGTGAGGCCGAGCAGCGCGGCCACCTCGGTCATGTCGCGGTCGGAGATCCAGCCGCGCTGCTGCTGCACCAGCCACAGCGCCGGCAAGAGCGCCCCCTGCTTCGTGGGGTAGCGGGCAAGAATCGCCTGCAGCGCTGCGAGGACCGTTCCGGTGAACACCGGCTGATACTCTTCCATCCCGGTCTCGTGGGCGGGACGCGCGCTCACGCTCATCGGTCGACCTCCCCCATCACGATGTCCACCGATGCGTTGATGGCGATCAAGTCGGAAAGCAGGTGCCCTTCCGCCATCTTCGGCAGTGCCGCGAGGTTGATGAACGACGGCGGCCGGATGCGCCAGCGCACCGGCTTGGCGGTGCCGTCGGAGACCAGATAGGTGCCCAGCTCGCCCTTGGGGTTCTCGATTCCGACGTACGCCTCGCCCACCGGCGCCTTCACCCCCTCCATCACCTGCTTGAAGTGATAGATCATCGCTTCCATATCGCTCATGGCGCGCGACTTGGGGGGCAGAATCAGGCGCGGGTCCGCCACGTTCAGCGGGCCGTCGGGGAGCCGCTCGAGCGCTTGCCGCAGGATGCGGTTCGACTGGTGGCACTCCTCGAGGCGCACCAGATAGCGGTCGTACACGTCGCCGTGCTCGCCCACGGGGACATCGAACTCATAGCTGTCGTACTCGAGGTACGGCCGGTCTTTGCGCACGTCGTACGAGACGCCGCTGGCCCGCAGCATCGGTCCGGAGAGGGAGTAGTTGATCGCTTCCTGTGCCGTCATCGTGCCCACGCCCTGGGTGCGGCCGACCCAGACGGCATTGCGCGTCAGCACGCGGTCGATCTCGTGCAGCGTCTTCGGGTACGTGTCGACGAACTGCCGCAACCCCGCGACGAAGTCGTCCGTCACGTCGGCCATCATGCCCCCGACTCGCGTCACGCTCGTCGTGAGCCGCGCTCCGGTCCACATCTCCTGCAGGTTGTAGATGCGCTCCCGCTCCTGGAAGGCCCACAAGAACGGCGTGAATGCGCCGAGGTCGATGGAGGTCGTGCCGAGCCACACCATGTGCGAGATGATGCGGCTCATCTCGCACGCGATCACGCGCAGCACGGTGCAGCGTGGTGTGAGCTCGATCCCCATCAGTCGCTCCGCCGCGAGTGCGAACCCGACGTTGTTCGCCATGGGCGAGAGGTAGTCGGTGCGGTCGGTGAGCGGGATGATCTGATTGTAGTGGCGGTATTCCCCGAGCTTCTCGAACCCGGAGTGCAAGTAGCCGACGTGGGGGATGACGCGGACGACGGTCTCGCCGTCGAGCTCGACGACGAGGCGCAGCACGCCGTGCGTGGCGGGGTGCTGCGGACCGAGGTTGATCAGCATGTGCTCGCCGCTGGCCTCGGGCTCACCCAGTCGCTCGGGCTCGCGCGCTGCGGCGACGAGCGGGAGGCGCGCTGGTTGGCCCTGCGCGTCCAGCCCCGGCGTCGCAAGCTCGAGTGCGACGGTCCGCTTGCTCATTCGGAGTGGGGGATCTTACCGCGCTCGCCGCGGCGCAGCCGCTCCCGCATGTCGGGCGGCAGCTCGTCGTA
The DNA here is from genome assembly GCA_035637455.1 of Gemmatimonadales bacterium. GTDB lineage: Bacteria > Gemmatimonadota > Gemmatimonadetes > Gemmatimonadales > GWC2-71-9 > 20CM-4-69-16. Next base: position 31,315 of record DASPXE010000101.1, read on the forward strand.
CGCTGCGGCGATCGACAGCTCCTCCAGCGAGTAGTGCGCCTCGGGGTTCGCGCCGAGCGCCTGGCGCACCTGCTCCGCGCGGCTGAACCGGCCGCGCAGCGGGAAGTCTTTGCGCAGCGGGTGGCCTTCGGCGTACGTCTCCCACATCAGGATGCGCCGCAGGTCGGGATGGCCGCGGAACGCGACGCCGAACATGTCGTAGACCTCGCGCTCCAGCCAGTCGGCGCCCCGCCACAGCGGGACGATCGAGTCGACCGTCAGGTCGCCGCGCGGGTCGAGCTCGACCTTCACTCGCAAGTCCGCCCGCCGCTCGAGCGAGCGCAGGTTGTAGACCAGCTCGAGCGGCCGCTCCCGGTCGCGGTACTCCACGGCGGTGACGTCGACGAGGTAGTCGTACTGCTGCCCCGGGGTGTCGCGCAGCCAGGCCATCACCTCGAGGAGCGCCGTGCGGTCTACGTGGACGATCGTGTCTCCGCACGACTCGACCGCGCGGCCGATCGCGCTGCCGAAGGTCGCTCGCAGGGCCTCGGCGGAGGGGTTCACGCCGAGCGGAACTGGTGGACGGAGTTTCCGAACGGCTCGGAGATCTCGTCGATCTGCTCGGGCGGCAACCGCAGGCCGCGCTCGTCGAGCGGCTGCTCCTCGCGCCGCGCGGCGCGGTCGAACAGCGATTCTCCCTTGATCTTCTTGTGCAACAGCAGCACCCCGTACAGCAGCCCCTCGGGGCGGGGCGGGCACCCCGGGACATACACGTCGACCGGGACGATCGTGTCGATCCCCTGCACCATCGCGTAGTTGTCGAAGATCCCGCCGGTCGACGCGCAGGCGCCCATCGAGATCACCCACTTGGGCTGTGGCATCTGGTCGTAGATGCGCCGGATCACGGGAGCGAGCTTGAACGGCAGTCGTCCGGCGCAGATGAGGACGTCGGCCTGGCGCGGGCTGAAGGCCTGGCGCTCCATGCCGAACCGGGCGAAGTCGTAGCGCGACGCCGCCGTGGCCATGAACTCGATGGCACAGCACGCCGTGCCGAACGGCATCGGCCAGAGGGAGTTGGCGCGCGAGGAGTTGACCGCCCAGTCGACGAGATCCTGGGCCTTCGCGAGCAGGTAGTTCGGGCTTTGACCCGCTACTTCCTTCGTTTCGATGACTCGCTTCATGCCTTACTCGAAAGCGTCTCGGAGAGACGTCGCGAAAACACCGTCACGAGCAGTCGTCACGGGAAGGCGTACTGCGTTTCTTGGTGACGGTGCTTCGCGACGTCTGTTTGTGACGCCTATCCGTGACGTCTGTGGCGTCGTTAGTCCCATTGCAGCGCGCCTCGCTTCCAAACGTAGACGTAGCCGACGGCGAGGATGAGCATGAAAACCAGCATCTCCACCAGGAGAAACCCCATCCCCGGTCCGGCTCCCCCGCCGAAGAAGATCGTCCCCCAGGGAATCAGGAACACCGTTTCGATGTCGAAGACGATGAACAGCATCGCCACGAGGTAGAACTTGACCGAGAAGCGCTCGTGCGCGCTGCCCAGCGGCGGCATGCCGCTCTCGTAGGGCGCGTCCTTGACGGCGGTGGGTTTGTGGGGCGCGAGCAGGTGCGACAGCCCAATCAGTCCGCCCGCGTTGAGCGCGACGAATGCGAGCAACAGCAGGAAGGAGAGGTAGGGCTGGTTCATGAGTTCGTGAAAAAATTCACTTGACCGGTGGAAACGTATTCGCGCGCCACACCGTTGTCAACCGAATCGAGTGGCGTAAGTATCGACGGCGCCGATATATTGGCGCGCCATGTCCATCAAGTCCGACCGCTGGATCCGCCACATGGCGAAGACGCAGGGCATGATCGATCCGTTCGCAGAAAACCAGGTCCGCGCGGGCGTGATCTCCTACGGCGTGTCGTCCTACGGCTACGACATGCGCGTCGCGCCTGAGTTCAAGATCTTCACCAATGCTCTGTCCGCCGTGGTCGATCCCAAGAGCTTCGATCCGAAATCGTTCGTCGAGTTCAGCGGCAACGTGTGCATCGTCCCGCCCAACTCGTTCGCGCTGGCGCGCTCGGTCGAATACTTTCGTATTCCCCGCAACGTGTTGACGATCTGCGTCGGCAAGAGCACCTACGCCCGCTGCGGCATCATCACCAACGTGACGCCGTTCGAGCCGGAGTGGGAAGGCTTCGTGACGCTCGAGATCTCCAACACGACGCCTCTCCCGGCGAAGATCTATGCCAACGAGGGCATCGCCCAGGTGCTGTTCTTCACGGCGGACGAGGGCGACGAGTGCGAGGTCAGCTACAAGGACAAGAAGGGGAAGTACCAAGCGCAGCAGGGAATCACCCTTCCAAAACTGTAACGGCGTTGCAGCAATACGTCGCGGGGAAACGTCACGGGAAACCGTGATCACGCCCCATTGTGACGTCTTCCTGCAACGCTCTCACGTGACGCCTTCCCGTGACGTCTTTGCATTTCTGTTGTAAGCGTACGCCACCGCCAATGCAATCAGCGCCAGCGCGAAAAACGACGCCACGCGATAGAGGGCGTGGAGGGCCGACAAATCGTACAGTACGATCTTGAGTCCGGCCCCCGCGGCGACGGCGAGGCCCGAGGAACGCACATCCTTGCGGTCGAGGCGGAAGCCCAGAAGCACGAGCACCCCGGCGGCGACGAGCCACCAGATACTCAGCGCGAGGTCGCCGGCGAGATCGGCGAGGCGCCCGAAGGAGCGACCGAACTGGATCGAGCCTCCCACAAAGATGGCGACACCACACAGCGCCCAGCAGAACTCTCCCCCCCGGGCTTCCCACGCCGCCGGCTGCGGCGGAACGCGCCACCAGCGGGCGCACAGGGCGGCGGCCGCGACGTACGCGTAGAGCGCGACCGCCCAGGCGTCGGTGAAGACTGGGGCGCCGGACTCACGGGCCCACACGGCAACCGAGAACACGCATAGCAGCGCGAGCACCGCGAGCCCGACCGCCGCGGCGCGCCCACCCGGCCGCCCGCTCCATCGGTCTGCCGCAAGCGCTACCACGCCCAGCACGGTCCAGCCCAGGGCCACGCGCGCGGCGCTCCACTCCAGCGCCATCGCGAGGGCGGCGAGCCCGAATCCCATCATCAGCGGGGACGCGGCCCGCCGCAGCCAACCCGCCGTGAGGTAGACCGCCCCCAGCAGGGCCGCCATCGCTCCCGGGGCTTGCTCGAGCAGCCGCGGGTCCGCAGCGCGCGTTAGCGTCAGGAAGGCGACCGGATTGGCGACGAACAGGAAACGCTCCGCGGGCGTCGTGGGATCGCCGCGCGTCGCGTCGCCAAACGGGTCGCGCGCGAGCTGTTGCCACCACAGCAGCCCCGAGACGGCCGCGGCCGCACCGAGCGCCAACCAGATCCGCAGCTCCGAGCCGCGGGTTTCCCTCAGGCTGGCGCCGAGCAAGGCCCAGGCGGTGACCAGGATACCGACCCGCGCTTCCGCCCAAGCGCGGCGGCGGGTGACGTGCAGCGTCAGCAAGGCCCCCGCCGCGACGAGCCAGCAGCCGAGCGGGCTCCGAAGCGCCGCGGCGGCGCCGGTCCCGGCGAGGATCAAGTACCCGAACAAGGCGAGGTCGAACGCCCGCCGCCAGCTCATTGTGTACGCGAGCAACCCCGTGCCTAGGCCGATTACCTCGAGATATCCCAGGAAGGCATCCGGATTCGGCACCGGGGGCGGCAGCAGGATCGGCGCGAGATAGGCGCCTGCCAGGGCGCAGATCGCGAGACCTTCGATCTCGTGACGCAAAGCGAGCAAGGTGACGGCAATTGTCGACGCGACGAGGAGGAGCACGCCCAGCCGGCGCTCGACCAGGGCGTACGGCCCGGCGGCTGCCCAAAGTCCCAGATAGACGAGCCCGCCGCCCGCCCCGATCATCGCCGCCCCGTAGCGTCTCAGCCCATGGCGGATCCGGTCCTCGCCCCAGACCGCGACGCCGAGTCCCGCCGCGACCGCGAGCAGCGAACGCACGAGCGGCGGAACCCACCCACGGTCGAAGGCGTACTTGAGGAAGAACGCGGCGGCGGCAAGCAGCGCGAGCACGCCGATTATCAACAGGCCACGTTGTCCGAACCACTGCTCGAGGTCCGGAGACCGCGCCCTCGCCGCCGGCAGGTCGACGACGGGAAGGCCCGGGCGCGGGGGAGGGACCGGTCCTTCGAGGGGCTGGGGCCGCGGGAGAGAGCGCGCCGGATCGGGTACGGCGCGGGCGAGGATCAGCCGCCGCACTGCTGCTTCGAGCAGCGCAACCCGGCGCTCCAGCCGCTCGATCGCTTCGTGCTGCTCGTCGCTCATGCCGGCGGCCGCCCTAGGACGCTGCCGAACCGCCGCTCGACCTGGCGCCCAGCAGCGTGATCGTGGCGCTCGCCAGGGCGAGAATGACGAGGTCCGGCCTCCACCCCAGCTCCGTCGCGGGGACGGCCATCTGCAGGAGGTACATGGCGAAGTCGAACGCCCCGATAAGCAAGCCCAGTAGCACGGTCCGCTGCAGCCCCTTGCCGAACTGCGCCAGCACGCCCCCGGTCACCAGCGCCACCGCGCCCTGCCCCGCCGCGATCGCCAGCGCGGAGACGGCGTCGCTCAAGACTGTGACGAGGAGCCCCGATCGGTTGGGGATGTAGCTGAACAACCAGGTGTGCAGCCCTGCAATCACGAGTCCGGCCACCGCGGCGCAGATCGTGGCCCAGATCGCGTAGTAGATGACGATCTTCATGCGCCCGGTGGCATCGGTGGTCATAGCGGGAGCCTCTCGGTGAGATGCCGCGACGGACACAATCTGCGGCGCGACCGGTGGCGCCGCTAGCGCAGCGCCCGGCTCACCCCGGGTGCGCTGACATGTGACCGGTCGGGCGTCCAGGAACGGGTTATCTTAACGCCTGTCATTCACCGCGCATCCCGTCCAAGGGGCGCTCCCGTGCGATGCAGACCGCCGCTGGCCAGTGGCACCCCGCAGGGAGGCTGGCTGTGAGGCGCGCCGGCCGCCGCGTGGCTCGCGCCGCCCGCGAGCCCGTGAGCCTGCGCACCACGCTGCTGCTGATGACGCTCGCGGCGGGGCTGTATGCCGGCGTCCTCCCCCTCTACCTCTTCTTTCGAGTGCGCGCGGCGGCGCTGGCCCTGGGCGAGGGGACGGCGGCGATCGTCGCCCTGCAGGACGACCTGGCTCGCCGTAACGACGCGTTGGACCACGCCGGCTCCATGGTAAAGCATCTGGTCGAGTCGCGCACGCGTCCTGCCGTCGACACCGACACCATCCGGCACTTCGTCACGGCTGGGGGCGCCCGCTCCGGGGCCCGGGCGTACGCCACCGTTCCTCTGCCGCTCCGGGTCGCGCTGGCGCGCGCCGAGGACGCGATGACGCGCCTCGGGAGCGCGCTCGCCGAGGAGGTCGCGCTGTTCGAGCGCGGCCGCTGGGACGACGCAACCCGGCGGGTGCGCACGCTCGACAGCCTTGCGCAGGTCGTCGACCAGCAAATGCTCGCCGAAGGCCAGCTGGCGCGCCGCGACCTGCTGGCTCGGCAGCAGGCGCTGCAGCTGGCCGCCAGCGAGGTGCTGCGCGACACGATCCTCTGGCTCGTCCTGGGCGCGCTGTGCGTCCCGATCGCCGTCTCTCTCATTCGCCGCCGCATGTGGCGCCCCCTCGCCGATCTCGAAGCGGGGCTCGCACGCGTCGCCGACGGGGATCTGACCACGGCGGTCGCGGTGCCCGGCTCTGACGAGCTGGCGCGGCTGGCGCAGCATTTCAACGAAATGACGCGGGTACTGCGCGATCGCGCCGAGGAGCAGGGTCGCTTCGCCGCGGCGGGCGAGCTGCTGGCTGGGGTAGCGCACGAGGTCAATAACCCGCTCATGGCGATCGCCGCGCACGCGGAGAACCGCGTCGCCGACCCGGCGATCGCGGAAGAGCAGCGCAGCGAGATGCAGCAGATCCTCCGCCAGGCGCGGCGGGCGGCGAAACTGCTGCGCGGACTGCTGCGCTTTGTCCGCGCCACGGAGCGCGAGGTCGGCCGGGTCAATCTCAACGACGTGGTGCGCAGCGCGATGGACCTCGTGTCCTACCGCTTCGGAGTGGACGAGATCGTCGTCGGCGGCCGCCTCGATCCAAACCTTCTCCCGGTCCAGGGGGACGCGATCAAGCTCGAGCAGGTGATCGTCAATCTCCTGTCCAACGCGATCGACGCGCTGCGCGGCATCAAGCCGCCCCGGCAGCTCGCGGTCGATACCTGGTTCGAGGACGGGCGGGTGTCCGTGGCGGTGACGGACAACGGCCGGGGCGTCTCACCGGACGTCCTGGCGCGGCTGTTCCGGCCGTTCGCGACCACCAAGGGGCGGCGAGGCACCGGGCTCGGCCTGTACATTTCACGGCAGGTCGCGCGAGAAGCGGGAGGCGATCTCATTCTGGATTCCACCCGGAGCCTCGAAGCGGGCGCGCGCTTCGTCCTCTCGTTGCCGGTCGCCGCGCCGACGCCGCCCGAGCCGACGGAGGCCGCGCCCGACGCCGGAGGTGCCCCGGCAGCTGGGCCCCACCGGGTGGTGGAGTCGCTGGCCGGCCTCAGCGTGCTGATCGTGGATGACGAGGAGGCCGTGCGTCGCCCGATGGCGCGGTTCCTCGCGCGCCGCGGCGCCCAGGTGGACGAAGCGCCGGACGGCGCGGACGCCCTGGCTCGGCTGGGCGCGCAGCACCCCGACGTGATCCTGGTCGACCTGCGGATGCCGCGCATGAGCGGCGTGGAGCTGTACGAGCAGCTCGAGGAGACCAGACCCGAGCTGGCGGCCCGGGTGATGTTCCTGTCGGGAGACATCTCCCAGCTGTCGGAGCCCGGCAATACGCCGGTGGCGCGCGAGCGTGTGCTGGTGAAGCCGCTGGAGCTGGGCGAGCTCGAGCGGCGTATCCTGGACTTCGTGCGGGGGGGGGGCGCCGGGGGGTGAGGGGGGTCGAGTGTGGCAGGTCGCCCGTGCGCGCACTATCATGAAGCATGCTGGTCGTGGTCGTCCTGCTGGCGACGGTGCTGATGCGCGTCGCGATTATCACCGCTGTGGCGTACCTGCTGCTACCGCGCGGGTCTCCGTGTCCGCACTGCGGCGCCGACATGGCGGCGATCCGGAACCGGCTGTTCGACCGCTTGCTCCCGATGCTGCAACGTCGCTGGTGCGTGGAGTGCGGCTGGAACGGCATCGTGCGCCGGGTCCGCGCCGCGCCCAGTCACCGCGCGACGCGGCGCCCGCTCATTCCTTCGTGATCAGCCGGGCCGCCCGCTCGTAGAAGAAGTAGTCCCAGGCCCAGTTCATCAGCACGAACAGCTTGTTGCGGAAGCCGATGAGCTGGATGATGTGCACGATCAGCCACACCGCCCAAGCGAGGAACCCTTTAAACGCGATCCCGCCGATGTAGGCGACCGCGGCGTTGCGGCCGATCGTGGCCAGCGACCCCGGATCCTTGTATCGGAAGGGGAGCGGCGCCTCGCCGCGCAACCGACGCTCGATGTTGTGGGCCGCGGTCTCGGCCATCTGGATCGCCACCGGCGCCATCATCGGCAGCGGGGCACCCTCGTACTCAAGATACGCTGCGTCGCCGATGACAAAGACCTCGGCGTGGCCGGGTGCCTCGAGCATCGGCGTCACCGCCACCCGTCCTTGCCGCGCGGTTGGGAGCCCGAGCTGTGTGGTGAGCGCCACGGCCTGCGCGCCCGCCGCCCAGATGAGCGTGCGCGCGGGGATCACTTCCCCGCCCTTCAGCGTCACGCGCGCGCCGTCCGAGTCCTGGACGGCCGCGCCGAAGCGCACCTCGACGTGCTTGCGCCACAGCGTCTCGGCGGCGGCCTCGCGCAGTCGCTCCGGCAGCGACGCGAGCAGCCGGTCGGTCGCCTCGAGCAGCAACACGCGCACGTCCTTGATGTTGAGCCGCGGGTAGTCTTTCACCAGCACGAGCCGGATCAACTCCGAAAGCGCCCCGGCCATCTCCACGCCGGTCGGCCCGCCGCCCACGACAACGAAGGTGAGGAGCGCCCGCCGGCGCTCCGCATCGGGCTCGAGCATCGCCCGCTCGAAGCATCGCAGCACGTGGTTCCGGATCGCCACCGCGTCGACCACACCCTTCAGGCCGAACCCGTGACGGAGGATGCTGTCCATACCGAAGTAGTTGGTCTCGCCGCCCACCGCGAGGATCAGGTAGTCGTAGGACACCGGGCCGGTGTCGGTGATCACCTGGCGCGCCACCCAGTCGACCCCGGTGACCTGCACCATCCGGAACTCCAAGTTCTGCTGCCCGCGCAGGATCGCTCGCACTGGCTTGGCGATCTGCTCGGGCTCGAGTCCCGCCGTCGCCACCTGGTAGAGGAGCGGCTGGAAGAGGTGGTAGTTGTGACGGTCCAGCAGCACGACGTCGACGGGCGCCTTGCGCAGGGCGCGCGCCGCGCGCAGACCGCCGAACCCGGCGCCGACGATCACGACGGTGGGCCGTCGCGAGGCGCGCGGCTCGGCCGCCGCGGTGTGGTCGCGCAGAACGGTCCCTGGCTGCGTGGGAGTGGTTACGTCGGCCATGGTCGGAAGCTATACGATGCCGGGCGCGGCAGGGTAGCGCTTGCTCGCGGCTTCTGCGTTGCGCTATTGCTTCTGCAGCACCACGACGATCTGGACGCCGCTGAAGGCCTTGTCGCCCGCGAGACGCGCACCCGTCACACGCAGTGGCATGTCGCGCAGGAAGGTGTCTGCGGCGTGCGTCAAGGTCACGGTGTCCGCGGCCAGGGTCCAGGTTCCAGCGAGGCTGGCGTCGAAGTCGGCGGTGCCCGGCTTGGGGGCTCGGATGAACAGGCGGCCGGTGCTGCCGCCGCCCTCGACCAGCGTGAGGTCGATGAAGGAGCCCCGAGCCAGCTGGTCGGTGCTGGTCCCGGCCTGCGTCGTCGTGAACGTGGCAGCTACGTAATGTCCCGCCACGTCGTTCGGCGTGAGCCCGGTGGCATCCTTGTGGCAGGCTTCCAGGCACGCCCCCACTGCCGCGGCCACGACGGCCACAACCCGTCCGGTCCGCATCGTGTACCTCCGTGCTGGGCTTCCCCGATCCAACTAACCTCGCCGACCGCGTGTCGCAAGACCTCCGGCTTGTGTTGCTGGTCTCGGTAGCGGCTCACATCAGGGCGGCGATCGCGTCTACTCCTTGGCGCGCTTGCCCCACTGCCACATCCCAATCATCGTCTGCCGGCGGATCGGGTGGCCCAGCAGCCGGGCCTGCAGGACGATTTGGCCGCGGTGGTGGGCGTCATGCACCATGTAGTAAGAGAGATATCCCGCCGCGTCGTACGGAAACCCGACGATGCGGCCGTCGCCTTTCAGCGCCGTTCCAACGATTGCCAGCACCGCCCGGCGCTTGGCGCCGAGGGCCCGGGCAGCCTGCGCCGGCGTCACCCGGACCCGGTCCAGCTCGGCCGGGACGGTGATGCCCGGCGCCGTGCGCTCGAGATAGCGCAGGCCGCAGTTGTGCAGATGCGTCACGAGGGCGGCGATAGTGCGCCCCTTGGGAAGCGGCGACGGCGCGCGCCAGACCGCGGCGGGCAGCTCCTGAACCAGGTATTGATTGACGCGCGCGCTCGCGGAATAGGCCTTGAGCAGCGCGTCCGCGGCGACGAACGGACGGCGTGTCCGGGCTACCCCGAGAGCTTGCGCCACAGCGCCGCTAGCGGATCGTAGTTCGCGTCCACCACTCGCTCCTTCAGGGGGATGATCGCGTTGTCCGTGATCGTGATCGACTCGGGGCAGACCTCGGTGCAGCACTTCGTGATGTTGCAGTAGCCGATCCCCCCCGCTTCGCGGAGATAAGACCGGCGGTCCTCCACGTCGAGCGGGTGCATCTCGTACACCGCGGCGCGCACGAGAAACGCGGGGCCCATGAACTCGGCGTGCTTCTCGTGCGCGCGCAGCACGTGACACACGTCCTGGCACAGGAAGCACTCGATACACTTGCGGAATTCCTGGGGCCGCTCGACCTCGTACTGATACATCCGCCAGGTGCCATCCGGCGCGTCGGGGGCGCGCGGCTTGAAGACGGGGATCCGCTGGTTGACCTCGTAATTCCACGACACGTCGGTCACGAGGTCTTTGATCACGGGGAACGCCTTCATCGGCATGACCGTGATCGTCTCGTCGGCGGGATAGTCCGACATTCGCGTCATGCACATCAGCCGCGGCCTGCCGTTGATCTCGGCCGAGCACGAGCCGCACTTCCCTGCCTTACAGTTCCAGCGGACAGCGAGATCGGGCGCCTGCTCGGCTTGAATGGCGTGCACCGCATCCAGCACGACCCACCCCTCGCCCGCGGCGACCTGGTACTCCTTCAGCTCGCCACGCTCCCGCGTCCCCCGAAACAGCCGCAAGCGGCGCCGATCTGTCACGGTCAGGCCCCTTCCTTAATGAGCTGCATCAAGTCCGCCGGCAGCGGGGGCTGCGCCTCGCGTCGTACCAGCATACGGTCCCCTTCCGTCTTTATGACGATCTGCTCGCGCGCTTGGCGCTCGTCGGAGTCAGGATAATCGCTGCGGGTATGGGCACCCCGGCTCTCGTTCCGCTCCAGCGCGGCGCGCGCGGTCGCCTCCGAAACGACGAGCAGGGAGCGCAGGTCCATCGCGGTGTGCCAGCCGGGATTGTACTCGCGGCTCCCGGGGATCCCGACCTTGCGAGCACGTTCTTTCAACTTCTCGAGCTCAGTGAGCGTGGTTTCGAGGCCGCTCTTGTCGCGGATGATGCCCGCGTTGCGCTGCATGACGGCCTGGAGCGCCGACTGCAGGGCGAACGGATTCTCGCCGCCTTCATGCTCGAATGGGGCGAGGGCGTCGCGCATCGTCGCTTCCACCTCGGCGTCGGGGATGGACGGGGGCGCCCCGCGCTTCACCGCGGCGTGAAGCCCGGCTCGGCGCCCGAACACGAGCAGGTCGCTGAGCGAGTTCCCGCCCAACCGGTTGGCGCCGTGCATCCCGCCCCCGACCTCGCCGACCGCGAACAGCCCGGAGACGGTGGACTCCTGCGTTTCGGCATCCACCTTCACACCGCCCATCACATAATGCGTCGTCGGACCGATCTCCATTACGTCCTTGGTGATGTCGACGTGCGCGAGCTCCTTGAACTGGTGGTACATGCTCGGCAGCTTCTGCTTGATGTAGTCGGTGCTTTGCTTCGAGGCGATATCGAGGAAGACGCCGCCGTGCGGGCTCCCGCGGCCCTCCGCGATTTCGCGCACAATCGCTCTTGCCACCACGTCGCGCGTGAGCAGTTCGGGGGGCCGGCGATTCTTCTTGCGATCGCCTTTCACCCACGCATCGGCTTCCGCCTCGGTCTCGGCGAAATCGCCTTTGAACATGTCGGGCATGTACCGAAACATGAACCGCTCGCCGGCGGAGTTCTTCAGCACGCCGCCTTCGCCGCGTACCCCTTCCGTCACCAGGATGCCGCGCACCCCGGGTGGCCAGACCATGCCGGTGGGATGGAACTGCACGAACTCCATGTCGATGAGCTCGGCCCCCGCCTCGTACGCCAGAGCATGCCCATCGCCCGTGTACTCCCACGAATTGCTGGTGATCTGCCACGCTTTGCCAATGCCGCCAGTCGCCAGGACGACGGCGCCAGTGCGAAACAGCACGAAGCGGCCGGTTTCGCGGAAATATCCCAGCGCTCCGGCCACTCGTCCGCTCACTACAAACAAGCGCACAATCGTGCATTCCATGTGCACGTCGAGCCCGGAATGCACGGCCTTGTCCTGGAGGACGCGGATCATCTCCAGGCCGGTGCGGTCGCCGACGTGCGCGAGACGGCTGTAGGTGTGCCCGCCGAAGGGCCGCTGGTTGATGCGCCCGTCCGGCGTCCGGTCGAACAGCGCGCCCCACGCCTCGAGCTCGCGGATCCGGTCGGGCGCTTCCTGCGCATGGATCTGGGCCATCCGCCAGTTGTTGTGCATCTTGCCGCCGCGCATCGTGTCGCGGAAATGCACCCGCCAATTGTCCTCGCTGAACACATTGCCAAGCGCGGCCGCGGCACCGCCCTCGGCCATGACGGTGTGGGCTTTGCCGAGCAGCGACTTGCAGACGAGCGCGACTTTGGCTTTCTGGGCGCTCGCCTCGATCGCCGCGCGGAGACCGGCGCCGCCGGCGCCGATCACGACCACGTCGTAGCTGTGACTCTTGAGGTCGGACGCCGCCATCAGAACAGCCGCACGTCGTGGATGACGCCCATCGCACAGAGGCGGATGTAGACGTCAGTCAGGGCGACCGAGAAGAGCGAGCACCAGGCGAACAGCATGTGATGGCGGTTGAGCGCGCTCACGCCGCGCCACGCCTGGAAGCGCGCCTTCCCGCCCCGCGCACAGGAGAAGCAGTCGACCTGCCCGCCGATCAAGTGTCGCACTGAGTGACAGCCGAACGTGTAGCACGACAGCAGAATCACGTTGACGGCCATGACGAGCGTGCCGAGGCCCACACCAAACTCGCGCGGCCCCGCGGCCATCGTGCCGTCCGCGAGGACGCCGTTGACGGGCCAGCGCATCGCGAGGAAGACGTCGTAGGAGAGAATGAAGATGAAGACGACCGCCGCGTACATGGCATAGCGGTGCAGGTTCTGAAGAATGAACGGAAACCTGGTCTCACCCTTGTACCCGTGGCGCGGCTCGCCGACGGCGCACGCGACCGGATCGAGGAAGAAGGCCCGGTAGTAGGCTTTGCGATAGTAGTAGCAGGTGGCGCGAAAGGCGCCGGGGAAAATCAGGATCAGGAATG
>DASPXE010000102.1:0-15064 GCA_035637455.1 Gemmatimonadales bacterium
ACAACCGATTCCGTGGTGATTTGCGGCGTATTGCGGCCACGTAAAACAATCCGCTAAAAGGCCTGCCCGTTGCGGCTTTCGCGCTGCGACGGGCTTTGTATTCCGGGGACGGGGAAAAGGGAAGGGGGAAGGGTGAGTGAGGTGACGCTGCGAAAACTGCTCGACGATGGCCGCGTTCACGTCTTGGACGGGGCCATGGGGACCATGCTGTACAGCAAGGGTTTCTTCCTGAACGTCTGCTACGACGAGCTGAGCCGCAAGCAGCCGAAGCTCGTTCAGGAGGTCCACGAGGCCTACGTCCGCGCCGGCGCCGAGATCCTCGAGACCAACACCTTCGGGGCGAACCCGCTGAAGCTGCGCAGCTACGGCCTGGCGGACGACACGGAGCAGATCAACCAGGCGGCAGCCGAGCTGGCACGCACAGCCGCAGCGGGGCACGCCAGCGTCGTGGGGGCGATCGGGCCGCTGGGCGTGCGCATCGAGCCGTTCGGAGCGCTGGCGCGCGAAGAGGCGTGCGCCCATTTCGCGCGCCAGGTAGACGGCCTGCTCGCTGGAGGCGTGGACGGATTCATCCTCGAAACGTTCTCCGATACGGACGAGATTCACGCGGCGCTGCGCGCCGTGCGGAGCCGCTCCGACCTCCCCGTGATCGCGCAGATGACGATCGGCGACGACGGCCTCACCCACTACGGCACAGGGCCCGAGACGTTCGCGAAGCAGCTCACCGAGTGGGGGGCGGACGTGATCGGCGTGAACTGCTCGGTGGGGCCGGCCGGGGTGCTCGAGGCGGTCGAGAAGATGGTGAAGGTCACCGACCGTCCGATCTCGGGCGTCCCCAACGCGGGGCTGCCGCGCGACGTGGGCGACCGCAAGATCTATCTCGCCTCCCCCGAGTACATGGCGAGCTACGCGCGGCGGATGATCGAAGCCGGCGCCCGCCTCGTCGGCGGCTGCTGCGGTACCACGCCGGAGCACATCAAGAAGATCCGCGATTACGTGGCGAGCGTCGTGCCGCGGCACCCGCCGGTGGTGGTGTCCCGGGCGGAGATCCGCGCGCCCGCCGGCGCGGAGCCGGTGCCGCTGGCGCAGCGCTCGCGCTGGGGCGCCAAAATCGCGCGCGGCGAGCTCGTGACCTCGGTCGAGATCGTCCCCCCCAAGGGGGTGGACGCGACCCCGATGCTCGAGCAGTGCCGCGCGCTCAAGGCGGCCGGGGTGGACGCCGTGAACGTCCCCGACGGCCCGCGGGCCCAGAGCCGCATGGGCGTGCTCCCATCCGCGATCCTGATCGAGCGCGAGGTGGGGATCGAGACGGTGATCCACTACTGTTGCCGGGACCGCAACCTGCTCGGCATGCTCTCCGACATTCTCGGCGCCCACGCCGCAGGGCTGCGCAACATTCTCATTATCACGGGGGATCCGCCCAAGATGGGTCCCTACCCTGAGGCCACGGCGGTGTTCGACATCGACTCGATCGGGCTCACCAACCTCGTGTTCCGGCTGAACCACGGACTCGACCCCGGTAACAACCCGATCGGTGCGCCCACGCGGTGGGCGATCGGCGTCGGCGTGAATCCGGGCGCCGTGGACCTGGACCGCGAGCTGTCGCGCTTCGCCTGGAAGGTGGACGCGGGGGCGGAGTTCGCCGTGACGCAGCCGGTGTTCGATCCGGCGCAGCTCGAGGTGTTCCTCGCACGGGTGGGCCAGTTCAAGATCCCGATCGTGGCCGGCATCTGGCCATTGATCTCGCTGCGCAACGCCGAGTTCCTGGCGAACGAGGTGCCCGGAGTCTCCGTGCCGGAGTCGGTGCTGACCCGGATGCGGCAGGCGCAGGACAAAGGAAAAGAAGCGGCGCTCGCCGAGGGGGTGAAGATCGCGCGCGAGATGTTCCAGCAGGTGAAGCGGAGCGTGCAAGGGGTGCAGGTGAGCGCGCCGTTCGGGCGCGTGGAGGTGGCGCTGGAGGTGTTCGGGTGAGACGCCCTGTCGCATTTCAGCCCCTCGATGCCGCAAAAACGCCCTAAAGCCATGCGTCGTCGCCACACCGGTCGACCCGCGCGTGGCGTTGACGCAACACAGCGGCGCGGTGCATCCTGGTACCGCCGCCCACCGCATCGAGCGTGTGGCTGGCTTAGTTCGTGCGGCGTCGCAGCAACAACCTGTCCCGGCTCGGGCCGTCCGTATGCATTGCCTGGGACGCACGTTTTCCATGCCGTTCCGCATGCTGCTCGTCGCGACGGTGACGGCGGCGCTATCCGCCTTGCCCGTCGCCGGTGCGACCGTCCAGCGGTCCGGGCTCATCAGCCGCACGAAGCTCGATAACGGGTTGGAAGTGGTCGTCGCCGAAAACCCGGCGGTACCGCTGGCCACGGTCCTCATCGCCGTGCGCAACGGGGCATTCACGCAGGACTCCGCCGAAGCCGGACTGGCCCACCTGTACGAGCACCTGCTGTTCCATTCGTTCCGTCGTGACCCATCGGCTTTCGGGTACGAAGTCTCGAAACTCAACGGGCGTTACAACGGGACGACGAACCATGAGGTAGTCACCTACTTCGTGGTCGTTCCCTCGAAGCACGTGGACAGCGGTATCAAGCTGCTGGGACGCCTGCTCGAGGACGCGCACTTCTCCACCGGCGACCTGAAGGACGAGAGGCCCGTCGTGCTCGACGAGCTGCAACGCGACGAATCGGATCCGGAGGGCTTGCTTGCCCGCCAGGTGGACCGGGCGCTGTGGGGCGAGTCGTGGCCCCGAAAAGATGTGGCCGGGGACAGCGTGTCGCTGCGGGGGATCACCCCGGAGCAGCTCAAGCAGACGTACGCTCGCTACTATGTGCCGAACAATGCCGCGCTCATCGTCACGGGGGACGTGACACCGGACCGCGTACTCGCAGCCGCCCGGCACCACTTCGGCGACTGGAAGCGGGGCGCGGATCCGTTCGCAGACCGGCTGATCCCGCCGGTGACGCCGCGCGCCGCGAGCGCGGCCATCCTGCTCGGCAAAGACGTGCTCGATGTCACCATCGTGGTCGCGCTCCAGGGCCCGAGCGTGCGGACGGACCCCGCGGCGACATACGCCGCGGACGCCCTGTTCGAGGTGTTCAACGACCCCGGCTCACCGTTCCAGCGCCGGCTGGTGGACGCCGGGCCGTTTCAGTCGGTGACCGGGCATTACCTGACGCTCGACCACACCGGGCCGATCGAGCTCCGCGGCAAGACGACACCCGCCCACGCCCAGGAGGCCTTGCTCAAGCTGCTGGATGAGCTCGACAACCTCGACATGCTCGACAGCGTCACCGACGAGGATCTCGCCATCGCCAAGAAGCGGCGGGAGGTGACGACCGCGCTGACCGTCGAGCAGACCGCGCTGGTCGCGCCCCAGCTCGCGCTGTGGTGGAGCAGCGCTGGGATGGATTATTACTTGACCTACGACGATCGGATGAACGCTCAAACCTTGGACAGCTTGCGACAGTTCGCGCGCGCGTACGTCGCGGGCCGCCCCCGAGTGATCGGGGTGCTGGGCGCGCCCACGGTCGTCGACGCGCTTGCCGCCTGGCTGCGGGCCGGCGCCAGGAAGACCACGCCGTGAGCGCGCGCCGGGCGCCGATCCTCTGCGCCGCCGCCATCCCGCTGCTTTGGACCGGTCCCGGCCGCCCGGCGCGGCGCACCGCGGACCCCGACACGCTCACAACCGCTTACGAGGTGTCCGGGCTGCGGGTCATCCAGCGGATCAACCGCGCGAGCGCCGTCGTGGCCGTGCGGCTGTACCTGCTGGGCGGAACCCGCCAGGTCACCGCGCGCACGGCGGGGATCGAAGCGCTGCTCCTCAAGTCCTCCGAGTACGGGACCGCCCAGTTCCCCGACGCAGCGGCCCGTCGCGCCATGGCCCGCACCGGCTGCGTCGTGTTCCTGGAGCCGGGCGTGGACTGGACGGTCTTCGGCTTCACCGGCTTGGCTCGGGATCTCGACGCCGCCTGGCGCGTCTTCGCCGACCGCGTGGTGCACCCCTCTCTCGCCGCGCCGGCGGTGGCGCAGGCGCGCGGCAAGCTCCTGACCCGGGCGCGCACGCGCTACAGCAACCCCGACGAGCGCATCCACATCCTCGCCACTGCGGCGTTGTTCCAGGACCATCCCTACGGGCTCGACCCCGAGGGTACCGAGGCGTCCCTCGCCGCCCTGACCCCGGGCGACCTGCAGGCATACGCGCGGGATCAGCTCGTCACGTCGCGCATGCTGCTAGTGATCGCGGGAAGCGCCGAGCGAGCCCAGGTGGAGTCTCTCGTCGCCACGACGCTGGGACAGCTGCCACGGGGCGCGTATCGCTGGACGTTGCCCCCGCCCGCCCCCGAGCTGAAGACCCACTGGCTCGTGGAGCAGCGCGCCATCCCGACCAACTACATTCTCGCGTACTTCACGGGGCCCCCGCCCACGAGCCGCAGCTACTGGGCGTTCCGCGTGGCCACGGCGTTGCTGTCATCCCAGCTGCACCGCACGGTGCGCGCCGAGCGGAGCCTTTCGTACGCCGCGTTCGCGCCATTTATCGACCAGGCGATCCCGGTGGGGGGGGCATACGCGAGCACCCCGCAGCCGCAACAGGTGCTGCCGCTCATGCTCCACGCGATCGAGAGTCTCGCGCAGAGCGACCTCGACTACTTCGCCCTGAGCCGCTTTGTGGACGGCTTCACATTCGACTACCTCGCCGACAACTCGAGCGCCGCCGATCAGGCCGAATTCCTCGCCCGCGCGGAGTTGTACCTGGGCAACTACCGCCTGGGAGACGACTTCGTGAAGCGCCTGCGCGGCGTCCGGCCGGAGGAGATCCGGGCCGTCGCGCGCGAATACATGAGCCACATCCAGTACGCCTACCTGGGCGACACGCTACGGATGCACGGGCACTGGTAAGCCGCGGACCTCTTCCCTAAGTACCTTTGGCGTGACCCGCAGCGTCCTCCAAGGGAGCGCTCATGCCTACCGCCAACGTCAACATCCTCGCCGTGATCGTCGCCGCGGTCGCGACCCTTATCCTCGGCGCCGTGTGGTACTCCCCCGTGCTGTTCGCCAAGGCGTGGATCCAGGCCCACGGCTACACGCCGGAGAAGCTCGAGGAGATGAAAAAGCGGGGCGTCACCCGCGCCTACGCGGTATCGGGGCTGTGCTACCTGGTGATGGCCTACGTGCTGGCGCTGCTCGCGTCGTACACCCAGGCGACGAGTTTCGTGCAGGGGCTGTGGCTCGGCTTCCTCCTGTGGCTCGGCTTCGCCGCCACGATCGGTCTCACGGCCAATGTGTTCTCCAACAACCCGATCGCGGTCTGGGTGATCGACGCCGGCTACCAGCTCGCTTATCTGCTGCTCATGGGCGTGGTCGTGGCCCTGTGGAAATGACCGGACCAACCGTCACTGCGGCAGCACCATGAAGGCGTCCTAGCGGGGCCCGCCGCGGTGCCGGGAGCCTCGCTCACCCGCACGCTGCGCTTGCGGGACCTGATCTTCATCGTCGTCGGGACCGTCATCGGCTCCGGGATCTTCGTCGTGCCCGGGGCGGTGCTGCGGCAGACGGGCGGCGACGTGGGCTACGCCCTGCTCGTGTGGGTCCTGGGGGGCGTCCTCTCGCTGCTCGGCGCGCTCACCTACGGCGAGCTGGGCGGCATGCTCCCCGAAGCCGGGGGAGCCTACGTCTATGTGCGCCACGCCTTCGGCCCGCTCCCCGCCTTCCTGCTCGGCTGGACGCTGTTCTTCGTGATCTCCACCGGCTCGGTGGCGACGCTGGCGGTGGCGTTCGCGGAATACCTCCGGCAATTCGTCGCGCTCGGTCCCACAGCGGCGAAGCTCGTCGCCGCCCTGATGATCGCCGTGGTGGGAGCGGTGAACGTGCGCGGCACCCGCCACAGTGCGAATGTCCAAAACTGGAGCACGGGGATCAAGGTAGCCGCGATCCTGGGAATGAGCGTCCTGTTGCTCGGCTCGGGCCGCGGCCTGGCGGGCGTGCGGGCCGCGACCTTCGCCGCCCCGCTCGGGGGTTCGCTCCTCTCCGGCATCGGCGTCGCGATGATCGGCGTGCTTTGGGCCTACGAGGGGTGGGCGAACGTCGCCGCGTCGGCGGGCGAGACGCTCGAGCCACAGCACAGCTTCCCGCGCGGCATCGTGATCGGTACCGCGGCGCTGATCGCGATCTATCTGCTCGCGAACGTCGCCTACGTCGCCGCGCTCGGACCTGCCGCCGCCGCGCGGACGGATCGCGTGGCGGCGGAGGCGGTGCGCGCCTCGCTGGGACCGGGCGCCGGCCGGCTGATCGCCGCGGCGGTGCTCGTCTCCATGCTCAGCGCGGCGAACGGGCTCACCCTCACCAACTCGCGCGTCTACTACGCCATGGCCTCGGACGGCGTGTTCTTCCGCAAGCTCGCGGAGGTTCATCCGCGCTTCGGCACCCCGGCTTTCTCGGTGCTGGTGAGCTCGGCGTGGGCCATCGTGCTCGCGGCGACGGGCAGCTTCGAGCAGCTCTTCACGTACGTGATCTTCGCAGCATGGGTGTTCTATACGCTCGCCGGGGCCAGCGTCTTCGTGCTGCGACGACGCCGGCCCGCCGCGCCCCGCCCGTTTCGCGTTCCCGGCTACCCCTGGACGCCGCTGCTCTTCGTGGCCTCCGCCGTCGCGATCGTGGTCAACACGATCTGGGCGCGCCCGCAACGCTCCTTGCTCGGGCTCGGCATCGTGGCACTCGGTCTGCCTGCTTACCACTCCTGGCGTCGGATCCACGCTCGGCGGGCTGACCGGTGAGCGGCTTCAAGTTCCCCCACCCGCTGGTGTTGCTCGTGGCCGGCCTCGCCCTCGCCGCCGCGGCGAGCTGGGTGCTCCCCACGGGGCAATACGAGCGGCGGGACGACCCGATCACGGGGCGTCGCGTAGTGGTCGCCGGCACCTATCACCCCGTGGCGGCGAGCCCGCTGGGCCCGTTTCGGGCGCTCGTCGCCATCCCCAAAGGCATGGTCGACGCGGCGTCGGTCATCTTCTTCGTGTTCCTGATCGGCGGCGCGTTCACGGTCGTGGACCGCACCGGGGCGCTGCGGAGTGCGGTGGAGTGGCTGGTGCGCCGTCTGGAGCGGCGCGACGCGCTGGTCATCCCCACCGCCTGTCTCGTGTTCGCGCTGGGCGGCGTGCTCGACAACATGAAGGAGGAGATCATCGCTCTGGTGCCGGTGATGTTGCTGCTCGTGCGACGGCTGGGCTTCGATCCCGTCACCGCCGTTGCCGCCAGCCTCGGGTCGGCGGCCGTGGGCGCGGCGTTCAGCCCGATCAACCCGTTTCAGGTCGGCATCGCGCAGCAGCTCGCCCAGCTCCCGCTGCTCTCGGGCGCGCCGTTCCGCGTCGGCTTCCTGCTCGTCGCGCTGGGGATTTGGATCTGGGGCACGATGCGCTACGCCGTCCGCACACGCGCCGTGCAGCAGGCCGGCGCGCGGGGAGCAGCCGCGCCGCCGCCGCCCTCGGCCCGCCGCGGCGCGGTGCTCGTCGTGGTGCTCGCCACATTCGCATGCCTCGTCGTCGGCGTGCTCCGCCACGGCTGGGGGTTCGACCAGATGGCGGCGCTGTTCTTCGCCATGGGCATCGTGGCGGGCGTCGTCGGCGGCCTGGGCGCGGGCGGCACCGCAGCGGCGTTCGCCGACGGGTTCACTTCGATGGCCTACGCGGCGCTGCTGATCGGGTTCGCGCGCGCGATCTACGTCGCGCTTGAGGAGGGCCACATTGTCGACACCATCGTGCGCGGGCTGTTCGCGCCCGTTGCGGGGTTGCCGCTCGCCCTCTCGGCCTTGGGCATGATGGTGCTGCACGCCGCCGTCCACGTGCCGGTGCCGAGCCCGAGCGGCCACGCCGTGCTGACGCTGCCGATCCTTGTCCCGCTGTCCGATCTGCTCGGTCTGTCACGCCAGGTCACGGTGCTCGCCTACCAGTACGGTGGGGGGCTGTGCGAGCTGCTGACGCCGACCAACGGCGCACTCATGGCGATCCTCGCGGCCGCGGGCGTGCGCTACGAGCACTGGCTCAAGTTCGCGCTGCCGTTGTACGGCCTGCTGCTCGGGCTCGGCGCGGTCGCGATCGCCCTTGGCATCGGCGTGGGCTTGCGCTAGCGTCCGGCGAAGTCTCCTCGGCACAAGGGAGCCCTGGTCCCAGCATGTATCGCCGGCTCGACGGCGCGCATATCGTGGAAACCCTCGACCGGGTGCAGCGGCGGATCGAGGAACGGTTTCCGGGCTCGGGGCTGAGTCAGGTTAGCGGGGAGCTGCTCGCCGTCGCCCGGGACGCGATTGGTCGCGCCGTCGATCTGAGCCGGCCCAATCTCCCGCTGCGCATCGCGTCGGGGCTGGTGATCGCGCTGATGGTGGCGCTGGGTGTCGGGGCGCTCCTGAGCCTCAAGCTGTCGGCGGACCCGCGGACGCTGACAGACCTGATGCAGTCACAAGCCATCCAGAATTTCGTCTTCCTCGGGGTGGCGGTGGTGTTTCTCGCCACGGTGGACACCCGCCTGAAACGCGGGCGCGCGCTCAAGGCGCTGCACGAGCTGCGCAGCATCGCGCACGTGGTGGACATGCACCAGCTGGCCAAGGCCCCGAACGAGTTTCTCCCCGGCCGGGAGGAGATTCAGGTGACGCCGGACCGCCGCATGGCCCGCGCCGACTTGGCCCGCTACCTGGATTACTGCACCGACCTGCTGTCGCTCACGAGCAAAGTAGCGGCGCTGTACGTCAAGCACCTGCAAGATCCGGTCGTGCTGGAGGCCGTGAACGACCTGGAAAACCTCACCGCCGGACTGTCGCGCAAAATCTGGCAGAAGATCACGATCCTCGACACAGCGACTCGATGAATGGGAAAATGAGTCGCGATCGGCGGATCGCGCTGCGGGGCAGATCCAGCTCCTGAAACGCTTGCAGCGCGGGTGAGGCGACTCACCCACCCCTGAGCTTCTCGATCTCGCGGCGGTCCTTCTTGGTGGGTCTGCCTTTGCCTTGATAGCGCAAGGACGGCGCCAGCTTGAGCTGCTCGGCGAGCCGCTCGCGCAGTCGCTTCCCTTCCGGCGCTTCGTCGTACAGGGCGGCCGCGAGGCGCGGCGGCCCGCGCTGCTCAGCGAGGCCGCGCACCGTGACGCGGTATTCGAACGGGCTCTTGCGGATGCGCAGCTCGTCACCGGGGGCCACCGGCTTCGCGCGCTTGGCGCGCGCCCCGTTTACATCGACCTTGCCGCCATCGATGGCTGCGGCTGCTTGCGCTCGCGTCTTGAAGAAGCGCGCGGCCCAGAGCCAGGTGTCGAGGCGAACGGCACCGTCAGCCATCAGCTGTCAGCTCTCAGCTTTCGCAGCAAGCTGGCGATCATGCGCTTGACCTGGACCAGTTCCGAGTTCAATCGCATATGAGTCGCAAGGTCGAGGAATTTGAGGTCGGCCGACAAGAGGAGATGATACTCGGCCTCACTCGCTGAGCCTCGGGCGATGTCGAGAAACCGTGCAAAACGATTCATCGCCGCTCGCGTCCGAACCGTGCACGCTGAAGGCCGAAAGTCGAAAGCGCCCTTCAGGATTCGCGCCGCTGCAATGTAACGCCTCCGGAGCCGGTCTCGATCTTCACGCGCCCCTTCCCGTCCCCGATCTCCCCCACGACGTGGTCCCGCTCGAGCCGCGTCGTGCGGATCGAGACGCCGCGCAGCTCGATGCCGCCGCTCCCCGTCTCGATGTCGACGTGCGCCCCGAACTGCGGCGGCACCTCGATGGTGACGTCGCCCGAGCCCGTGTCGACGTACAACGATTCGGTATCGGCGAGCAGCTCCAGGCGCACGTTGCCGCTCCCGGTGTCGATGTTCGCGTCGGGTGCCTTGACCCCCGAGGCGGTCACGTTCCCCGAGCCCGTGGCCACCTTGAGCACGTCCACCTCCACCCGCTCGGCGCTGACGTCCCCCGACCCGGTGTCGAGCTTCAGCTGCCGGCCGCGCGCCCCGGTCACGATCACGTTGCCCGAGCCGGTGTCGAGGCTCACGTCCCCCTCGGCGTCGCCGACCTTCACGTCCCCCGATCCCGTGTCGACGTGGAGCGAGCCCTTGGTGTGATCGACCGTCACGTTCGCGGCCGAGACGTCCACTTGCAGGTCCCCGTCGACGTTCGACACGAACACGCGCCCCACCGCGAGGTAGACGGCCACCCGCTTCCCTACCGGCAGCGCGACCCGCAGGTCGGCGTGGGCGTCCAGCCCGCGCCCGGAGCCGGAGATCCGCACCCGATGGCCCGCGCCCATCATGCGGTGTGCCTCGCGGTCGCGGTCGTTGAAGGTGCCGTCGTCAGCCACGTCGAGCGTGGTGTTCCCGTCGAACTCGAGGTCATGATACACGATGTCGTCACCGGGATAAATGACGCGCAGCGTCTCGCGGCCGCGCACAGGACCCGTGTCGACGCGGAGCTTTGCCGCGTCGCGCCCGCCCCGGGTGAGCTCTACGACGACCCCGGAACCGGATCCCCCCTCGACCCGCATCACGCCGACCAGATTGTAGATCGCGATGTTGCCGCCGGCGATGGTATGCCGCTCGGGTTGCTGGGGGACGGCGGGACGGGGGCTCGCCAGCAGCGCGCCGAGCGCGATCACGGGAAGGGCCAGCCTGGATGCCTGCATGGAAGCCTCCTGCGGCGATGAGGGATCGTACGGCCGGGGTGAGAAGACGTTTCGGGCGCAACCACCCATGGTGTTGGATAGCCCGGACCCTGCAAAGGTTGCGGGTCGCTGGCGCGCCGCCGGCGCGGTAATTTCCAGCACCGTGCACGAATGGCAAGTCTGGCTCGTCGCCGCGCTGCTCCTGTGCGTCGCCGAGATGCTGGCGCCAGGGTTCTGGCTGCTGAGCGTGGCGGTGGGGTGTGTGCTGGCGGGCGTCGTTTCGCTCGTGGTGCCGGGGTTCCTGGCACCGGTCCTGAGCTTCGCGGCCGGGACGCTGCTCTCGCTGGTCGGCGTGCGTCCCTTCCTGCTCCGGCACATCCACCCCCCGTCGCACGAGATCAAGACCAACGTGGACGCCCTGGTGGGGCGGGTGGGCGTCGTCTCCGAGCGGATCGACCCCAGCACCGGCCGGGGCCGGGTCGTGGTGGAGGGGGAGGATTGGCGCGGCACGTCGCTCATGGACACGGTGCTCGAGCCGGGCACGCGCGTGATGGTGGTACGGGTCGAAGGCACGACGCTGTACGTGGACAAGGAGACCTGAGATGGACAACATCGGCTCGTTCATCGTCCCGGCGGCGATCGCGCTGCTCGCGATCTCGATCGTCGCCAAGGGGATCCGCATCGTCCAGCAGGCCCAGACGATGATCATCGAGCGGCTGGGCAAGTACCACCGCACCCTGTCCTCTGGCGTCAACCTGATCATCCCGCTCATCGACAAGCCGCGGGCGATCGACTGGCACCAGGTGATCGTCACGCCAGCGGGGGACTCGTTCGCGCGCCATTTCCGCACCGACAAGATCGACTTGCGCGAGACCGTGTACGTGTTCCCGCGCCAGAACGTGATCACGAAAGACAACGTGGTCGTGGAGATCGACGCGCTGATCTACTCCCAGATCACCGACCCGGTGCGCGCGACGTACGAGATCGCCAACCTGCCGGACGCGATCGAGAAGCTGACGCAGACCACGCTGCGGAACGTGATCGGCGAGATGGAGCTGGACCACGTGCTCTCCTCGCGCGACACCATCAACGCCAAGCTGCGCGAGATTCTGGACGAGGCGACGCACAAGTGGGGCGCGAAAGTCAGTCGCGTCGAGCTCAAGGACATCAACCCGCCCCGCGACATCCGCGACGCCATGGAGAAGCAGATGCGCGCCGAGCGCGACCGGCGCGCCGCGATCCTCACCGCCGAGGCGGAGAAGCAGTCGCGCATCCTCCAGGCCGAAGGCATCCGGCAGTCGGAGATCAACCAGGCGGAGGGCCAGAAGCAAGCGAAGATCCTCGCGGCCGAGGCCGAGGCCAACGCCCGCCTGAAAGTCGCCGAAGCGGAAGCCCAGGCGATCGAGCGCATCACGAGCGCTATCAAGGGAACCGGCGGCGACCCGGCGCGGTACTTGATCGCGATCCGCTACATCGAGGCGCTCAAGGACATGGTCACGAGCCCGCAGAGCAACAAGGTCATCTACCTGCCGTACGAGGCGACGGGGGTGCTCTCGTCGCTCGGAGGAATCCGAGAGATGCTCGCGGGCACAACGCCGGAGCGAAAGACATGAGATTGGGAACGGATGCGGCGCTGTGGCGGTCAGCCGGCCTGGCAGTCGCTGCCTTCCTGATCGCCGGTCCGCCCGACCGCCCGACCGCCGCCTTGCCTTCCTGCGATCCCGACAACGGAGGCATCACGCTCCCCGAGGGATTCTGCGCCGTCGTCGTAGCCGACCAGGTGGGCCGCGCGCGCCACCTCGCCGTGGCGCCCAACGGCGACATCTTCGTCGCGCTCGAGGACGGGCGCGGCGCGGGAGCGAAAGGCGGCGTCCTCGCCCTGCGCGACACGAGCGGCGACGGCAAGACCGACGTGCGGGAGACCGCCGGCACCGCGGGCGGCACGGGCGTCGCGTTGAGCAAGGGCGCGCTGTACTTCAGCACCGCCACCACGGTGTATCGGTTCGCGCTTCCCACCGGACGGCTGAAGCCGGTGGGCGAGCCGAGCGTGATCGTAAAGGACCTTCCCGGGGGTGGGCACAACGCGCGCAATCTGGCGCTCTCGGCCGACGGCAAGACGGTGTTCGTCAACGTCGGCTCGCCCTCGAATGTGTGTCAGGTCACCGACCGCTCGAACGAATCGCCGGGCAAGGACCCGTGTCCCGAGCTCGCCACGCGGGCGGGGATCTGGCGCTTCGACGCGAATAAGCAGGACCAGACCGAGGAGAGCGGGACGCACTACGCCACCGGGATTCGCAACGCCGTGGGGATGGTCGTGGCCCCGGACGGCCAGCTGTGGTCCACCCAGCACGGCCGCGACCAGCTGTTTCAGAACTGGCCCAAGCTTTTCACCGCCGAGCAGAGCGCCGAAAAGCCGTCGGAGGAGCTGCTGCAAGTGAACCAGGGCGATGACTTCGGCTGGCCGTATTGCTATCACGACCTGGAGCTCGGTCACCTCGTGCTCGCGCCGGAGTACGGCGGCGATGGTAAGGAGGTGGGGCGGTGCGCGCAGAAGAAGGAGCCGGCGGTCGCGTTCCCCGGCCATTGGGCGCCGGATGGCCTGATGTTCTACACCGGCTCGCAGTTCCCCGCCGCCTACTCGGGCGGCGCGTTCATCGCGTTTCACGGCTCCTGGAATCGGGCTCCGCTGCCGCAAGCAGGGTACCGCGTCGTGTTCGTGCCGTTCAAGGGGGGCAAGCCGGTGGGGACCTATCAAACGTTTGCCGACGGCTTCTGGCACGAGAACGGCGCCGGCCCGCAGCACCGCCCGGTGGGCCTGGCGCAGGGACCCGACGGATCGCTGTACGTCACCGACGACGCGGCGGGGACGATCTGGCGGATCATGTACAAAGGCCGGTGAAACGGCGGGTGAACGACCGGGGAAGGGGGACGCGCGTGGCGGGTTACTCGCCGCGGTCGCTCGTCGACAAGCTCGGGATCAAGCCGGGAACCGCGATCGCGATCCGCAATCCGCCCCGGGGCTACGAGCGAACGCTGGGGAAGCTGCCCCCGCAGGTGATTCGGGAAGCCAGCGCCACCGGCCCGCTCGATTTCATCCAGTTCTTCACGAAGGAGAAGCGGGAGCTCGAGCGAAAGTTCGCCGCGTTGGCGCGCGCGCTCGCTCCCGCCGGCATGCTGTGGATCTCTTGGCCCAAGCAATCGTCCGGCGTGGCGACCGACCTTTCCGAAGACGTCATCCGGGCGATCGGCCTGGCCCACGGGCTCGTGGACGTCAAGGTCGCCGCGGTGGACGACGTGTGGTCGGGGCTCAAATTCGTTCGCCGGTTGAAGGATCGCAGCTAGATTGGCTCAATCATGCGGCAGCTCGCCACACCTCCGCTGACGACGCTCTCCGAGGAGGAGGAGCTGTTCCGCGACACCGTGCGCGACTTCGCCGCCCGCGCGGTCAAGCCGCGGGTCGCGGCGATGGAGCGTGCCGCGGCGATCGAGCCCGCGGTCCTCACGCAGTGCTTCGAGATCGGGCTCATGGGTATCGAGACGCCCGACGACCACGGCGGGGCGGGCGGGAACCTCCTCATGACGGTGCTGGCCGTGGAGGAGCTCTCCGCGGTCGACGCGTCGGTCGCGATCTTCGTGGACGTCCAGAACACCCTCGTCAACAACCTGCTCCTCAAGTGGGCGAGCAGCGACGTGAAGCGGCGCTATCTTCCCCGCCTCGCGACCGACCTGCTCGGCGCCTACGCGCTCTCCGAGCCCGAGTCGGGGTCGGACGCGTTCGGCCTGCAGACGAAGGCGACCAAGCGGGGCGACAGCTGGGTGCTGGAGGGTCGTAAGCTGTGGATCACCAACGGGGCCGAGGCGGGGCTGTTCATCATCTTCGCGAACGCCGACTTCTCCCAGGGTTACAAGGGGATCACCGCCTTCGCTGTGGAGCGGGGCTTCAAGGGCTTCTCGGTCGGCAAGAAGGAAGACAAGCTCGGCATCCGCGCCTCGAGCACCTGCGAGCTCATCCTGGACGGCTGCGAGGTGCCGGCGGCGAACCTCGTGGGTGAGGTAGGCAAGGGCTACAAGGTCGCGATCGAGACGCTCAACACCGGTCGCATCGGTATCGGGGCGCAGATGATCGGCGTGGCGCGCGGCGCGCTCCAGGCGGCGCTCAAGTACGTCAAGGAACGCCAGCAATTCGGCCATCCGATCGGAGCGTTTCAGGCAGTGCAGTTCCAGCTCGCTCAGGCCGCGACCGAGCTCGAGGCGGCGCGCTTGATGGTGTACAACGCGGCGCGGCTGGAGGATGCGGGCCAGCCGTACACGATGCAGGCCGCGATGGCCAAGCTCTTCTCTTCCCAGGTGGCCGAACGGGTCACCTCGCAGTGCGTGGAGCTGTTCGGCGGGTACGGCTACACCAAGGAGTACCCGGTCGAGAAGTTCTACCGCGATGCGAAGATCGG
>DASPXE010000103.1:0-11480 GCA_035637455.1 Gemmatimonadales bacterium
AGCTCGCGCTGCAGCGTGGGCGCGAGAATCCCCAGCACCTGGCGATCGACGTAGTTGATCGTCGTGACCACGAACAGCAGCGCGCACACGGTCCAGCGGTACCCGAGGCGCGGCCGGCTCATCGCGTCAGGCCCTCCCACAGGCCCTGCAGGTACATCGCGCCGAGCGCTCGATCGTACAGTCCGTACCCCGGGCGTCCCGTCTCGCCCCAGATCATGCGGCCGTGATCGGGGCGCATCGGGCCTGTGAAGCCGATATCGCGCAGCGCGCTCAGGACCGCGTGCAGGTCCACGCTGCCACAGGCCGAGGGGTGGGCCGTTTCGTGGAACCGGCGCTCGCCCGTGACCAGCACGTTGCGGCAGTGCGCGAAGTGGACGCGCGCGCCGAGGTGGCGCACCATGGCCGGCAGATCGTTCTCGGGGTTCGCGCCGAGCGAGCCGGTGCAGAACGTCACCCCGTTCGCGGGACTGTCCACGAGCCCCACCACGCGCTCGAGGGCGGCGGCGTTGGTGATGATGCGCGGCAGCCCAACGATGGGCCAGGGCGGATCGTCGGGGTGGATGGCCATGCGGACGCCCGCCTGCTCGGCGATCGGGACGACGCGCTCGAGGAAATAGCCGAGATTGTCCCACAGCCGCTCTGCGTCCACGTCGCGATAGGCGGCGACCAGCGCGCCCAGCTCCGGCCCCGAGTACGCCGTGGCCCAGCCGGGCAGGTCGCGTGCCCCTCGCGCCAGATCCACCTTCGCGAGCGCGTCCTCGTCGTAGGCGAGCGCCGACGAGCCGTCGGGAAGCCGCATGGCGAGGTCGGTACGCATCCAGTCGAACACCGGCATGAAGTTGTAGCACAGCACCGGGATGCCGAGCTCTCCCATGCTGCACACGCTCAAACAGAAGTTTTCGATCAGTCGATCGCGGCCGCGGCGGCCGAGCTTGATGTTCTCGTGCACGGGGACGCTCTCGACCACGGCGAGGCGGAGCCCCGCGTCTTCGATCTGCGCCTTGAGGGTCCCGAGCCGCTCGCGGCCCCAGGGGTCGCCGACCGGCACGTCGTACAGCGCGCTCACGACGCCCGTGACGCCGGGGATCTGGCGGACGTAGGCGAGCGGGATCGGGTCCGTCGGGCCGAACCAGCGAAAGCTGGGGATCACGTGCGGAGCAGCTCCTGGACTTCCCCCACGCTCGCGCGGCTGAAGTCGCCGGGCACGGTGAGCTTGAGCGCGCTCGCCGCCACCGCGAATTCGAGCGCTTCCGCCGGCCGGTCGCCGGCGAGCAGTCGCGCGATGAGCGCCGCGGCGAAGCTGTCGCCACCGCCCACGCGGTCCACGACCTGCACGCAGTGCCGACGGCTCTGCGCGAACGTGCGGGTCTCCGCGTCGTACAGCACGGCGCTCCAGCCGTGGTCCCGCGGCCCGAGGATCTCGCGCCGGGTGAGCGCGACGCGCTTCGCCTCGAAGCGCGCCGCGAGCTGCTCGGCGAGACCGCGCGCGCGCTCGGGAGTCGCAAGCGAAGCGTCGTCGGCCGGGAGGCCGAGCATCGCACTCACGGCCGCCGGATTGCCGATCAGCACACCCGCCCGCCGGGCGAGCGGCTCGATGAGCGGCCGCGGGTTCCGGCCGCGCCACAGGGCCTCGCGGTAGTTCAGGTCGAGGCTCACCGGGAGGCCCCGGGCGCGCGCGCAGGCGATGGCGCCCGCGAGCGCCGCCACCGGGCCTTCGCCCAGCGCAGGAGTGATCCCCGAGACATGGAACCAGTCGGTGCCGAAGAGCACCGCGGGCCAGTCGATGCTGTGCGGGTCGAGGCGCGCGAACGCCGAGCCAGCGCGGTCGTACACCACGCGCATGGCGCGCAGATCCGCGCCCGGCTCCACGAAGTAGAGCCCCAAGCGCTCGCCGCCCCCCCCCCGCACGATCCACCGGGTGCCCACGCCTTCCTTCTTCAGTGCCTCGACGCCGGCATCCCCGATGGGGTTGTCGGGAACGCGGGTGACGTAGTCGCACCGCACGCCGAGATGGCTCAGCGCGACCGCGACGTTCGCCTCCGCCCCGCCGAAGCAGGTGTGCAGCTCCGGCGACTCGAGCAGTCGTTCGTCACCCGGCGGGCTGAGCCGCAGCAGCAGCTCGCCGAACGTCACCACGCGTGGGGCGGCCGCACGCTTCACGCCGCGCCTCCCGCGAGCTGCGCCCGCGCTTGCGCGACGCGCTCGACGAACGCCCGCGCGCGCAGCGTGAGCTCGGCGCCCCCCGCGCCCCCCGCCGCCTCGCTTCGGACCAGCGCCGCCGGCAGCAGCGCGCTGCCGACGCTCACCGCGACGGCCCCCGCGCGGATCCAGTCGCCCACGTTCTCGAGCGACACGCCGCCCGACGGCACGAGCCGCAGGAACGGCAGGGGCGCGAGCAGATCGCGGAGGTAGCCGGGACCCACGGGCGCCGCGGGGAACAGCTTCACGAGCGGGGCGCCCGCGCGCCACGCCTCGACGATCTCCGTCGGCGTGAACGCGCCCGGCATGCAGGGGATGTCACGGTCACGGCACACGCGAATCACGGCGGGGGTGAGCGTGGGGCTCACCACGAAGCGCGCCCCGGCGTCGATGACTTCGCAGGCGGCCGACTCGTCGAGCACGGTGCCCGCGCCGACAACGCACGCGAGGTCGCGGTCCGACGCGAGCTCGCCGATCGCCTCGATCGCGCCCGGTGTCGTCAGCGTGATTTCCACGGCGCCCACGCCCCCCGCGGCGAGTGCGCGAGCGGCAGCGCGCAACCCGGCCGCGGCCGGCAGCCGAGCGACCGCGATCACGCCGCTCTCGAGCAGCGGATGGAGCCCGCCCCTTTCCCCGCCGAGAGTCGTCGTCGTGTGGGTCATGGTCACGTCCGGCCGGTGGCGGCGTACTCCGGCATGCCGTGCAGCGCCTCGAGCGCCGCATCCACTCCGTCACGCTCCAGCGCGAGCAGCCACCGCGTCGTGGCCTCGAGCAGCCCGGGCAGCTCGGCGAGATTCGCGCCCCACAGGCCGGCATCGGCCAGCGCTCGGGCGGCGAGTCGTTCCAGCGCGGCTGCAAGTACGGGGCCAGGGGCGGCGTCCGGGTCTACCGCCCGCCAATGCCGCTCGATCAGCGGGAAATCGACATCCTCCCCCGCGGGGTGGGTGAGGCGGGAGCGGGCCCACCGCAGATAGCCGGCGCAGCCGAGTGCCAACCCTTGCGGCGCGCGCCCCTGTTTCCGGGCGAATCCCACGATCGCGGGCACGACCCGGAGCCGCAGCTTGGCGGTCTGGTTGGTGGCGATCACCCGCCACTCGTGATCGAGCCAGGGGTTGCGAAACCGGTCGATCACGGTCCGGGCGAACGCGGTAGCCGCATCGGCCGGCAGGTCGATCCCGGGCACGATTTCCTCGAACAAGATGTGCCGCAGGTAGGGTCCCAGCCGGGGATGCTCGGCGGCCTCTCGCACCGTCCGGACGCCAGCCAGCAGCGCGAGCGGCGCCGTCACCGTGTGCGCGCCGTTCAACAGGCGCAGCTTCCGCTCCCGGTAAAAACCGATGTCGGGAGCGAATATCACCGCATCGGGCACCACGTCGATCGCGAACGCCGCTCGCAGCGCCGCGGGGTCGGCTTCGATCGCCCAGAAGCAATGGGGCTCGGTGACGGTGAGCAGGGCGTCGGCGTAACCGAGACGCTGCTCCAGCATCGCGTGCCCGTCTGCCGCGGGTGTTCCCGTCGTGATCCGATCCACGAGCGAGGAGCAGAAGCGCACGCGCCGCGCCAGCCACTCGCGGAAATCGGGCCCCCGCTCGAATCCGTCCGCCAGGCGATCGACCATCGCGGCGAGGCGCGGCCCGTTGTCGTCCACCAGCTCGGTCGGGATCACGCACAGCGGCGGGCCGTCCGGCAAGCGCTCGAAGCGGGTGTACAGCAGGTCAGCCAGCCTGGATGGAAAGGCCGCGTCCAGCCGGAACGCGGCCTCGGTCACGTTGCTGACGATCACCTGCAGCTCGGGCCGCGCGACCACGTCGCGCACCGCTGGCCACTCCGCGTCCGCCACCAGCGCGCGTGAGATCGAGCCGACGAGGCGCATCCGTTCGAGCGGCTGCCCTCGTTCCAGGCCCCGTTCCACGAGCGTGAACAGGCCGTCCTGTGCGTTCAGGGTGCTCGCTTGGCCCTGCGGCGTGCTCTGCACCACGACGATTCGTCCGTGGAAGGCGCCGGCCGCATTGGCGGCATCCACGGCCGTCGCGCACACGGCGCGTAGCAGCATGCCCGTGCCGAATTGCAGGATCCGCTCCGGCAGCTCGGTCCGGGGATAGGCGCTGGGGGGCCAGTGCGCGCTGCTCAGACGTGGCAGATCCGGCATGGCGGTAAGCTGCCGGCCCCGGCTTGGGGGCGCAACGCAGTCGGCGGATCGGGCTTTCACACCCTGAAAGAGTGCGCTCGGCGCTGCACTGTGCTGAAGCACAATGTCCTTCAGGACAGTGTCGCGCCGAAGCCAAGGCTTCAGCCTGGGGAAAGGCCGCGCCTTCCCGTACGGACTCGTCCACTACCATCGCGCAACCGGCACGCTAGTTTCCTGTACGATGACCACCAGCGCGACGTCCCCAGCGCGCGAATCGCGTGATTCCGTCGTGATCCGGTTCGCCGGCGACTCCGGCGACGGGATGCAGGTGACGGGCGGCCGCTTCACCGTCGAGACGGCCCTCGCCGGCAACGACCTCACGACGTTCCCCGACTACCCGGCTGAGATCCGCGCGCCCGCGGGTACGACGTACGGCGTCTCGGCGTTCCAGATCCATTTCGGCGCCGTGGACGTCATGACGCCCGGCGACCAGGTGGACGTGCTCGTCGCGATGAACCCTGCGGCACTCAAAGTCGACCTCAAGGATTTGCGGATCGGCGGCACGGTCGTGGTGGACACGGGCGCCTTCACCGAGCGGAACCTCGCCAAGGCGGGGTTCGCGTCCCACCCGCTCGAGGACGGGTCACTCGCGCCCTACCAGGTGCTGAAGCTCGACATAACGAAGCGCACACTCGACGCCGTCAAGGACTTCGGGCTGCACACACGGGAAGCACACCGCTGTCGTAACATGTGGGCGCTGGGGCTGATGCTCTGGATGTACGGGCGCGATCGCGACGTCACAGTCGAGTGGCTCAAGAAGAAATTCGCCGGGAAGCCGGAGGTCGCGCAGGCGAACGTGGCGGCGCTGAACGCCGGGCACGCCTTCGGCGAGACGGCCGAGATGTCGGAGTACGGGGTCGGCTACACCGTCCGCCGGGCCCGGGTCACGCCGGGCGTCTATCGCACGGTGAGCGGGACGGAGGCGATCGCCTGGGGGCTCGTCGCCGGGATGCGCGCCGCGGGGCTCGAGAAGATGGTGTTCGCGGGCTACCCCATCACCCCCGCGTCGCTGCTGCTCCACACGCTCGCCAACCTCAAACGGTACGGCGTGATCACCTTCCAGGCCGAGGACGAGATCGCGGCCATCGGCGCGTGCGTCGGAGCGGCGTACGCCGGCGCGCTCGGCGTGACCTCGACCTCCGGCCCCGGCATGGCGCTCAAGACCGAGATGCTCGGCCTCGCGATCGCGACCGAGCTGCCGCTCGTCGTGGTGAACTCCCAGCGCGCTGGCCCGTCGACTGGGATGCCGACCAAGGCGGAGCAGTCGGATCTGTTCCAGGCGGTGCACGGCCGCAACGCGGACGCGCCGCTCGCAGTGCTCGCTGCGGCCACCGCGACGGACTGCTTCGACGTCGCCATGGAGGCGGTCCGCATCGCGACCACGTACATGACGCCCGTGGTCCTGCTCTCGGACGCCTTTCTGGCGCACGCCGCCGAGCCGTGGCGCATCCCCGACCTGGACCGGCTGCCGCGCTTCCCGGTCCGGTTCCGCACCGACCCCGCGGGGTTCCATCCCTTCCTGCGGGATTCGGAAACCCTCTCGCGGCCGTGGGCGCGGCCCGGGACGCCGGGGCTCGAGCACCGGATCGGCGGACTCGAGAAGGACTACGATACGGGCCACATCTCGTACGACCCCGAGAACCACGCCCGCATGACGCGCACCCGGGCGGCGAAGATCGCCGGGATCGCGAACGGTATCCCGCTCCAGACTGTGGCGCTGGGGGCGGATCACGGTGCGATCGCCGTCGTGGGGTGGGGCTCGACCTACGGCGCCATCCACCAGGCGGTGCGGCGGGCGCGGCAGGACGGAATCGACGCCTCACACATCCATCTCCGCTACTTGAGCCCCTTCCCGCGCAACCTGGGCGAGCTGCTCAGGCGGTTCGAGCGGATCGTCGTGCCGGAGCTGAACAACGGTCAGCTGGTGCAGCTGCTGCGCGCCGCGTATTTGGTGCCCGCCGAAGAACTCTCCAAGGTGCAGGGAAAGCCGTTCAAAGTGTCGGAGATTGTCGAGGCGCTGAGATGACCGTCACGACCATCACCGACGCCGAGCTCCAGCCCAAGGACTACGCGTCCGATCAGGAGGTGCGCTGGTGCCCCGGGTGCGGGGACTACGCCATCCTCAAGGCGATGCACAAGGCGCTGGCGGAGCTGGGCGCTCGGCGGGAGTCCACGGTGTTTGTGTCCGGCATCGGCTGCGCGGCCCGGTTTCCTTACTACATGTCCACCTACGGCTTCCACACGATCCACGGGCGCGCGCC
The DNA here is from genome assembly GCA_035637455.1 of Gemmatimonadales bacterium. Lineage (GTDB taxonomy): Bacteria > Gemmatimonadota > Gemmatimonadetes > Gemmatimonadales > GWC2-71-9 > 20CM-4-69-16. The sequence goes on from DASPXE010000103.1 coordinate 6,649, forward strand.
GGCGATCGCCACCGGCATTAAGCTCGCGAACCCTGATCTCGACGTATGGGTGATGACGGGAGACGGCGACGGGCTGTCGATCGGTGGCAACCACATGCTCCACGTGTTGCGGCGCAACGTCGATCTCCAGATCGTCTTGTTCAACAACGAGATCTACGGCCTCACCAAGGGCCAGTATTCCCCCACGTCGCGACGCGGCACCAAGTCCCCGTCCACCCCGCAGGGCTCGGTCGATTATCCGGTGTCGGCCTGCGCGTTCGCGCTGGGCGCCGGGGCGCGGTTCGTGGCGCGCGCGGTGGACACGCAGCAGGCGCAGCTGGTGAGCGTGCTGCAGCGCGCCCATGCGCACCGCGGTGCGTCGTTTGTCGAGGTGTTCCAGAACTGCGTGGTCTTCAACGACGGAGCGTTCGACGGTTTCACCGCGAAGGACGGCGCGGCGGACACCCAGTTGCACGTCGAGCACGGCCAGCCGTTGATCTTCGGTGCCCGAAAGGACCGCGGGTTGCGCCTGAAGCCCGGAAAGCTCGAGCTCGAAGTGATCACGCTGTCGGAGCGCGACGTGATTCCGGACGGCGTCCTCGTGCACGACGAGACCAACCGCGCGCTCGCGCAGCTACTCGTCGCCCTCGAGCCGCCCGCGTGGCCCGTGGCGCTGGGCGTGATCTACTGCAACCCCGCGCCCTCGTTCGAGGCGGAGGTGTACGCGCAGGCCGCTGCCGCCGGTGCCGGACCGGGAGCGCCGGACCTCGCGGAACTGCTCATGAACAAGGAGGGGACCTGGACTGTGAGGTGACCGCACAACAGGTGTGGCGTTCGAGCCGCACCGAGATGGTTCCTGCCGAAGTGAAATAAGCGGAGTGACTTGATCGCGTGCGAACGGTGAGTCCGGGTGATCGGTGTCACCGGAGGGGCATGTCGCTTGCGCGCATGAGGGCTGACCGTCAGGCGGCTCACCGCCTTCAAACGCACGACACATGTCCCAGCCCGTGCCGTCGGACATCCGCGCTCAGACACCACCGCTCGGCAGCCAGGAGCGCCTTTGGGCCGCGCGGATCAGCGCCGGCGACGCGGCGGCGTTCGAGCGGGCGTTCCGTACCTACCATCCGGCGTTGTGCAAGTTTGCTTGCCGCTACGTGCATTCGCCCGAAGTCGCCCAAGAGCTCGTGCACGATGTCTTTGCCAGGTTGTGGGAAGAGCGGGCGCGGCTCAGCGTGGGCAGGCTCAAGAGTTATCTGTACACCGCCGTGCGCAACCTCGCCGTCAGCCACCTCCGCCACCAGCTCGTGGAGCGTCGCTGGCGCGAGCCGGCACCTGCCGTCGACGTCAACGAGGGCGAGCGGCGCCTCGAATCGGCCGAACTCGTGGCAGCGGTCGAGCGGCTGCTGCACCGCCTACCGCAGCGGTGTCGCTTGGCGCTTACGCTGCGGTGGCGGCGTCAGATGAGCTACGCCGAAGTCGCCCACGCGATGGGCATCTCGGTGAAGACCGTCGAGATCTACGTGGGCCGCGGCCTTGCGGTCCTGAGAGAGAGCTACCAGAGCCTCGCGCCGCATCGCTGAGCGGTCACGCTCCGTCCCGCAGCACTCCCCATACACGTCGCTGGTCCGCCGCTAGGGGATTCGGTCCCTGATCCGCGTCCTAGAAGTGTGACCGATGAACAGTACTGGGGGCGGCTCGACCGGTTCCTTGCCGGCGACTGCAGCCCGGCCGAGCGGATCCTGGTCCTCGAATGGCTCGAGACCCATCCGCTTGCGGCCGAGTGCATCGCGGCGCTCGAACGTGCCCTCGATAAGGAGGAGGCCACGCCAATGCCTCGGCGTTGGCGCGGGTCAGGATTGCGCGGATTTGGCATCGCCGCGGTCCTCGCGCTCGTGGCGGGCGCGGCGGCGCTCTGGTCGCTGGAGTGGTCGCGTCTTCCGCCAGCGATGCGCGAGTTCACCACCGCCCGGGGACACCGCGCCGCGATTCGGTTCGCCGATGGCACCCGAATCCTCCTGGGCGCGGACAGCAGGCTCCGCGTCCCAGCCGCCTACGGCGCCACGGCGCGGGAGGCGTATCTCGACGGAGAAGCGTACTTCGAGGTCGCGCACGACCCTGCTAGGCCTTTCGCCGTGCACGCCGGGCGGGGCGTCATTCGGGACATCGGCACGCGCTTCGGAGTGCGGGCCTATGCGGACGAGCAGGACGTAGAGGTCGTCGTGGCCGATGGGAAAGTGCGCTTGCACACCGCCGGCGCGCACGTTTCTGCTGGCCAGGTGGTGAGCGGCGGAGAGCTCAGCCGGCTGGATCGCACCGGCGTGGCCAGCCGCCCCAGACGAGTGGACACCCGTCGTTACCTCGCGTGGACGGCGGGGCGCTTGGCATTTCTGGACGCGCCGTTGCAGGACGTGTTGCCTGATCTCGCCCGCTGGTACGACGTGGACTTCACGCTGGCAGCACCGTCGCTGGCTGACCGGCGCCTCACGCTATCGGTGCGAGGCGAGCCGGTCACACAGATCCTCGACGCCATCGCGCTGCTCACGCACGCTCGTTACGAGCAGGTGGGGCGGAGCGTGACGTTCTACCCGACTCGAGCCGAGCGGTAATGCCGAGCCAAACGCTTTGTTTCAGGGAGTAGATCACATGAGACACAGACTCCTCACAGCCGTCGCCTCCGGAGCGACGCTCGTGTTCTCGCCCGTTGCCGCGTTCGGGGCAGCGCAAGGGCCGGACGCCGACAGCTCGACCACGCTGGTGTTGGCTTCGAGCTGGGTCCCCACTCGGAGCACGGCGGTCGCGCCACTGCGACGCTCGATCGCGCTCGATCTCAAGGACGTGAGCGTCAAGCAGGCGCTCCGCGAGATCGGCCGGCGCGGGGGCATCGAGATCGCGTATGGCGACGACGTGCTCCGTGCCCGGGCCCGGGTGTCCCTCCAGGTTGGGGAGATCACGGTCCAGGACGCCGTGGTCACCGCCCTGGCAGGGACGGGGTTGGAGGCGTTCGTCTCCTTGAGAGGTACCACCATCCTCGTCCGCGCCGGATCGGAGGCGCAAGGCGATACGCTGGCGGGGCGCGTGACCGACACAACGGGCGCTCCTCTGGCGGGCGCACGGGTCACTCTCGTGGGCACTCGTTTTGGCGCCGTCACCGGTCCCGACGGCCGCTACGCGATCGGGGACGTTCCGCCGGGGACCTACCGCGCGCAGGCCCGGCTGATCGGGTACGCCGTCGGCGAGGTGGCGAGCCTCGTCGTGGCGGCGGGGCAGACCGCGACCGCCGATTTCCGCCTCGTCCCGCAGGCCATCGAGCTGAACCCGGTCGTGGCGGTGGGTTATGGCGAGCAGCGGAAGGCGACGCTGACCGGTTCCGTCAGCGCCGTCCAGGGTGAACAGATCCAGGGAGTCCCCACCGTCAATGTGTCGAACACGCTCGGCGGCCAGCTGCCCGGCCTGGTGACGGTCAACCAGAGCGGCGAGCCCGGGTACGACGGCGCGACCATCCGGATCCGGGGCAACCATACGCTGAACGACAACAGCGCGCTCATCGTCATCGACGGCGTGGCAGATCGGGTCGGCGGCCTCGAGCGGCTCGACCCACAGGACATCGAAAACATCAGCGTGCTAAAAGACGCCTCGGCGGCGATCTACGGCGCTCGGGCGGCCAACGGCGTCATCCTCATCACGACGAAGCGCGGGCGCAGCGGTGTGGTGCAGCCACCCCAGCTCACGGTCAACATCAACCAGGGCTTCAACCACCCCACGCGGACGCCCCAGATGGCGGACGCCGCGACGTACATGACGATGCTCGACGAGATCGACATGTATCGGAACCAACCGCTCCGCTACTCGGCGGATCAGATCCAGAAGTACCGGGATGGCGGCGATCCCTGGCTCTACCCCAACACCGACTGGTTCGGCGCGGTCATCAAGCCCATGTCGCTGCAGACCCGAGGGAACGTCGCCCTGCGTGGCAGCGGCGATCGGATCGGGTATTACCTCTCCCTGGGGGGTCTGACCGAGGACGGCTACTACCAGAACAGCGCCACCCGGTACAACCAGTACAGCTTCCGCAGCAACATCGACGGCCGGGTCACCGACCACCTCGGCCTGCGCTTCGATGTGACAGGGCGTCTCGAGGACCGCAACTTCCCGAACCGCAGCGCGGGCTCGATCTTCCGGGCGCTCATGCGCGGCAAGCCGAACCTGCCTGCGTATTGGCCGAACGGGCTGCCGGGACCCGACATCGAGTTCGGCGACAACCCGGTGGTGACCGGGACGCCGGCGACGGGATACGACGAGGACCAGCGAGACTACGTCCAGGGCACCCTGGGCGGGGACTTCAAGGTGCCGGGGGTGAGCGGTCTCACCCTTCGCGCGAACGCGTCCTACGACGTGGTTTTCCGGTCCGAGCGGCAGTGGCGGACGCCCTGGACACTGTACACGTGGGACTACCAGACGCGCGACTCGAGCGGCCAGCCCGTGCTCCTGCCCGCCAAGCGGGGATTCAACGCGCCGCAGCTCAACCAGTGGGACGGGCGGGGTACGAGCATCCTGCTGAACCTCATCGCCGAGTACCGGCGCAACGTCGGGCCGCACACGGTCGGCATCCTGGGCGGTGTCGAGCGCCAGACGGCGGACAGCTCGTATCTCAGTGCCTTCCGGAGGGACTTCGTCTCAGACCAGGTCGATCAGATCTTCGCCGGTAGCGATCTCGGGAAGACCAACGATGGCACCGCGTACGTGGCGGCGCGGCAAAACTACTTCACCCGCTTGAACTACGCGTTCCAGGACAAGTACCTCTTCGAGCTCGTCGCGCGCTACGACGGCTCGTACATCTTCCCGGCCGATAAGCG
>DASPXE010000104.1:0-57537 GCA_035637455.1 Gemmatimonadales bacterium
CGGCGCGCCTTCCACGGCCCCGGTGAGCATGAGCCGTCCTGCGGTAGCGTCGTGGTCCAACACCTCGGCGTACCGCCCCCACTCGACGATCGTCTGGAACAGGGAGTCCGCCGGAATGAAAGGGAAGTAGATGGTGAGGTCCGCCAGCACCTCCTCGTCTTCCATTGACCCTTCGCTCTCCACCAGCATCGCCATCACCCGCCCGAACAGCGGATGTTTCTTGAGCCGCGCGCGCGTGGCGTCCTTCTGGGCCGAGTCGTCCATCGCCATGACCTCGCGCCCCACCAGCGTGAGCTGCACGACCTCGCCCGGCGTCGTCACCCAGCCGAGCTGCTCCGCCCCCCGCACCACGGCCGACATCCGGTCATAGTCGACGCCCAGGTCCTCGGCGAGCTCGAACACGTGGCCCTTCCCGTCGGGCCGCGACAGCAGGTGGTCGAGCAGACCGGTGACCTCGGAGACGTGCACGCGCGGGAACGGAATGAGCCGCTGCGGCGCCGCCGGCGCCGGCTCGGGCAGCAGCGTCGCGGTGAGGATGGCGTGCAGCCGGTCCACCATCCCGTCGAACTCGGGGCTCCGCTCCTGGCGGGGATAGGGGAGCGGATTGACCAGCTCTTCGCGCACGTGCCCGGGATGGGAGCCGAACACCACGATCCGCCCGGCGAGGAACACCGCTTCCTCAACGCTGTGCGTCACGACCACGAGCGTGTTCACGCCGGTCGACGCGTCGCGCCACAGATCCACGACCTGGCTGCGCAGGTTTTCGGCCGTGAGCGGATCGAGCGCGCCGAACGGCTCGTCCATGAGCAGGATCTCGGGCGCGACCGCGAGCGCGCGTGCGAACCCGACGCGCTGCTTCATCCCGCCCGAGAGCTCCTTCGGGTACGCCTGCTCGAACCCGTCGAGGCCAACGAGGTTGATGGCGCGCGCCACGGCATCCCGGCGGGCCGCGCCGTTCACGCCGCGGGCTTCGAGACCCATCGCCACGTTCTCTGACACCGTGAACCACGGCAGCAGCGCGAACGATTGAAACACCATCGCCGCGGCGCCGAGCACGCCCTTGAGCGGGCGCCCGCGGTACAGCACCGACCCGTCGGCGGGACGTGCCAGGCCGGCGAACAGACGCAACAGTGTGCTCTTGCCGCACCCCGACGGCCCGACCAGCGCCACCACCTCCTGCTCGCACACATTGAGCGACACGTCGCGCAGCGCTTCGATGACCTGTCCGTTGGGCAGCCGGAAGCGCTGCGTGACATGCCGCGCCTCGAGCAGCAGCGGGCCCGGCGTCATTGCGCGAACCCGAAGCGGGTCTGGGCCCAGTCTGCGAGCGCCCGCCACACGAACCGGTTCCAGCCGACCACCATCAGGCTCATCAAGGCGATTCCTCCCGCCAGCAGCGGAAAATTGGCATGGGCCGTGGCGTCACTGATCAGGCTCCCCAGCCCCGCCGTGGTGCGAAGCCGCCCGCCCGCCTCGAGGTATTCGGCGACGATGGAGCCGTTCCACGCGCCCCCCGCCGCCGTGATCCACCCCGTGATGAGCGCCGGGAACGCCGCCGGCAGGTAGAGCGAGCGCCAGCGGGCGCGCCACGGCAGCTGAAACGCGGTGGCCGCGTCTTTGAGCTGTTGCGGGATCGCGGCCACGGCCGAGATGACGTTGAACAGGATATACCATTGCCCCGCGAGCACCATCAGGGCGACCGCGCCGAGCCCGAGCCCCACGCCGGCCCGCTCGAACAGCAACACCACGAGCGGGAACAGCATGGGCGCCGGGAACGATGCGACCACCTGGATGACCGGCTGCAGCAGCCGCGCCAGCAGCGGCGAGCGGCCGATCACGATCCCGGCCGGCAGCGCCCACGCCGTGGACACGATCACGGCACCCATCACCCGGGCGAACGTGAGGGCCGCCGACCCGATCAGCGTCCCCCAGTCGCGCGCGCCGAGCTGCCGCAACAGCAGCCAGATGTGCCAGGCCCCCACAGCCGCCGCCAGCGCGACGCCGGCCACGAGCAGCGAGCCTCCGATCCACCGCGCCACCGGGTGCGCGAGCGCGAAGCGCGGCCCGCGCATGATCACCGGCCGGGCGATCGCGAGCGGGCGTTCGAGCGGCCGCGCCGCCCGCAGCGCCGTGCGGTACGCCTGCCGCCGCAGCAGCGCGGCGCGCCGCGGCAGCCGAGCGTGCCGCAGGAACTCGAGCACCCACGAGGTCGCCGGCGCTTCCCCGCCACCCCCGCCCGCGGTCTCGTCGAGCCGGAACTTTTCCACCCACACCACGAGCGGTCGCCACAGGAGCTGGTCCACGCACACGATCATCGCTACCATCGCGAGGATGGCGAGCGCCATCGCGGGTCCGTTCCCCTGATCGAGCGCCACGCTCATGTAGGAGCCCACGCCGGGGAGCCGGAAGTCGCGGTCCCCCAGACGAAACGCTTCGTTGACCATGAGGAAGAACCAGCCGCCGGCCATCGAGAGCATCCCGTTCCAGACGAGCCCCTGCGCGGCTGCCGGCACCTCGAGCTGCCAAAAGGTCCGCGACGCCCGCCACCCCGCCACCTTGCAGGCGTCACGCAGCGGGTCGGGGAGGCTCTTCAGCGAATTGTAGAACGATAACGCCAGGTTCCACGCCTGAGCCGTGAAGATCATCAGGATCGCCGCCAGCTCGAGGCCGACGTTGCGGGTGGGGAAGAGCGACATCAGGCCCAGCACCAGCCCGGGGAGGAAGCCGAGCACGGGGATGCTCTGGAGGATGTCGAGCATCGGCAACAGCAGGCGCTCGGCGGCGCGCGACTTCGCGGCCGCCCAGCCGAAGCCGAGCGCGAAGACGTACGAGATGGCCAGCGCGATCACGCCGCGGGCGAGCGAGTACAGCGTGTACCGGGGGAGCGCGCTGGGACGCAGGTCGATCTGCACCACCTGTCGGAGCGGCGCCTCGAATTCGCGCGCGAACGCGACCACCGCCGCGATCGCCCCCCCCAGCAGGCAGAGGATCGCGACGTCGGCGAGCCCGAGTCGCCGGATCGCCGGCGGCGTCAGGGCGGGCGGAAGACGCAGCGGTTTCATGACCGTGTAACTTGTGACTCCATGACCGGCACCGAGCCAACCGGGGCGGCCGACGCGCTGGTCGACGCGAGCGGCGTCCGCCTGTACACCCGGCGTGTGGGGAGCGGGTCCCCGGTGGTCGTGCTGCACGGCGGCCCCGGCGCTCACCACGACTACCTCCTGCCGCAATACGACCGGTTGGCCCGCGGCCGCGCCCTGCTGTTCTACGACCAGCGGGGCGGCGGACGGTCCCCGGTCCCCCGCGAGACGCCGGTCGGCTGGCAGGAGCACGTCGCCGACCTCGAAGCCCTCCGCAAGCACTGGACCATCGACCGCCTCACCCTGCTCGGCTACTCCTGGGGCGGCTTGCTCGCCGTGCTGTACGCCTTGGAGCACCCCGAGCGCGTGGGGCGACTGGCGCTCGTCGCTCCGGCACCTCTGACCGCGCGCTGGCGCGAGCAATTCGAGCGCCGCCTCGCCGCCCGCATGGCTGACCCGTGGATCGCGCGCGCACGCGCCGAGCTGACCGCCTCCGGGCTCGCGCAGCGCGACCCCGAAAAGTATCGCCGCCTCGCATTCGCGCTATCCGTCGCGGGCTACTTCCGCGACCCGAGCCGCGCCACGGAGATGACCCCGTTCCGCGTCACGGCCCGGACGCAACAGGCGGTGTGGCAGAGCTTGGGCGACTACGATCTGCGGGATCGGCTTCGCAACACGTTTCCGAAGGGCAAGGCCCCGCGCGCCCTGGTCGTCCACGGGGTGTTCGACCCCATGCCGATCGAATCCGCGCGGGAGACGGCCGCCCTGCTCGACACCGGTGTCGTCGAGCTGGCGACCGGGCACGCGCCCCACGTGGAGGCGACGGAAGACTTTGTGCGGGCGCTGGACGGATTCCTGCCGCGGGGCTGAGCTAGCCCTCGTCGCCTCGCGCGATCACCTCGCGCACGCGCTCGGGAGTCAGTCCAGCTCCATTCAGGAGGGCAGCGAGGGCCGCACCAGGCGATCCCGGCGGGGCGGTTTGCATCACGCGCAGGGCTCCTAGCAGCAACAGTTCCGGGCCGAGCGACGTCACGCCCAGGTCACGCGCCTCCTGGTACGCGAGCTCCAAGCTTCCCCGGCCGGCCGGCGTGTACGGCGGTCGCGGCGGGATTGCTTGCGGCGGCATTTGACTGCCTGCCACCCGCAGCACTTCCTCGCGTGCCTGCTCGAGCGTGACGCCCGCGTCCGTCAAGACCTGAGCGCCAATCCCCTTCTCTTCCCGCAGGACGCCGAGCAGGAGATGCTCCGTCCCAACGTACGTGTAATTCAGCTCGCGGGCCTCGCTCATCGCGAATTCAAGAACCTTCTTCGCGCGGGATGTGTAGGGGAGGTCGGGCCCGGCTCGCGCAGTCGCCTTCCCCTTCTTGACTGTCTCCTCAATCCGCTGCGCGATTGCTTCGAGATCGACGGCCAGGTTGGTCAGCACCGCCGCGGCGATCCCCTCTCCTTCCCGAATCAGCGCCAGCAGGATGTGCTCGGTCCCCACGTACTCGTGATGCAGGCGTGCGGCCTCCTCACGCGCCATCTGCAGCACCTTGCGCACGCGATCCGTGAAGCTGTAGCCGTTCATGATTCCCAAAGTATAGCGCGATCGATCGCGCCTGGAATCGTCGCTCGAACCGGATTACGTTCCGGCCCCATGGACAAGCAAGCCGTCCGTCACGGGCCGAAGCGGCGCCGGCCGACCGAGACCCCCGTGCGGCTCCGGGCGCGGCTGAAGAAGATCATCGCCCGCCTCGAGCAGGCCTACCCCGATGCGACCTGCGCGCTGGACCACCGCAACCCGCTCGAGCTGCTCGTCGCCACGATCCTCTCGGCGCAGTCCACCGACGCGCGCGTGAACCTGGTGACCCCGGCGCTGTTCACGAAGTACCGCACCGCGCGGGATTACGCCGCCGCGGACCCCGCCCTCTTCCAGCAGGAGATCCACAGCACCGGATTCTTCCGCAACAAGACGAAGTCGATCCTCGGTATGGCGCACGCGCTGGTGGAGCGGCACGGCGGGGCGGTGCCCGCCACCATGGAGCAGCTAGTGCAGCTCCCCGGAGTGGGCCGCAAGACCGCCAACGTGGTGCTCGGCACCGCCTTCGGAAAGAACGAAGGCGTGGTGGTGGACACCCACGTGCAGCGCCTCTCGACGCTGCTCGGCCTCACGCACGAGCACGACCCCGTGAAGATCGAGCGCGACTTGATGGCGCTCGTCCCGCGGGCCAAGTGGACCTGGTTCTCCCACACGCTGATCCAGCACGGGCGCCGCGTGTGCATCGCCCGCCGGCCGAAATGTGAGGAGTGCGTGGTGCATCGCTGGTGCCCCAGCTCGCGAGTGTGACCGTGAAGGTGCCCCCAATCGACCGCGCCCAGCTCGTCGCCACCCGCCGCGAACTCCACCAGCACCCCGAGCTTGGCTTCGAGGAGCAGCGGACGAGCAAGCTCATCGCGGAGCGGCTGGAGCAACTCGGCTACGCGGTGAGAACGGGCGTGGGCAAGACGGGCGTCCTGGCGCAGCGGGACGGCGCCGCGGGCCGATGCGTCCTGCTCCGCGCCGACATGGACGCGCTCCCCGTCGAAGAAGCGAACGACGTCCCCTATCGCTCGCAGCATCCGGGTCGCATGCACGCGTGCGGGCACGACGGGCACGTGGCCATCGGCCTGGAGGTGGCGCGGCGGCTGCACGCCGCGTACCTGCCGGGATCCCTGAAGCTCGCCTTCCAGCCCGCCGAAGAAATCTCCTACGGCGCCGAAGCCATGATCCGGGACGGCGCGCTGGACCGCCCCACGGTCGACGCCGCCTTCGGCATTCATCTCTGGAACGACCTGCCGACGGGAACGATCGGCGTCATGCCGGGTGCCGTCATGGCGTCGGTAGACGAGTTCGAGATCACGATCCTCGGCCGCGGCGGCCACGCGGCGGCGCCGCACCAGACGACCGATCCGGTGCTGATCGCGGCGCACATCGTGACCGGACTGCAGAGCCTCGTCAGCCGCCGCCGCAATCCGTTCGAGGAGGGCGTCGTCTCGGTGACCCAGTTGAACGCTGGCCACGCGTTCAATGTGATTCCCGGCCGCGCGGAGCTGCGCGGCACCGTACGCACCTTCGGCGGGCAGTTCTTCGAGCACGCACCGCGGCTGGTGGAGCAGACGACCCAGGGCATCGCGGCCGCCTTCGGCGCCACGGCGGAGGTCCGCTACCGGCGGCTCACCGCGCCCCTCGTCAATGACGAGCGGATGACGCAGCTGATGCACGGCGTAGCACGAGACATCGTCGGGCCCGAGCGTGTGATTGACGGCGTTCGTACGATGGGCGGAGAGGACATGTCGTTCTTCCTCGCGAAGGTCCCTGGCACGTTCGCGTTCGTCGGCTCGGCGCCTCCCGGGACGCCGGCGTCGCCGCATCACAGCCCGACGTTCGACATCGATGAGGAAGCGCTGGCGATCGGGGCGGAATTGCTCACCAGAACCGTGGTGAGGTACCTCGAGTTCGGCGGTGGTCGCGAGTGAACTCGCGGCTCGGCGTCTGTCAGTAAACTGACGCCGCTTCAGCGGTCAGGGCCGAGCCGCGGCTTCAGCCGCGTAGTGCGGGGGAGTACATTTGGTCGTCATGTCCAATCTCCTCGCCTCCGAACCCTCCGCCTATTTGAAGTCCGCCGCCCACCAGCCGGTGCACTGGCACCCCTGGGGCGAAGCGGTGTTCCAGCGCGCCCGAGCCGAGGACAAGCCGGTCCTCCTCGACATCGGCGCGGTGTGGTGCCACTGGTGCCACGTGATGGACGGCGAGTCGTACGACGATCCCGAGGTCGCCGGGCTGCTCAATCGTGACTTCGTGTGCGTCAAGGTCGACCGCGACGAGCGCCCCGACGTGGACGCGCGCTACCAGCGCGCCGTCCAGGCGCTCACCGGCCAGGGCGGCTGGCCGCTCACCGCGTTCCTCACCCCCGAAGGCGAGGTGTTCTTCGGGGGGACGTACTTCCCGCCGGAAGACAACCACTACGGGCGCCCCGGCTTCATTTCGGTCCTGAAGCAGGTCGCCGAGCTGTACCGGCGAGACCGCGCGCGTGTGTCGAAAAGCGCCAAGGCGATCCGCCAGCAGGTCACGGAGTCTCTGGACGAGGCGAAGGCCGGGCAAGTCACGCCGGCCATTCTCGATGAGGCAGCCGGCCAGATGGCCCGCCTCTTCGATATCCGCTACGGCGGCTTCGGGACCGCGCCCAAGTTTCCTCACCCCGCGGGCTGCGATTTCCTGCTCGCCCGCTGGCACGACACGCGCGAGGGCTGGATGCGCGAGGTGGTCGAGAAGAGCCTCACCGGGATGGCGCGGGGCGGCATCCGCGATCATGTGGGCGGCGGGTTCCACCGCTACTCGGTGGACGAGCGCTGGATCGTGCCGCACTTTGAGAAGATGTCTTACGACAACTCCGAGCTGCTGCGTGCCTACCTGAACGGCTATGCCGCTTACGGGACGCCGCTCTTCCGGGACGTGGCGCAGGGGATCGTGACCTGGGTGCTGGAGACGCTGTCGGATCACGCCCACGGCGCGTTCTACACGTCGCAGGACGCGGACGTTGAGTTCGGCGACGACGGCGACTACTGGACATGGACGCCCGACGAACTGCGAGAGGCGCTGCCCGATGAGGCGTTCCAGGTTGCCCGACGCGTGTTCGACGTCGCGGTGCCCGGCGAGATGCAGCACGACCATGAGAAGAACGTGCTGTGGTGGAAGCAGGATCCGGCCGACGCCGCGGAGTGGCGGGTGCTGCGAGAGGCGCTCGGTAAGCTCAAGGCGGCCCGCGGCCGGCGCAAGGCTCCCTACGTCGATACGACGCCGTACGTCAACTGGAACGCCATGATGGCTGCGGCGTTCCTCCAGGCGGGCGCGGTACTGGACCGACCCGAGTGCAACACGCTCGCGCTGAAGGTGCTGAGTCGGATCTGGGCAGAAGCCTGGGACGACGCGCGCGGCATGGCCCACGTGATCGGCCGGCCGGAGCCGCACGGCCTGTTGGACGACAACGTCCAGGCGGCCGCGGCCTTCCTCGACGCCTACGAGGCCACGGGAGACGACGCCTGGCTCACCCGCGCCCTCGCGGTCGCGCACCATTGCGGCCGCGTCCACTGGGACGAGGCGACCGGCGGGTTCTTCGACGTCGCCCGGGGTCGCACCGGCGCCGCCTACCTCGCGACGCCGGCGAAGCCGATCCAGGACGCGCCGACTCCGTCGGCGAACGGCGTCGCCGCGTTGGTGCTCGCGCGCCTGGCGGCGATCACCGACGATCGGGAGTGGCGCCGCCTGCTCGACCGCCAGCTCGCCACGTTCGCGGGCGCCGCACCCCAGCTTTCGCTGTACGGCGCTACCCTGCTCCGCGCGATCGACTGGGCGCTGAACGCGGTCACCCGGATCGACGTGGCGGGCCCGCGGGGCGAGGGTCCGGCCTGCACGATGCACCTGCTCGCGCTGCAGACATACCGGCCGCGCAAGGTCGTGATCCGGAAGACCGCGGCGCAGCCCGCCGCCACCGTGTGCGTCGGCACGACGTGTGCCCTCCCCGTTGCGGCCCCCGACGACCTGAGGAAACTTCTCATCTAGCCTGGGAGACCAGATGCCGAACAAGAAGGCCATCGTCGAGACCGTGAAAGGCACCATCGAGCTGGAGCTGTTCGGCGACGAGGTGCCCGCTACGGTCGCGAACTTCGAGAAGCTCGCCAACTCGAGCTTCTATGACGGCACCAAGTTCCACCGCGTGATCCCCAACTTCATGATCCAGGGTGGTGATCCCTACTCGAAGAGTGGGAAGGGAGGGGTCGGCACCGGCGGCCCGGGGTACACGATCAAGTGCGAGACCCACAAGAACGTCCACAAGCACGTCGCGGGGACGCTCTCCATGGCCCACGCCGGCAAGGACACCGGGGGCAGCCAATTCTTCATCTGTCACGCCCCGCAACGCCATCTCGATGGAGTCCACACCGTTTTTGGACAGGTCACCAAGGGCATGGACGTGGTCATCAAGATTGCACAGAACGATGAAGTCAAGTCGATTCGAGTGACCTGACCCTACTGGGAGACAGCTCATGACCCGCACAGCGTCCTGCCTGCTCATCGCTTGTATCGTCGCTGCCCCGGCCCTCGCGGGGCAGACCGGTGCCTTCATCGTGCGCCTCGGAACCGACACGCTGGCGCTCGAGCAGTACACCCGCAGCGCCGGCCGGCTCAAGGGCGAGCAGGTCGTGCGCGCGCCGCGCACCGTGCACCGCATTTTCTCCGCGACCTTCGGCCGGGGCGGGGCGATCGAGCGGTTCGAGCTCGTCGAGCACAATGTCTCCGGCGGGCCGGGACCCGCTGAGACGAAGGCCACGGTCGAGCTCGCCGGCGATACCGCGATTTCCGCCGTACCGGACGCCGACTCAACCCTCCACCGACGGGTCAAGGTCGCCCCAGGCACCGTGCCGTGGTACTTCCAGAACTACGCCCTGTTGGAGGAGATCACCCGCCGCGCGCGCGCCGCTGGAGGCGAGCGCTACACCGCCGCCCTGCTGAACTTGGGCGACACCGAGCCGTGGCCCGTCGAGGTCAACCGGCTGGGCCGCGATTCGATGACCATGAGCTTCGGCCCGCTCGGCCCGTTGCGGCTGCGCGTCGACGCGCACGGCACCCTGCTCGGGCTCAGTGGTATCGGCACCACGATGCAGGTGACGGTCGAGCGCGTCCGGGGGAAGTTGGACCTCGGCGCGCTCGCCAAGGCGTTCTCCGCGCGGTCGCTCGGCACGCTCTCCCCTGCGGACTCGGTGCGCGCCACGCTGGCAGGCGCCACTCTCGCCGTCCGCTACAGTCGCCCCTCGATGCGGGGCCGCGCGATCTTTGGTAACGTCGTGCCCTGGAACAAGATATGGCGCACCGGCGCGAACGAAGCCACCGTGCTCGAGACCAGTGCGGACCTCGTGATCGCCGGCACCCCGGTTCCAGCAGGCAAGTACAGCCTGTGGACGGTCCCCTCCCCGGACGGATGGAAGCTCATCGTCAACAACAACACGGGACAGTGGGGCACCCAGTATGACGCGAAGCACGACTTCGCCCGACTCGACATGAAGGTCGAGCGGCTGGCGCAGCCGGTGGAGCAGTTCACGATCGCGATCGAGCCACAGAGCGACGGGCAGAGCGGTCTGTTGACGCTCGCGTGGGAGCGGACGCGGGCGTCGGTTCCGTTGGCGAAGCGCTAGTTTTGCACCTCGACTTCGCCGTCATCGCGGACTACGCGCTCGTCGATCAGGCGGGAAAGCTCTCCGTCCTCGGCATTTTCCAGCACATCTGGGTGCAGCAGTTCCCCGCCATGCACCCGCGCCTCCACCTCGTGCTGCGGCTCAAGGGGAAGCGGACCGAGGTGGGCGAGCATCACGTGCAGATCCGGCTGCTCGACGAGCAGGACACGGAGATCCTCGGGGGCAACGGCAACGTCACCTTTGCTGAGCCGCCGGCAGGAGTGACCGAGATCGAGGCCGGTGCCATTCTGGTGTTCGACGTGCCGTTTCCGCATCCGGGGCCGTATCGCTTCGAGATCACGGTCGACGCGGAGCGGAAGACGTCGGTGCCCGTGACGGTGTCGCAACTGCCCGCTCAGCCGGCCGGCGGTCAATCGCTGCATTGAGCGCGGCACTGGTGCCCAGCCGGCCGTACACGGACCTGCGGTTGCTCCTCTTCCTCGCGGCGGTAGCGCTCGGCTGGAACCTCGACGGTTACCGCCTGCTCGATCCCGATGAAGGCCGCAATGCCGAAGTGGCGCGGGAGATGGCGCAGACGAACGACTATCTCGTGCCGCACCTGGATGGGCTTCCGTATCTCGACAAGCCAATCGTCTACTTCGCCGCCGCTGCCGCGCTGATGGAGCTGCTCGGGCCCACGGAGACGGCGGCGCGCCTGCCCGCCTACGCAGCGACGCTCGCGACCATCGCCCTCCTGCTCGGCTTCGCCCGGCGGCGCTGGGGTTCGGACGCGGGCTGGCTCGCCGGCATCGCCTACGCCACCATGCTGCTCCCGTTGGTGTACGCGCGCACCGCGATCTTCGACAGCACGCTCACGCTCTGCACTACCGCGGCCGTGCTCGGCTTCTTCGAAGAGCGCCACATCGTCGCGTGGGCGGCGATCGGCGCTGGCGCGCTGACGAAGGGGCCGATCGCGATCGTGCTCCCTCTGCTCGTCGTGATCCCCTACGCGCTCGCGACTGGGGGGAGGGAGGCGGTGCGCTCGCTGTTTCCGCGGCGCGCCGTCGGTGTCTTCGCCCTGATCGCACTGCCGTGGTTCATCGCCGTCTCGATCCGCGTCCCCGCGTTCCCGTACTATGTGTTCGTGCGCGAGACGCTCCAGCGGATGGCCACGGGCAGCTTCCACCGCACCGCCCCCTTCTGGTACTACTTCCCGATCGTCCCCGTGGCCGCGTTCCCCTGGATCGTCCCGGCGCTGGCGCGCGTGCGGGGCGGGCGGGCGACCTGGCTCGCGCGCCGCGCGCCCGAGGCGCGTGAGCCGTTGCTGCTCGCGAGCTGGGTGATCGTGCCGCTCGCTTTTTTCACGCTCAATCAGTCGAAACTGCCGCAGTACGTCCTGCCGCTGATGCCGGCATTCGCGCTCGCGGCAGCGCGCAACGTAATGGCGGCGGGGGAGGCGGGGGGAGCGGGGGGGCGCGTCTACACCGCCCTCGCGCTGGTGACGGGCAGCGCGCTCGTCGCCCTCACTCACTGGTTACCCGCCCCGATCGACCTGACCCCGGCCGAGCAAGCGGCCATCCCCCCGACGGCGCTCGTCCTCGGCCTGGTGCTGTTCGCCTCCGCCGCCCTCGTCGCGGTTGGCGCGCTACGCCGGCGGCCGCGCGCGGCGATTGTCGGATACGCCATGGTGGTGATGGCCGTCCCGCTCGCGAGCGGCCGCCTGCTCGCCGCCGTTGGCGATGACCGCTCGTCGGCCGCGCTGGCGCGCGCCACCGCCGCTGCGCTCGGCGAGGCGAGCAGGTCCGGCACCGCGAGCGCCGTCCTGGGCATACTGGCGTACCCGCCGTCGCTGGCCTTCTACCTCGGACGACCCGTGGCCGTGTCGACGACGACGGGTGCGGAGCTCACGAGCAACTACATCGCCGACTACCAGGACCGCTACCGGGACGTGCCCGGCTCGCCGCTCTTGCCCGAAGGATACTGGCGCGAGGCCCTCGCTCACTGCCCCATTCCCACGGTGTTCGTCACGACCGTCGCGAATCGCGAGGCGCGGGCCGAGCTCGCCGCATTGCCGCTGGTCGCCGACGATGGCCGCTACGCGGCGTACGGGCCCTGCCAACCTCCCCGACCCCCACCACCTCCACAACCTCCACCACCTCCACGACGTGGGGGGGACGGCGGGTGAGGTAATGTGCGGAATCTTCGGCGCCGTGTCGCTGCGCGGCGCGCCGCTCAAGCATGCCGACTGTCTCCCCGCGATGGCGGCGGCGCTCGCGCATCGCGGACCCGACGGCGAGCAGATCGTCGGCCACGATTGCGCCCGCATCGGGGCGCGCCGCCTCGCGATCATGGACTTGACGACCGGCGATCAGCCGTTTCTCAGCCCGAACCGCTCCGTGTGGATGGTGTGCAACGGCGAGATCTACAACGCGCCCGCGCTGCGCCGGGAGTTCACGCAGGCGGGCTACCCGTTCCGCTCCACGGGCGACATCGAGACGATCGTACCGTTGTACGAGCGCGTCGGGCCGGACGCGGTGGGGCGGCTCGAGGGGATGTTCGGGCTCGCCGTCTGGGACGACCAGCTGCGGCGCCTGGTGCTCGCGCGCGACCGCGCCGGCGAGAAGCCGCTGTTCTGGGCGCAGGTCGACGGGGAGCTGCGCTTCGCCTCGGAGATCCAGGCACTGCTGGTCTTCCCCGACCAGCCGCGGCGCGTGAACCCCGTCGCGGCGGGGCTGTATGCCGCGCTCGGATACGTCCCGGCCCCGTACACCATGCTCACCGGCATTGCCAAGCTGGCGCCGGCGCACGTCCTGGTCGCCGACCGGGTGGGGGTGACGCTGCGATGCTACTGGGACGCGGCAGCGGCAGCCGCGCGCCCGTCGCGCCTCGACGCCCCTACGCTGCGCGCCGCGTTGCTGCGGGCGGTCGAGCGAGAGCTCATGTCCGACGTGCCGGTCGGCGTGTTCACGAGCGGGGGGCTCGACTCATCGCTGCTCGCGGCCGGTGCCGCCCGTGTGATGTCCGGCGCGCAGATCCACACGTATGCCGTACGCTTCCTCGAGCCCGGGTACGACGAGAGTGCGAACGCCGAAGCGGTGACGCACCACATCCGCACCAACCATCATGTCGTCACCGCGGACGGGGCGGCGCTGGAGCGCGCCTTCGCCGCAGTCACGCGCGGGCTCGCCGAGCCGATCGGCGACCCGGCGATCCTGCCGACCTATCTCCTCGCCGAGGCGGCACGGGAGCACGTGAAGGTCGTATTGTCGGGCGAGGGGGCAGACGAGCTGTTCGGCGGCTACCCGACCTACCTGGGCCATAAGGCGGCCGGGCTGTACCGCCGGGTTCCCCCGCCCGGACGAACGGTGTTGCGCTGGCTGGTGAACCACCTGCCGACGTCGACGGGGAAAGTCACGATCGAATTCATGCTGAAGCAGCTCGTCGCTGCCGCGGACCTCCCGCCCCTCGAGCGTCACCTCACGTGGTTCGGCGCGCTGGGGCCGGACTCGCGCGCGCTCGCGTGGGCGACTGCCCTGCTGGATCCGTTTCCCTCTGATCCGTCGCTCAACCGCCTGCTGTGGCTCGATTTTCTCTCCTACCTGCCCGACAACCTGCTCGTGAAGGTCGACCGCGGTACCATGCTGGCGTCGCTTGAGGCGCGCGCCCCGTACCTCGACCGCGAGATCTTGGAGCTCGTGCTCCCGGCGTCCGCCACGCTGAAGGTGCGAGGCCTCAGCACCAAGGCGATATTAAAGGAAGCGGCGCGCGGGCTGGTGCCGGGCGACGTGATCCGGCGGCGCAAGCGGGGGTTGTCAGTGCCCGTGGCGCGGTGGCTCAATGCGGGGCTCGCGCCGCTGGCGGATCGGTATCTCGCCGCGCCCCGGCTGTATCCGGCCGCCCCGACGGCGCGTTTGCTCGCCGAGCACCGCGCCGGCAGCCGCAACAACGCCCGCAAGCTGTGGCCTATTCTCATGGCCGAGCTGTGGGCGGAACGGTGGAATGTGGAACTCGAACCGGGCTCCGGGTTGATGTGACGCGCGACGAAGCGCTGCAGCTCATGCAAGAGCACACGCTGTCTCCTTCGCTCCGCCAGCACATGCTCGCGGTCGAGGCGGCGATGCGCGCGTACGCATCCAAATCGGGAGCGGACCCGGAGACATGGGGCATCGTGGGTCTGCTGCACGATTTCGACTACGAGAAGTTCCCGAACAGCGAGCACTCGCCGACCGAGGGCCATCCCGCCTGGGGCGGCCGGCTGCTGCGCGAGCGGGGCCTCCCCGACGCGCTGTGCCGCGCGATTCTCGGTCACGCGACCTATTCCGGCGTGCCCCGCGACACGCCGCTCGCCAAGACCCTGTTCGGCGTGGACGAGCTGTGCGGGTTTCTCGTGGCGTGTGCGCTGGTCCGTCCGTCGCGCAGCTTTGCGGACCTGGAGGTGTCCTCGGTGAAGAAGAAGCTCAAGGACAAAGCGTTCGCGCGTGGCGTGAACCGTGACGAAGTGCGGCAGGGAGCGGACGAGCTGGGCGTCCCGCTCGACGAGCACATCGCGTTCGTGATCCAGGCGCTCCGCCCCGTGGAGCAGGCCCTCGGCCTCGGCGGGGGGACGGGGGGAGCGGGGGGGGCGCCGCCGGTGGCGTCGGTGGGGTGAGGGCTCCGGCCTCCCGCGTCGCGGGCCGCCCCGTCGCCGACCAGGCGCCCGACGCGCTTGGCCTCGCGATCGACCGCGCCGCGGGTGCGCGCGCGGTCGGCGGCAACCGGCTCGAGCATCATCCCGACAGCCCCCGCGCGCTCGAGGTGATGCTCGAGCTCATTGCCGGGGCGGGCCGTTGGATCCACTTCGAGAACTACATCATTCGGGACGACCGCACCGGGCGACGCTTCGCCGGCGCCCTCGCCGAGCGCGCGCGGGCGGGGGTGTCCGTGCGCGTGTTGTACGACGCGTTCGGCTCGCTCGGCACGTCGCGCGGCTACTGGCGCGGGCTGGCACAGGCGGGGGCCGAGGTGCGCGCGTTCCACCCGATTGTCTCGCGGTATCCGTTGCAATTCATTCAGCGCGACCACCGCAAGCTGCTGGTCACCGACGGCATCCACGCGATGGTCGGCGGGCTGTGCATCGGCGATGAGTGGGCGGGCGATCCCGCGCGGCGGCGCCGCCCCTGGCGCGACACGATGGTCCACGTGTGCGGCCCCGCAGCCGCTGCGTTGGACCGGGCGTTCGGCCGGATCTGGGGCCGTGTCGGCGAGCCGCTCCCCGCCGGCGAGCTCACCGCCGACCCGGCGCCGTGCGGCAGCTCCACCGTGCGCGTCGTGGAAGGGGCACCGCGCCGCGCGCGGGTGTACCGCACGGTGGAGCTGCTCGCCGCCAGCGCGGCGGAGCGACTGTGGATCACGGACGCGTACTTGATCGCGCCGGCGCCGCTCTACGCCGGCCTGCTCGACGCCGCGAAGGGAGGCGTCGACGTCCGCCTTCTCGTCCCCGGCACGAGCGACCTGCCGGTGCTGCGCAACTTCACCCGCATCGGCTACCGCGAGCTGCTGCGTGCGGGCGTGCGCATCTTCGAGTATCAGGGCCCGATGGTCCACGCCAAGACCATGCTCGTGGACCGGCGCTGGGCTCGCGTCGGCTCGACCAACCTCAACGTGTCGAGCTTGCTCACCAACTACGAGCTCGATCTGGTGGCGGAGTGTGAAGAGCTCGCGGAAGAGCTGGCGGCTCAGTTCCGCCGCGACCTCGCCTCCAGCCGCGAGATCGTGTTGGAGCCGCGCCGCCTGCGCTTGCCACCGCGGCTCGTCGGCACGCCCGCAGCCGCGGACGCACTGCCGCAAGGCGCCGACGCGGCCCACAAGCGCTCGGGGTACGAGCTCGGCACTGTGGCCGTCGTCGCACTACGACGTGTGGCGGGAGGCTTGCGGCGCTCCATCGCCGCAGCGGGGGCGCTCACCTTCGCCGGAATCGGCGCCCTGCTGCTCCTGTTCCCGAGGGTGATGAGCATCACGCTCGCGGCGGGCGCGTTCTCGCTCGCGCTCGGCTTCGCCCTGTACGTCTTTGGGCAGCGGCGTCGGTCGCGGCAAGGTCCCGATGAAGCCTGATTCCCAACCCCCGGACCCCGCTGCGCGTATACCCGAGCAGGACGAAGCCGCCCTCGTCGCTCGTGTCCGGGCTGGGGATCGGACCGCCTTCGGCGTACTGGCGGAGCGATACGCAGGCGTGGCGCGACGGGTGGCGCGGGCCGTGCTGGGAGACCCGGACGACGCCGACGACGCGGCACAGGACGCGCTGCTCTCGGCCCTCGTGAAGCTCGACCAGTATGATCCCCGCCGACCGTTCGGGCCGTGGCTCCTGCGCATCGTAGCGAACGCGGCGACCGACCGGCGGCGGCGACGCAAGGTGCGCCGCGCCGAGTCGCTCGATCCC
The DNA here is from genome assembly GCA_035637455.1 of Gemmatimonadales bacterium. GTDB lineage: Bacteria > Gemmatimonadota > Gemmatimonadetes > Gemmatimonadales > GWC2-71-9 > 20CM-4-69-16. Next base: position 16,684 of record DASPXE010000104.1, read on the forward strand.
GCGCTGGTGGCGGGCGGCACGCGTCCCGATGCGGCTGCCGAGCAACGCGCCCTGGCCGAGCGGCTGCGGGGAGCGCTCGCCGAGCTGTCGGAGCGGCGCCGCCTGGCGGTCGTGCTGTTCGACGTGGAAGGCTACTCACACGCCGAGATCGCCCGGATCCTGGGCATCCCCGAGGGGACCGTGCGCTCGGAGGTGTTCCACGCGCGCCGCCGGTTGCGCGTCTTGCTGGCGGACTGGAAGGAGGACGGATGACGCAGGAACCGCTGCCGTTCGATCACCGGCCCGATCCGGCGCTGGGCGCCGCCTTGCGGCGGGCGCTCGAGCCGGAGGGGGAGGGCGGAGAGGGGGGCCACGCCGCGTTCGTCACGCGTCTGCTGGCCCGAGTCGACGACCTGCGCCCCACTGCCTCGTGGGACGCGGTGCTGGCCCGCTGGGCGCGGGTGGGCGTCGCCGCGGCGGTGCTCGTCTCGCTCGCGGCGGGGTACCTCGTCGGACGCGCCACGGCGGCCTCCGCGCGGCCGTCGGTCGCGGAGGCGCTGATCGCACCGCAGATGCCGGTGGTCGAAGTGGTCCTGGCCTCCGTGCTGGGCAACTAGAAAGGAAGTTGCGAGATGTTGAACCGTTCTACCGCGTGGGCGACGCTGCTGCTCGTCGCGACCTTCGCCGCGGGAATCGTGGTCGGCGTGGGCGGCCGGGCCCTCTGGGTCCGCGCAGCCTACGGCGGCGCGCCCGAGCGCGCCCGCGGCGTCGACCGGCTGATGGCCGAATTGAACGACGAGCTGGGCTTGACGCCGCCGCAGCGCGACTCCGTCCACGCCATTCTGCAGCGCCACTGGACTCGCATGACTGCGGTGTGGGATACGGTTCGCCCGCGCTTCGACTCGATGCGCGCTGCGATGGACTCGGAGGTCGCGGCGCAGCTCTCCCCGGACCAGCAGGCGAAGTACCGCGACCATATGGCCCGGCATCGGCATCAGAGGGAGAAGACCGATTCGGTTGGGAAGAAGCGATGAGAGACGCGCGGCAGCACGCCGTGGCCGTTGTCGCTGCACTGGCGCTGGGCGCGTCCCTCCCAGCCGCCCTGGCAGCCCAGCAGCTGGAAGTGACGCTGGCGGAGGCCGTGCGGCGGGCGCTCCAGGTGCAGCCGGCGATGGTCCAGTCGCTGGGGGACGCACGCAACGCAGGCGCGAGCGGTCGATCCGCCTGGGGGGCGTTCCTGCCGACGGTGAGTACCAGCGCCTCGGCGTCGCGCAGCAACCAGGACCGCTTCGACCCGAATAGCACGCTGCGTTTGCCACCGGGCTATTCGTACTCGGGCGGCCTGTCGGCGAGCCTCGAGCTGTTCGACGGGTTCCGCCGGCTCGCAAACCTACGCGCCACGGGTGCGACTCAGGACGCCGCCGGCGCCGAAGTGGTGAACCAGCGCTACCAGACGACGCTCGCGACTCAGCAGGCGTTTTACACGGCGCTCGCGGACGAGGAGCTGGTGCGGGTGGCGGAGGCGCAGGTGAAGCGTGCCGAGCAGCAGCTCAAGATCTCGGTGGACAAGCTGCGCGCGGGCTCGGCGACCCGTTCGGACACACTGCGCTCCACGGTCGACCTGGGTAACGCGCGCCTGCAGCTGTTGCAGGCGAAGGCCAACCTGGCGAGCGGCCAGGCGAGCCTTGGCCGGCAGATCGGTGTGGACCAGTCGGTGCGCGCCGTCCCGGACACGGCGTTCCCCGGCCTCCCCGACACGGCGGCGCTGCGCGCGGCGCCGCTCGAATCCGCACCACAAGTGAAGCAGGCGGACGCGCAGGCGCGCGCGGCGCGGGCCCTGGTGTGGAGCGCCCGTGCGCAATACTGGCCGTCCCTGATCGTCTCTTACAGTAACAGCCGGACGGGCACGGGCACGCCGACCTTGCCGCTGTTCACCGGGTATCCGGAGACGTTCTCGTGGCGGTTTGGCCTCTCGTGGACGCTGTTCAACGGCTTTCAGCGGGAGCAATCGCAGGTTGCGGCAAGCGTGGCCCGCGACGTGGCCGACGCGCGTGCGGCGGACACTCGGCGCCAGACCAACGCCCAGCTCATACAGCAGCGCGCCGCGCTGCTCACCGCGTACGAGCAGATCGGGATTGCCGGGACCAACGTCGACGCCGCGACCGAGGACCTCCGCGTCGTGCAGGAGCGCTACCGAGTCGGCGCGGCGACGATCCTCGACCTGCTCACCTCGGAGGCGAACCTGACGCAGGCCCAGGTGAACCTGGTGCAGGCGCGCTACAACTACCTCATCGCGCGAGCCCAGCTCGAGGCGCTCGTGGGGCACGCCCTGTGACCGGCACCCAGGAGATGACGTTCCGCACCGGCGACACGCCGCTGCCGGACATCGTGATCCTGACCCACAAGCTCGCGCGCGACTACGACATGGGCGGCGAAGTGGTGCGCGCGCTGCGGGGCGTCGACTTCCAGATCCGGCGCAACGAGTTCGTGGCCATCATGGGCCCGTCCGGATCCGGCAAGTCCACCCTGATGAACCTGATCGGCTGCCTCGACACCCCGACGGGGGGGGAGTACTGGCTCAACGGCCAGAAGGTGAGCGATTTGTCGGACGACGAATTGGCCCGCATCCGCAACAAAGAGATCGGATTCGTGTTCCAGACCTTCAACCTGCTGCCGCGGGCCAACGCGCTGCACAACGTCGAGCTGCCGCTCATCTACGCCGGCAAGGCCGCCCAGGCGCGGCGCGCCCAGGCGGCTCGGGCACTGGAGCGCGTGGGGCTGGGCGATCGCATGGACCACCGCCCGAATGAGCTGTCGGGCGGCCAGCGCCAGCGCGTGGCGATCGCGCGCGCGCTCGTGAACGAGCCCTCGATCCTGCTCGCCGACGAGCCGACCGGAAACCTCGACTCCGCCACGGGCGCGGAGATCATGCGGCTCTTCGAGGAGCTGCACGACGGCGGTCAGACGATCGTCCTGGTCACCCACGAGCACGACATCGCGGCGCACGCGCGCCGCCAGATCCACCTGCGCGATGGCTTGATCGAGCGCGACGAGAGGATGGAACGGTCACCGTGACGCGATACATCTTGGCCGCACTCCCCGCGGCGCTGTTGTGCGGCGTCGCCGCCTGCAAGAAGGCCGAACCCGCCCCGTTGTACGAGAAGATCGCGGTGGAACGGCGCGACATCGTCGTCTCGGCCTCCGCCGCAGGATCGATCCAACCGATCCTCACGGTCGACGTGAAGTCCAAGGCCTCAGGCGAGATCATCGAGATGCGGGTCGAGACCGGGGAGGAAGTCCGCCCCGGCCAGCTGCTCGCGAAGATCGATCCCCGGACGCCGCGGGCGAATCTGGAGCAGGCCCAAGCCTCCCTGCAGGTGGCCGAAGCGCAGCTCGCCAACGCCAAGGCCCAGCTCGCCCGCTCGGACACGCTCTACAAGGCCCAGGCGATCACGCAGACCGAGTACGAGAACGCGAAACTCGCGTACGCCCAGGCGTACGCCCAGCTCGTGAGCGCACAGACGAACCTCCAGACCGCCAAGGACGCGATGGAAGACACTCAGGTCCGCGCGCCGCTCAAGGGCACGATCATCCAGAAGAATGTCGAACTCGGCACGGTGATCTCCAGCCCCACCAAGGACGTGGGCGGCGGCACGGTGCTCTTCAAGATGGCGAACCTCGATACTGTGCAGGTCTCGGCGCTGGTGGACGAAACCGACGTCGGCAAGGTCCAGCCCGGAATGCCGGTGTCGATGACGGTCGACGCCTTCCCCAACCGGCCGTTCGAGGGTCGCGTGCTCAAGATCGAGCCGCAGGCGCAGGTCCAGCAGAACGTCACGATGTTCCCTGTGCTCGTGAACATCTTGAACCCCGAGCATCTCCTCAAGCCGGGGATGAACACCGAGGTCGAGATCCATGTGGGCCAGCGCCAGGGCGTGCTGGCGGTCCCCAACGCCGCGCTGCGGACGCAGCGCGACGTGATGTCGGCGGCCCAGGTCCTCGGGCTCGACCCGCAACAGGTCGCCCAGCAGCTCGCTGCATCGCAAGTTCCAGGCGACTCATCCGCCGCCCGGGCGGATTCGGCGCGTGGGGGCGGGGGGGGCGGGGGGGGCGGAGGGAGCGTCGGGGGCAGGGTGGGGAGCGACGGTACCAAGCTACACGCCGCGGAGGCGCCCCAACACGGCGCGGACTCGGCACGGCGCGGCGCCGGTGCGACGTTCACAACCCGCGACGGCCGCACGATCACCCTGCCGCCGGGGGTCACTGCTGAGCAGATGAGTGCCATCCGTTCGAAAATGATGAGCGGCGGCGAGCTCACCCCCGCCGAGCGAGCGGTGCTCACCCAGGTCCGGAGCCAGTTCCAGCAGGCCGGCGGCGGCCAGGGCGGCGGGCCGCGGACCGGGCGCGGCGATCCCGGTAGCTACATCGTGTTCGCGCTGCGTCAGGGGAGCCCCGCGCCCGTCCAGATCCGGACCGGGCTCACCGACCAGGACTACATCGAGGTGACGAGCGGGCTGACGGACAAGGACACGGTGCTCGTCCTCCCCTCCGCCTCGCTCGTGCAGGCGCAGCAGGACTTCCGCAACCGCTTCCAGAACATGACGGGCGGCGGGCTGCCCGGCTTGCGCCAGCAGACCCCCGTCACTCCCCCGACCACGCGGTCGGGGAGGCCGCGGTAGCAATGCTGCTCGGCGAGATCATCCAAGTCGCGCTTCAGGCGATCCGGGCCAACAAGCTCCGCTCGCTGCTCACCATGCTGGGCATCATCATCGGTGTCGGGGCGGTGATCACCATGATCGCGCTCGGTTCGGGCGCCCAGAAGGCCGTCCAGGACCGGATCCAGGCGCTCGGCCCCACCTTGCTGTCGATCTTTCCGGGCCAGAGCTTCATGCGCGGGATCGCGAGCGACGTCCGGGTGAGCCTCACGATGGATGATGACACGGCGCTCGCCCACAACGCCCGCTACGTGACCGACGTGGTCCCCGAGCTGACGCGCAACCTCCAGGTCAAACGCGGCCCTCAGAACATCAACGTCAACGTCGTGGGCACGACCCCCAACTACGTGCCCGTCCACAACTACACCATCACCGCCGGGCGCATGTTCACGCCGGGTGAGGACGAAGCCCGGCGTCGCTACGCCGTGCTCGGCTCGGCTATCCCCGACATGTTCAACGCCAACGGGGCGGCGATGATCGGCCAGGAGATCCTGATCCGCGGCATCCCCTTCGAGATCATCGGCATCCTCTCCCAGAAGGGCTCCCAGGGCTCGTTCTTCAACCCCGACGAGCAGATCCTCATCCCGCTCCAAACTGCTCGCTATCGCGTGATGGGGACGGACCGGTTGCGGTCCGTCACGGTCAACGTGCGCGACCTTCAGTCCATGAACCTGGCGATGATCGAGATCGAGCGGGTGCTGCGACGCCAGCACCACCTCCGGCCCGGGCAGGACAACGACTTCCAGATCCGCAACCAGACCGACGTCCTCGCAACCTTCGAGCAAACGACCCAGACGTTCAAGTACCTCCTGGCCGGCATCGCCGCCGTGAGCCTGCTCGTCGGCGGAATCGGCATCATGAACATCATGCTCGTCTCGGTCACCGAGCGTACCCGCGAGATCGGGGTCCGCAAGGCTTTGGGCGCGACGAAATTCAACATCCTGTTCCAGTTCCTGGTGGAAGCGCTGGTGCTGTGCCTCGCGGGCGGGACGATCGGCGTGGTGATCGGCTCGATCGGCGCCCTGGTCATTTCGAGGCTGGCGCACTGGAATACGCTGATCTCGCCGCTCGCCATCCTGCTGGCTTTCGTCTTCAGCGCCGCGGTGGGTCTGTTCTTCGGGATCTGGCCCGCTCGGCGCGCGGCGGCGCTGGATCCGATCGTCGCGCTGCGATACGAGTAAGGCATTGCGGATTGCGGATTTCGGATTGCGGAATTCGATCGACGGGCGTCGAATCGTCACCTACGAATCGTCGGCCCGACTTGCCAATCCGCAATCCACAATCCGCAATCCGCAATTTATCTTTGCTGCATGTTCGCCCTGCTGCTCATGCTCCAGTCGGGCGCTCCCGATCCGCCCACCTACGACGGCCTGAAGCAGCAGCTGGCCGTCGCGGTCCCGCGGTTCGAGACCGACGCGCGCGTCGACGGCGCACTCGACGAGGCGGTGTGGGCACGAGCCGCGCGACTGGTCGGCTTCTCGCAGTACCGGCCCGTCGACGGGCGTCCGGCCGAAGATTCGACCACAGTGCTGGTGTGGTACGCGCCCGACGCCATTTGGTTCGGCGTGCGCGCCTACGAGCCGCACGGCAAAGTGGTCCGCGCGACGCTCGCGGACCGCGACAACATCGACGCCGACGACAACATCCAGATCCTGCTCGACACGTACGACGACCACCGCCGGGCGCTGTTGTTCGCGGTGAATCCGCTGGGCGTGCAGGAGGACGGCGTGCGGAGCGAAGGGCAAGATGCGGGCGCTGCGGGCGGCGGGGCCTCGGCCACGGGGCGGTTCGACGGCGTCGTCGACCTGAGCCCCGACTTCGTCTACCAGTCGCACGGCCACCTCACCGACTGGGGGTACGAGGTCGAGGTGCGCATCCCGTTCAAGAGCCTGCGCTACCAGAGCGTCGATCCCCAGTCGTGGGGCCTCCAGGTGGTGCGCGTGGTGCAGCACTCGGGCTACGAGGACACTTGGACGCCGGTGTTCCGCGCGAGCGCGAGCTTCCTGATCCAATCCGGGCGGCTCACGGGACTCACCGCGCTGAAGCGCGGTCTCGTGGTCGATCTCACGCCGGAATTCACGTCCAAGGTGAACGGCACGCCGGCGAGCGTCGGCTACGACTACCGCGGCACTCCCGAGCTGGGCGGCAATCTGCGCTGGGGGATCACCCAGAACCTCGGCCTCGCCGCTACTGCCCACCCTGACTTCTCCCAGGTCGAGGCCGACGTGGGTCAGGTGACGGTGAACGAGCGGTTCGCGCTGTTCTACCCGGAGAAGCGACCGTTCTTCCTCGAGGGACTCGAGCAGTTCGACACGCCGAATCGCCTGATCTACACGCGGCAGATCGCCCAGCCCGTCGCCGGCGCGAAGCTCACGGGCAAGCTGGGGAGTACGGCGGTCGCCTACCTCGGCGCGGTGGACGACCGGGGGCAGTCGCCCTCCGGGAATAATCCGGTGTTCAACCTGTTGCGGCTGCGCCGCGACCTGGGCGCCGCCTCGCAGGCAGGCCTCGCGTACACCGATCGGATCGACGGCGACGACTACAACCGCGTGCTCGGTGGCGACGCGATGGTGGTCTGGAAGAAGATCTGGTTCTCCCAGGCGCAGGTGGTGGGCTCGTGGACGAGCGACGGGTTGGGAGCACGCGCGGGACAGTTCTGGGCGGTGACGTTCGCCGACCGCACCGGCCGCAACTACGGCAACCACTTCGAGCTGCTCGGCGCGAGCCCCGAGTTTGCGACACGGAGTGGCTTCGTCAACCGCGTCGGCTTCGTGCAAGCACGCGCCGCCAACCGGTTCACCTGGTACGGGAAGCCCGGCGCGCTGGTGGAGCAAGTGACCACGTTCATCGTCCTGCTGCCGCTGTGGCGCTACGACGACTTTGTCCGGCTGCGGGGAATCTTCGAGGGCGGGCCCCAGAACACGTGGATCGCGACGTTGCGAGGCGGCTGGAACGTGAACGCCGTGATCACGAACAGCGCGCAACGCCTCGACCCCGACGCCTACGCGGGCTACACCGTGAACCGCACGGTGGACACGATCCCGTTCGCGGTCCCGCACGGGCTGTACAACCTGTGGAGCATGAACGGCGGCGTAGGGACGCCGAATCGGGCCTTCACGTTCAACACGAACGTCGGCTACGGCGCGAAGGCCATCTTCGCGGAAGCGGCGGCGGGCCGTCAGTTCTTCATCCAGGCGACCGCCGGTTGGAAGCCGACGCCGGGCGTGCGGATCGAGGCGCGCTGGACCCACGTGCGACTCACCCGGGCACGGGACGGCAGTCGCTTCTCGACGGCGAATATCCCGCGCTTGAAGCTCGAGTACCAGCTGTCGCGCGCCATCTTCTTCCGGTACGTAGGCCAGTACTTCGCGCAGGACCAGGTGGCGCTCGAGGATCCTCGCACCGCGCAGCCGATCCTGGTGGGCGGGGCTCCGGCAGCGGCCGTCGTGACCAACGACTTCCGCAACGACCTGCTGTTCTCCTACAAGCCCCTGCCGGGAACGCTGGTCTTCCTGGGCTATGGCACGTCGCTCACAGAGCCCGAGGCGTTTCGATTCCAGAACCTGAGCCGCGCGTCGGACGGGTTCTTCCTGAAGGTGAGCTACCTCTTCCGGATGTAGCCCCACTACCCCCGGGCACGGGCGGCACTCATCTTGTCCGCATGACCACGCCCGCAGTCCTGGAAGCGCAGGTGGCGGCAGAGACCAGCGCCAAACAGCGCCACTACGTGCTTTCGAACACCCGGGCGCGCTGGACCTTCTTGAGCGTGGGCGTGGCGCTGCTGGCGGGCGTGCGCGTGGCGCGTCTCGTCGCCGTCTCGTGGTGGCTCATCGTCGGCTTCGCGGCCGCGTTCGCGGCCGCGACGTACGCGATGCACCGGATCGCCCGCGACACGCCGTTCCGATCCTGGTACGCCCACCTCAATAACGCGGTCGGCGCCGCGATGACTTCGGCCGTGCTGTACGCCCTCGGGCCCAGCGGGCACTTGCTGTACGCCGCCTATCTGATCGCGCCGTTGCAGGCGGCGTGGTACCTCGGCCCCACCGAGGCGTGGCAGGCGCTGGCGCTCAACCTGACGGGCTTCGGGCTCGTCAGCGCGATCCGCGCGGCCGCGGGTGAGTGGAGCGGGAGCCTCTTTTTCCAGGAATCGCTCGCCCTGGCATTCGTCTGCGTCGCCCTTGTCCCCATGTTGACGCGGATCGTGACACGGCTGCGGACGACGCGCGCGACGCTGGCGCGGGTGGCGGGCGGCGATCTCACCGTGCAGGTGGCGGACCAGGAGCTCGACGACCTGGGTTACCTCGGGCTCAGCGTGAACCGCACCACCGCGGCGATCGCGCAGATCATCCGGCAGGTGCAACAGCAGGCCCAGGATCTCGCGGCGCTGTCACAGCAGCTCGCCGGCTCCGCCCCGCAGCTGCAGACGGCGTCGCAGCAGATCTCAGGCCTTACGCAGCAACTTTCGAGCGGCACGGCGCGGCAGCGCCAGCTCATCGGCCACGGACGCGAGGACTCCGAAGCGGCGGCGAGTATCGCGGCGCAGCTGCACGGCCGGGCTCAGGAGGCCGAGCGCCAGATCAACGCGGTGGCGCAGCAGGCGCGGCGTCATGGCGAGGAGATCGCGCGGGCGGGCGAGCTGCTCGTGAGCCTGGTCGCGCATCTGGATCAGGTGTCGCACGCCGCGGGCACCCTCGAGCAGGGGTCGCGCGAGATCGGGAAGCTCGTGGACTCGATCACCCGCATCGCGAGTCAGACCGATCTCCTCGCCTTGAACGCCGCCATCGAGGCCGCGCGGGCGGGACCGCACGGGCTCGGATTCCGAGTCGTCGCGGACGAGGTGCGCAAGCTGTCCGAGCAAAGCGCGCGCTCGGCCGAGGAGGTGCGTGCCCGGGTGCGCCAGACCCAGGGGCAGATCACCGAGGTCATCGCGGCGATGGACGAGGGCCGGCGCACCGCCCAGGGAGTGGACGCCGTCTCGAGCGCTGTGCGCCAGGCGCTCGACGCGATCTTGGCGGACTTGAACGCGACCGTGCAGGTCGCCACGGGGTTCGCCGGCGAGACCGAAGGGCAGCTGCGCCGCATGCGCGAAGTGGTGCAGCGAATGGAAGAGGTGGCCGGGATCGCGGACAGCGCCGCCCACGGCGCCGAGCAGACCTCCGCCGCGACGGAGCAGCAGATCGCCGCGCTGGGCGAGCTCACGACCACGTCGCAGCAGCTCTCGGTGGCGGCGGCCAGGCTCACCGAGACGATTCAGCGGTTCAACGTCGACGGCAGGACATAAAACAGCAGTCGGCTTCTTGGCCGACGTCGGTGTAGTCGTGTCTCTTGACGACTGACAGCTGCAGCTGGTCTTTCACACGCTCACCGTCAACGCCGACTACGACGCATGGTCTAGTGATTAGAGCGCTCTTGAAAGCGAATGGATCGGATGATCGTGATGGCCATTTGCTGACTTGCTTGGTCGCCCGTTGTCGAGCCGGCAATCAAGAAGTCGCCAGGAGCAAGAGCAAACATGGCGTAGACATTATACTCCGAGCTGCCGGTGTCCCGTGGATTACCCATACGCTTTGACGTGACTACAACGGGTACGCCCCCGATTGTGTCGCTGCATATGGTGACGTCGCGGTCCAGCTGGGATCGAGCAACCTGTCCTGGCGAGCTCCCAGCCTTGGATCGCCAGCGTGTCAGCACAAGCTCCATCCCCAGGACCGGAGCCCTCCACTTTTCGACGTCGAGGCGGGGCGCGGCGCCACGGGGGTTTGCCTGACCCAGGGTGATCGCGTGTGGCAGGTTCACCTCCCGAAACGGTGTCGGGGCACGGAAGCGAGCAGGTGCAACAGAGGCGGCTTTCATTTGCCAACCGGTCGTATCCGGCGCGGCCGAGTAAATGCACCTCGGAATTGCCGCCTGCGTGCTGCCCGGGGCGCCGATACCATCTTGTGCAAGGACAACGACGAGGCTGGTTACCCACGACGCAAGGGGTCGCCTCAAGGCGCCTTCAAGGAACCATGGAGGCAGTTCCGCCAGCTGTGCCCTCATCTTGGTTCACCCTCCTGTCTGCGCGCGTCTCCATTATCTGTCGCTATCGCTTTGGTTTCGGTCCTTGCAACGGAACTTCAACGATCAGACCAGCGCTCAAGTCGGCGAGCACATCCTCTTCAAGGCCTCCCAGAAATTCGATTGCGTCTATAGTGTAAAGCCACGCCTCCCAAGATGGAAACCCCTCTTCCCAGAGTGCACCGGACAGACTGGTCCCGTCAGGGCTTAGTGTGAAACCAAGGGCGAAGTCGATCGCGGATGGATAGGAAATTCCGGTGATGATCTCGTTCTCCCATCCGAAGAAGCTCTGCGCCCACCCAGCCGCGAAGACGCTCCACCCCGTCGAGGGATCGTAGAACTCGCCATGGGACACGTCGCCAATTCCAGTCAACCCGTATGTGGTGCCAATCCCCCAGGAAAAGGTTGCCGCGCCAGTATTGAGGTCGAAAACCCAGGACAATTCGATCTTGGAGGTACCTCCCCAACTTCTGAACCCGCGACGATCCGCAATCCCGAGCTTCCCTCTTCTGATAAAAGCTGAGATGCACACTCCCACGGTTCCCGACGTTGTGTTAGGTCGACTGCACTCACCAGAGGGGTCGGTGGCATTCGTTGGCTGATCGTGGACGTAGGCGTAACGATTCACACCGTCTTCTAAGCCGACGGGGTCTTCGGACACGAACCGCCCCGCCTGCGGGTCGTAGTACCGCGCCCGCATGTAATAGAAGCCGGTCTCGGTATCGAGCTGGCGCGCGGCGAACCGCAACGAGTTCTCGACGCTCCCCTGCGGAAAGCCCGCGTCGTCCGCCCCGTACGGCGTGTACTGGTACTGGTCCATCACCGTGTGCGCGCTATTGGTCAGCGCGAACACGTTCCCCGAGACATCTTGCGCATAATAGAACACTGAGTCCGCCGCGGCATGGCGCCGGATGCTGTGCGGTTGGTCCACGCCCGGATAGTACGTGTACTCGGCCACCCGGTTGCCGCTCCCATCAACCTCGGCGAACAGGTCGTCCCCGTCGTAGAGGTACCGCGTGGTCGCGGTAGTCGTTGACTTGCGCACCCGGCGCCCGAACCCGTCGTAGCCGAACCGCACCATGACGCCGTTCGTCTTCACGCTGTCGAGCTGGCCGAGGGCGCTCCAATACAGGTACTGATCGAAGCTCAGGTCCGTCTTGTATTTCCGCGTCAGGTTCCCGTCGGCGTCGTAATCCATGTTGTAGCCGTCGAACACGCGCAGGCGGTTCCCGAGGTCCGGCGGCGTAGCGCCGTGGTCGGTGCGGTTGCCGACCTTATCGTAGGTGTAGAACTCCTGGTTCGACTGGTAGGTCTTGACCGGCGCACTGCAGCCGTAGCCGTGGATCGAATCCCAGGTGTCAACGCCACAGTCCAAGAAGAAATCGAGGAAGGCCGATACCCGAAGCAGCGCGTCGTAGCGAAACTCACGCCCGGTGTCCATCCGCACGTTATAGCGGTCGGCCACCTGGCCGACATTGTTGTAGTCGTATCGCTTGCCGATGGCGTAGTTGACGGCGCCGTCGGTGAAACTGACCTCACCGGTGCCGTGCGGCGCCGGGTACCGACCGGCAATTCCCAGACCGCTCGGCAACGACAGGGTGTCGGGCAAGAGGTCGCCGTCACGATGGATCGCCGTTTGCCCGCCGGCGAGATCCGTGAGCGTGTCGAGCTGCATATACGCGTTGTAATGGTATCCGATCGTGGCTGTCCAGGGCACGTTGAGCTGCAGTGCCGTCCGGAGGTCGCGGATGTTGTACGTGGATTGCAGCTCGTAGCGGGTGCCCGCCCGCACGCTCACCTGATACGCCGGACGGCCCGCGGCGTCGAGCTTCAGGGTGTCAGTGCTCTCGCCATTCGCGGCCGCGGTGTAGCCGTCGTGCGCGTCGTAGAGAAAGGTCGTGGTCTTCTGGTCCGCCGTGACGGAGGTCCGCCGGTTGAGCGCGTCGTACGCCCCCCACGCGATCGTCTGCCCGCGGCGGTTGATCCACTGCCGCATGTTGCCGTTCTTGTCATATTGATATTGGTCCTGCCTCCCCGCCGGATCCGTTCGCGCGACGAGCCACCCGAGGGCGTTATGCGCGAGCTGGTAGACCTGACCGATCGGGTCCCGCACTTGCCGCAGGAATAGGGAATCGTAGGTGAAGATGGTGGTGTCCACGAGCGGACCGATCGTCTTCGCGGTGCGGTTCACCGCGTCGTACTGGACGGTCGTGCTGTGGCTGTAGGGGTCCGTGGTCGTCGCAACACGCCCGGCACCGTCGTAGGTGAAGGACGTGGTGCCACCCACCGCGATGACGGAGGCCGTATTCATCCAGCTGTTGCCGGTGTCGTACGTGCGGCTGGTTTGGTGTCCGCCGGGGTCCGTGGCGGTCAGCAGCCGTCCGCGGGAATCGTACGTGTATTTCGTGACCGGCTGCGACGCCTTCCCCACCCGGGTGCTGTCGACCTTCCCGCCCGACCAGTAGCTCCAAGCTGAATCGGCATCGCCGACCTGTTGGGTGAGCTGGTTCCAGGTGGTCTCATACACGTAGTTGATCGTGCGGCCGGTCGTGCTGTCCCACACTTGCATGAGGTTCGGGCCGCTCCAGCTGCGCCGCACGATGTGGCCCGGGGGGGAGCTATCCCGCACCATCCGCGAGTCCGCGTCGCGCGTGAATGTGGTTGTTCTGTTCAACGCGTCGTCGACGCGCCGGACGGCGCCAAACGCGTCCACCTGGAGCACGCTGGTGTAGCCGCGCGAGTCGACGATCCGCGCCCGGATCGTGTCGGCGAGCGGTGCGGTGGCCGGGGTGATCGCCGTCGAGGCATACGGAACGCCGACGGTCTGCCAGGGATAGTGGCTCTCCGTGGGCGACACGGTGCCCGCGCCGAAGATCGCAACCTTCGGGTAGGTGATGAACGTGAGCTTGTGGGAGGAGTTCGGGCTGTCGTAGCCGAACTGCGTGGTATCCCCTCGGCGGTCGATCACCTTCCACAACTGGAACGTCGCGTCGATGACGAACTTTGTGCTGTCGTTATCGGGGTCCCCGATGGCCGTGAGCTTGCGGCTCGCGTCGACCGTCACCGTCGTGGTACGGACCGGACTGCTCGGATCCTGGATAGTCGCCAAGCCGGTGGCGCCGTAGCCGAGCGTGAGGGCGAGGTTCATCGGGTCCTTGATCTGCGACACGCGGCCGTTCCCATCGTACACGATCGTCGTCACGTTGTTGAAGCGGTCGCGTAGCTGCACCAGCTTGCCCGCATTATCGAACAGCGCCTGCGAGAGGTCCGGGTAGGTGCGCGCGAACGTGGTGCCGCCCACGGCGCTCCACCCAAAGATCGAGAACTCCCCCGCGGGCGACACCCAGGATCCGCCGACCTTCGCAAAGTAGACGGCGCTCCCTTCTCCCTCCGTGATTAGCGCCGAGCTGTCGGATTGGATATAGAGCCGCTGAATGGCCCCAAGGGTCCAGCCCGCGGCGATGGCGGAGCCCGTCTCGTTCACGACCACGAGCTTCGTGGTCAGGGACGTGGTGATCAAGCTCTGGCTGCCGGCGTAATAGGCCGAGACCAGGATATCCATGGGGTAGACATTTGTGGCGTATGCCGACGCGTCGAACTGCGCCCCCAGGCGGACCGTCGACCGCCCCGGATAGGCGAAGCGGAGCGTTTGGTCCCCGTTCACGAACGTGACGAAGGCGCCGTTGACCTTGACCTGCAGCTGGTACTCGGTCGGCGTGTAGCCCGTGTCCGGGGTCACCTCCACGTGCACGAACGGCCGGGGGTTCACGCGGTCGCTGTTATAGACGAGGGTGACGCTGCGCGGCGCATCGAGCGAGAAGTAGGGCACCGTGCTCTGCGCGTAGACGGTCGCAAAACAGCCGACGGCGCACAGGCCGTAATCCTGCTTGGCGTAGTTGTAGGGCCTGAAATCCACGAGGGCGCCGCCCGGGGCAGCGACGGGGACGGTGTACGAGCCAGCGTCGCTGATGTTCCCACTCGCCGCGGTGAGACTCAGCGTGCCTGTGCCGGCAGGTCCCACGGAGTAATGGACAGTCACAGACCCCGAGACGCCGGCTGCGAGCGTCAAGGACGACGGGTTCACGGTCCCGCACGTCACGTTCGCCGACCCTGTGCACGTCAGCGAGTACGTCAGCGACACCCTATCGGCGTTCCGGACGGTAAACACGGTGCTGTCGCTTCCCGTGTTCGCTCGCCGCGTGGGCTCCACGGCGCCATCGGGCGTTACCAGCAGCGTGCGGCCCACCGGGATGGTCTGCGCGCCGTTGCCGACACCGTTCGCCCCCTCGGCGGTGAGCTGTACCCACCCCGCGCCTTGCGCGCCCACGTTGTAGGTCACCTGCACGCTCGTGGAATTCCCCGGGCCGAGCGTGGCGCTGATCGGCACCGGCGGCAGGCACGTCACGTTGCTTGACGCGCCGCAGCTGAAGGTATACGTGTCCGACTGCGTGCCCGTGTTCTTGACGGTGAAGAACGCGGCGTACCCGTTCGTGTACGGCGAGCGCTCGGGTGCGACGCCCGGATTCGGCGTAACAGTCACGCCCAGCGCTCGCCGCGCTCGAGCGGCAAGGTGGCTCCGGCGGGGGGTCCCTCCGGCGCTCGCTGGGCTCGCCCCGAGCAGCGCGGCGAGCGCAAGCAGGGCGAAAGAGGCGTGGGCGGCGGCGTGGCACAGGAGGCAGCGCGGTGCGAATCGAGCCGACATGGGCGTAACCCCGAAACAAGGTTCGCCCCCTGTCAAGGCATCGGGTGTGCCGCGTGGAGGAAGAAGGGCCGTTGCTTGTGCTACAACGAGTTGGGGCTTAGAGGCGCTTCGCCCCGGTCGGACCCGTGGCCAAGAATTCCAAGAATTTCCTGGACACGGTTGGACTTTTTCGTCGCGCGGTGCGAATCGAGCCGACATGGGCGTAACCCCGAAACAAGGTTCGCCCTCTGTCAAAGCATCGAGTGTACCACACGTTGCGATCTACGCGGCGTTGATTCTTGCGGACTTACGCGTTACACAGAGGCGCGAGTGTCTCGAGTGTTCAATGAACGTTCAATGAACACGCGAGACACTTTCGGGGAACGTTCGAGGCGCACGGGAGCACGCCACACGCGCCGGCGTGGCGCACCGAGACGATTCAGCGGTTCAACGTCAATGGCAGGGCGCAAACCGGAGCCCCGATCGCTCGGGGCACCGGCCATCAGGGTACCGCGGACTGGATTCACGTTGTGAGGGACTAGAGTCCCAGCTCGGCGCGTGGGGCGTCCTAAAGAACGCGCGCTCTCGAGGCGTCCTTCAGGACGCGCTGCGGCCGAGCTGGGACTTCAGTCCCTCATAAACGAAACCACCATTCATCGCATTGCGACCAGGCCACGCATCATCGCACCACGACCAAACCCCGCATCATCGCACTGCGACCACCCGCGGCGCACCACCACCCCCGCAATAGCCCCGCGTCCCCGTAATCCCACAGGCACGAACCCGATGAGCCGTGGGTGGCGCGGCTCGGGCCCCGCGGCCGGCAGCTCGCCGGATGGAAGAGGTGGTCGGGATCGCGGACAGCGGCCCGCGACGCCGCGCAGACGTCCGGGGCGGTGGCACCGCAGATCGCCTCGCTGGGCGAGCTCACGACCACGTCGCAGCAGCTCTCGGTGGCGGCGGCCAGGCTCACCGAGACGATTCAGCGGTTCAACGTCAACGGCGCGAAGCTATCACCCCCGAAATAGCAGCTGTCGCGCGCACCAGCGTGGCTGCCACGTCGATCGCTTCTGCCTCGCTCACCCCCCGCGCCGAGCTGGGACGGCGGTCCCTCACCACCCTTCGCGCCCTACCACCCCCGCAACAGCCCCGCGTCCCCGTAATCCCACAGCACGAACCCGATGAGCCGCGGGTGGCGCGGCTCGGGGCCCACGGCGGGCAGCTCGGCGCCGAGCGAGGCGGCCACGTGGCCCAACCGGGACAGCCGAACCCACATTTGTGGATAGAGGGACAGCGTGTGCTCCCCTTTCTGCGGCACCATCCATCCGGCCTCGAGCATCGGCACGACCCGGCCGACCTCCCGCCCCACGCCCAGCCGGTAGGAGAACCCGGTGATCCCCTCGGTCTCCTCCCAGCTGGCCACGATCTCGCCTTGCACGAATAGCCCCCGACCCGGCTGCGCTCCAAAGGCGAAGAACGGCTCGATCTCCCAGTTCTCCTGACGGCCGAGCGGGGGTGTCGCCTCCAAGCCGAGGCTCGCGAGGGCGCGGCGCTCGAGGCTGTGCCACAGGTTGTACTTCACGGACGCCGTCACCCCGTCGAACGGCCGGTCGAGCGAATCGAACGCGGTGCGCGCTTCGCCCTCGAGCTGCAGCCGTTTGCCGAAGCGGCGCTCGTACACCAGCGCCTGCTCGCGCCGCGCTGCCGTGACCACCCACTCGTTCTCCGGAAACGCCTTTTCGACGAGGAAGGGCCGCGGGAAGTTGAGCTCGCCGGGAGGCCACCCGGGTTCGCCGCACAGCGAGCGGGCGTAGCGCACCACGGCGCGGATCTGGGCCTGCGTCCCCGCCTCCCCGAAAGCGGGCATATCGAGCGACAGCCCGAACGCCGCCCCGCCCTGCGTCACGATGCCGATCCACCGCTGTTCGGTCTCGGCGGTGCTCGCCTTGCATTCCTGGAGGTCGGCGGGCGGCACGGCGAGACGCGTCGTCGCCGCAGCCCTGCCCCGTCCGTCGGCTCCGTGACATTTGCTGCACCAAGCCTGATACAGCGCCGCGCCGTCCGAGTCGGCGGGCGCTTGGGCGGCGAGCGTGAAGAGCACGACGACGGATGGGAGGAACATGCGTTAGACCGTTCTCCTCATCAGCATCAGGCGAGTCGCGCCGCCCGCCGCAGCTCCGCCGCGCAACGACCGGCTTCCCGCGCGATGGCGTCGATCGGCGTGGTCACGAGCTCGTGCCCCAGCACCACGGCCCGACCGTCCACGAACACATCGCGCACGTCGCTCGCGCGGGCGGCGTAGACGAGGTGGGACACGGGATCCGCGCCGGCGGGCGTGACGTGCGGGTCGCGCAGGTCGATCACGATCAGGTCCGCGCGCTTGCCCACAGCGATCGAGCCGATCTCGTCCTCGAGCCCGAGCGCTCGCGCCCCGCCCAGCGTCGCGAGCTCGAGCACCGTTCCGGCGGGGAGCACGTCCGCGCCGAGCCGCGGCTTCTGAATGAGCGCGGCGAGGCGCATCTCCGCGAAGGCGTCGAGCCGGTTGTTGCACGCCGCTCCGTCCGCGCCGAGCGCCACGCGGCAGCCCGCCTCGAGCATCTCCGGCACCCTCGCCACCCCGCTGCCAAGCTTCAAATTGGACGACGGGCAGTGCACCACGTTCGTCCCTTGGCGCGCGAGCCGCGCGATCTCATGCTGGTCCACCCAGACGCAGTGCGCCAGCGCGGCGCGCTTCCCCGTGATCCCCACCGAGTCGAGGTAGGCGATCTCCTCCATCCCGGTCGTCCGCAGCACCGTCTCCCGCTCCACGATCGTCTCCGCCGCATGCGTGTGGAGCTGCGCGCCGAACAGCTCTCCCAGCTCGCTGGCCGCGCGCAGCAGCGGGCCGGAGCAGCTCGGCACGAACCGCGGCGCGAAGCAGACGCGCAGCCGACCGCCCGCCGCTCCGTGCCAGCGGCGCGCCAGGCTCTCGGCCTCCGCCAGCGCCGCGTCCGTCGACTCCGCCAGCTCGAGCGGCGCTCCCTCCGGGTGCGCGTCCATCAGGCACTTCCCCACCGCCGCCCGGAGGCCGATGCGCTCCAACGCCCGGAAGGCCGCCTCGGTGTGACGCACCGTTTCCATGTCGAGGATCGCGGTCGTGCCCCCGA
Source organism: Gemmatimonadales bacterium (assembly GCA_035637455.1). Lineage (GTDB taxonomy): Bacteria > Gemmatimonadota > Gemmatimonadetes > Gemmatimonadales > GWC2-71-9 > 20CM-4-69-16. The sequence continues at coordinate 35,262 of DASPXE010000104.1, forward strand.
GCAGCAGCTCGGCGGCACCGAGCATGGCGGACCAGTACACGGTCTCTTCGGTGTGCGCCGCCTCGAGCGGCCAGATGCGGCGGGTGAGCCACTGCTCCAGACGCAGATCGTCGGCCAGCCCGCGGAACAGCGTTTGACACAGATGGATATGGGCCTGGATGAGGCCGGGGATGACGAGACAGCCACTGCAATCGCGAACCTGAAGAGCGGGGTGCTTCCCCCTTCCCGCTTCCCCCTTCCCCGGCCGTTCCCCCGGCCTTTCTACCGCCGCTATCCGCCCGCCCGCCACCACCACATCCGCCCGCACTACACGCCAACCGCCCTCGTGCAGCAGCACCTCGCCGCCCGCGAGGACCAGCTCGGGAGCCTGGGCCAGGACGGCGCTCAGGTGGTGATCCGGGGCTGCACCGCGGTCGAGTCGTCCGAGATGTCGAAGTAGGCGCGCAGCTCGTCCAGCAGGTCTTCGTCGGCGTACACGCCCGTCAGGATCCGCTCGGGACCGCCCGGATCGACGAGGAGATACCCGAAGGGATAATCGAGACCCGACAGCAGGACGGCCCGCCGCTGGCGGTTCGGCAGCGCGACATACACCGTCTCGGCGTTGGTCGCGAGCAGCCGGATCCCGTTCGTTTGAAGCGTCGCGGCGACCTGCTCGGTATAGTACTTGAGATCGTCGAAGGCCTCCGCCTGGTCGTCGGCCCCGAGGGTATCGGCCGCGGGCAGCCAAAACAGCACCACGCTCGGCTCCGTGATGACCCGCGGCGTGCGGAGCGCGCTGTCGGTCGAGTCACGCGGCACGAACGCGGCGAGATCCACCGAATCAGCGGTGTGTGTCACCTTGCTCACACCGCGCGCCTGGCAGGCCGTGACCCATCCGAGTGCGAGCAGCATGGCGTACCTCATGAGGTGAAATATATTCGACCCATGACCGACGGCCCGCCTCTCGCACCACCCGCGGCGCCTCGCCGCGCCCCCGTCCACCGCCACCACTGGATTGTCCGCCTCACCCACTGGGCGACCCTGTTCCTGGTCGCCGGGATGATCACCAGCGGCCTGCAGATCTACGAGGCCTACGCCCGCTTCGGGAACCGCGGCGGCCCGTTCTTCCCCAGCCCCTTCGACGACACCCGCTTCCCCCATTGGAGCCGGCTCGGCGGCTGGCTCGCGGGCGCGTTGAACTGGCACTTCGCCCTGATGTGGCCTCTCGTGACGGTGGGGCTGCTCTACCTCGGCTACCTCGTGGGCAGCGGCGAGTGGCGCGCGCTGCTGTTTCGCCCGCGCGACGTGCGCGGCGCGGTCGCAATGGCGCAATACTACCTCCACCTCCGTCTAGATCACCCGCCGCAAGGCAAGCACAATCCGCTCCAGAAGCTCGCCTACACCAGCATCTACCTCTTCGGCGCGCTCGCGGTGCTGACCGGCCTCGCCATCTACAAGCCGGTGCAGTTCGGCTGGCTGACCGCATTGCTGGGCGGGTTCCAGGCCGCACGCTACTGGCATTTCTGGATCGTGTGGATCTTCGTTGCCTTCACGATCACCCACGTGATTCTGGTGTTCGTCGTGGACCCCGCGTCGTTCCAGGCGATGCTCACCGGCCGCTATCGGGGGAGATTCCCGAGCCATGACTGAGCGACAGATGCCGGGTCTCGACCGGCGGGCGTTCGTGAAGCTGGGCGTGGCGGGGGGCGCGGCATCGCTCGCCGCCGCATGCGGGTGGGACGGAGGCAACGCGCTGCGCCCCCGGCTGCTCGACATCAGCCGACTGAATGACTGGGTCGGCGAGAAGCTGCTGTTCTCCTCCACGCGCGTGGCCCGGACCTACTCACCGGCGGAGCGGAGCGCGATGCTGCCGAGCTATTTCGTCTCCGCCACCATGCCGATGCTGGAGAACCCGAGCGCCTGGCGGCTCCGCGTGGACGGCCTCGTGCCGCAGCCCCTCGATCTCTCGCTCGACGAGCTGATGGGGATGCCGCGGGTCACGTACACGGTGAAGCATCACTGTGTCGAAGGGTGGTCGGCGGTCGCGACGTGGCACGGCGTGCCCGTGTCGGCGATCGTGCAGCGCTGCCAACCCCTCGCCGCCGCGCGGTACATCCGGTTCGTCTCGTTCGACTCCGACTACTCGAACGGCTGGGACATGGCGAGCGCGCTGCACCCGCAGACGATCCTGGCCTACGGGATGAACGACAACCCACTGCCGCCGGCCCATGGGGCGCCGCTGCGACTCTATTCGCCCACGAAGCTCGGATACAAGATGACGAAGTACCTCGTGTCGATGACGTTCATGGACCGGCGACCAGGGGGGTACTGGGAGGATCAGGGGTATCCCTGGTTTGGAGGCATCTAGCCTATCGCCGCCAGGGCGTCGTGCATTTCCCCGGCGGTCTGGTACCGGTCCCCCCGCTCCTTCGCCATCGCCTTGAGAATCACCTGGGACAGCGCCTCCGGTACGTCCGCGTTGAACTGGCGCGGATCCGGCGCCGGTTCCTCGAGATGCTTCGCGACGATGGCGTACACCGACTCCCCGTCGAACGGTACGCGGCCGGTGACGCACTCGAACAGGACCACGCCCGCGGCGTACAGGTCGCTGCGCGCGTCGAGCTCCAATCCCGACAGCTGCTCCGGCGACATGTAATCGGGCGTACCGATGGACGCTCCCTCTTGCGTCAGCCCCTTTCCCTGCGGCGCGCTCGCGAGCCGGGCGATCCCGAAGTCCATGACCTTGAGGAACCCGCTCGGCTCCACCACGATGTTCTGCGGCTTGATGTCGCGATGGATGATCCCCTGCTCGTGCGCCACCTCGAGCGCGCGGCACAACTGCTTGCCGACGGTGAGCGTGACCGGGATCGGCAGTCGGCCGCGACTCGAGATGAGCTGGTTGAGCGACGTCCCCTCGACGTACTCCATGGTGAGGTAGTACATCCCGTTCACCTCGCCCAGGTCGTAGGTGCGGACCACGTTGCGGTGGGAGATCCTGCGCGCGAGGCGGATCTCCTGCTTGAAGCGCTCCAGCGCGACGCTGTCGCCCGCGAGGATCTCCGGGCGCAGCGTCTTGATCGCCACCGGCTCCTGCAGCTGGCGGTCGAACGCGCGGTACACGACGCCCATGCCGCCCATGCCGAGCACTTCCTTCACGTCGTAGCGATTGGCGAACACGCTGCCGGGGCGCAGCACGTCGCGGCCCGACATGACCGCGGTCGGGTGGGTGGGCCCGGCACGGGAGGCCGCCATCATGTACTCCACTAGCGCGGCCTTCTCCTTCAGGTCCTCCACGAGACGCTTGAACGCTTGCGACAGCACGCCGATCTCGTCGCCCGACGTCACGGCAATCTCGACGCTGTAGTCGCCGTCCTGGAGGCGGCGCGTCGCCAGGGCGAGCCGCCGCACCGGACCCGCGATCTGGCGCGCCAGCCCGAAGGCGATCACCAGCGCCAGTCCGATGCCGAGCCCGACCGCAACCACAGTGGTGCGCTGCAGCGCCCGGAATGCCGCGAGCTCGGCGTCCCGCGAGCGGAACGAGACGAAGCCGCCGTACACGCTGCCGCCGGCCGAACGGATCGGCCCCGCGAGGCCGATGAGGTGTTCCCCCGCCACCTGTGCGGACAGATCCACCCCCGCCGAGTCCTGCCCCAGCCGGCGCAAGGCCACGGTGTCGGCGACCAGGGCCGGCTCGATCTCCTCGCGGGGCAGCGTGCTCCCCACCACGTGCGGGCGGTCCAACGTGTCGAGGGCGAAGAAGACGACGTCCGAGCCAGTCGCCTGCTTGATCTCCTGCGCCAGCGTGTCGTTGACCTCGTACGCGGCGACGAGGCTGCCCTGCGGCGCCGCGTCCGGGGACGCCCGGAGGGGAATCGCCACAGCCATGTAGAGCTTGCGAGCGCGGTCGTCCAGCCACGCCCCGCCGGCTTGCTCTCCGGACAACGCCTGGGCGATGAGCGCGCCGCGGGAGAGATCGATGTCGAATTCTTCAGGGTAGTCAGTGCGAGCGACGAGCAACCCCCGGTCGGTCGTCACGAGCACCCACGACGCGCCCAGCAGGTGCCGGTATTCCTCGGCCTGATCGAGCACGTCGCTGCGCGACCGTTTCAGCAGGCGTTCGCGGAACTGCGGGACCTGGAGGCTCACGCCGCTCATCCCGGCGAACGCGGCGGTGCGACCCGCGAGGAACGCCTGCACGCCGCGGCGTCGGCCCACCAGCGCGCGCCGGATGGACTCGTCCGCGGTCCGATGCGCTTGCAGCGACGTCAGGCCGAACGTCACGCCGAGCACGACGACCACGAGCAGCGTCGCGGCGAGGAAGACCTTCGCCGTGAGGCCGAGCCGCGCCGGCCTAATACCGCTCGCGTCCGGCATTCGTCGGGTAGTCTTTGCCGTACTTGTTCTTGTGTGGGACCCAGCGGAAGCCGCGCGCATCGAGCTGGACTTCGAGACCGGTCACGCCCGCGGGGCCGACCGTCAGGTCGCGCGCCACCTCCGGGCTCCGCTCGTGCCAGATCCGCAGCGTGTACAGCCCGGGCGGCACGTCCTCGAGCACGAAGCTCCCGTCCCGACCCGGCTGCGTGTAATGGCGGGTCGCCATCACCTGAACGAACGCGACCATGCGAGGGTGGACGTTGCAGAACACGCGCACCAGCCCGGGCCCTGCGAAGGTCCACTCCTTCGTCTCGCCCCGGCCGTACTGGCCCAGGTCGAACTGGTTGGGCTCGCTCACCGAGAAGACGTTGTGGTCGAAGGGATCGTGGTTGGTGAACCGCACCGTGGAGCCGACGGGCACGACCACGACGCCGGGCACGTATTGCTTGTCGTTGATGGCGATCTCGGCCATCCCGGGGCGCGCCGGCCCGGGGGGCCCCGCGAGCCAGACGACGGCGGCGCCGAGATCCGGCGACGGCGTGTGGTTCCCCTTCTCCAGCATCATGATCCGGCCGGCGACGCGAGCGCCGCGCAGCTGCGCCGCACCGCCGTGGCCTAGGCCCCCCAGCCCCACCAGACACACGCCCGCGAGCAGCGCCGTCCACCGCATGCCGTGCGTTCCCTGTTGCGCCTCAGGCCGTGCAGCTTACTGTAGTCCTACCGAAACCGCCAGGAGTGCCCCGTGATGCGAGCCACCCTGTTGCTCTCGCTCGCCGCCGTCGCACCGCTCGCCGCGCAGAGCGCTCCGACCTCGAAGCGAACCGTCGAGCTGACCGGCACCGTGCTGGTCAACGGCTTCTTCAACAGCGCCCGTGTGAACAACAGCGACGTGCCCCAGTTTGCGGACTCGCTTCCGGCGGCGGGCGCCGGCGGAGGTGCCATCCGGCAGACGCGGCTCGGTATCTCGGTGACGGAGCCCGAGGTGCTGGGCGGGACGTTCGCCGGCGAAGTAGACGCCGATTTCTTCGGCGGCCAACAACCGAGCACGGGCGGCCGCACGTTCCCGCTGCTGCGCCTGCGCCGCGCGGTCGGGACCGTCGCGTGGGCCCACGTGCAGCTGCTGTTCGGTCAGGAGTCGCCCCTGGTCGCGGAGCGCAGCCCGCGCTCCCTGGCGTCGGTCGGGTTCCCCGACTTCGCCGGCGCCGGGAATCTGTGGCTCTGGCTCCCGCAGTTCCGGGTGACCGCCGAGGCAGGGTATACGCTCCGCCTCGCAGTCCAGGCTGCCGTCCTGGCGCCGACTGCGGGCGCCGCGCAGGGCCTGTTCGCCACCCAGCCCGACTCCGCCGAGCGGAGCCGCCGTCCCTACCTGCAGAGCCGCGTGCGGCTCGGCTGGGGGCCGACCGACGACCCGAGCGAAATCGCGATCGGCGGCCATCAGGGCTGGCTCGCCTCGGGCGACAGCCTCTTCCAGTCGCAGGCCGTCACCGTCGACACGCGCGTCCGGCTCGGCGTCGTCGAGCTGATCGGCGAGGGCTTCGTCGGGAAGGCGTTGGCGGGCTTGGGCGGCGGCGGCATCGGCCAAAACCTCGGGCCGCCCCCGCAGGGCGTCCCGGTTCGCACCAAGGGTGGCTGGGGCCAGGTCAACATCCGCCTGCGGCCCGAGGTGATGTTCGGCGGCGGCTGTGGGATCGACAACCCCGACGACCGGGATCTCGAGGACGCGTTCGGGAACCCCCAGGGACGCCTCAAGAACGTCGTGTGCGAAGGGCACGTCGACGTCCGGCCGAGGGGACCGCTCCGCTTCGCACTCGAGTTCCGGCGGTTCCAGACGACGTACCCGAGCGGAGACTTCGCCGCGAACCACTTGAACGTCGCTGCGGGATACCAGTTCTGAGCGGCTGACCCCGGGGCCCGCGCTTCTCTATAACAAATGACTACTTGTACTATATGGTTGGGACGTGCTCAGGAGGCCGGGTGGATTCCGGCAGGGGAGCGGGCGCGCGCGCCTTAGGCCGGCAGCCGCCCCTTGAGAGTCTCGGGTCGGAACGGCCCAGGCTGCGCGATCAACGCGCGCGCGTGATCGACCTGCCCCCAGGTGTTCCACAGCAGGACGCCGCGCACGCGCCCGTCCTTGAGGTAGTAGACCACACCGTCCCGAAATGGCGTCTTCCAGTCCGCCACCGTTTCCAGCCGCGAGTCCAGGTCCCCGACCGCCTCATAGCCGAGCTCGAACAGATCCGAGTAGAAAAAGGGGAGGTGAACGTAGGGCGACGCGCGCCCCGCCATGTTCTGCCCGGCGATCTTCCCCATGGTGTTGGCGTTGTCTTCGTGCTCCACGCGGATGCGGGAGCCGAGCGAAGGGGCGTGGAAGTTCGCGACGTCGCCCGCGGCGTAGACGTCGGGATGACTGGTGCGGCAGAGCTCGTCGACGACGATGCCGTTCTCCACCAGCAACCCGGCCTGCTCCGCCAGCTCGACGCTGGGCTGGATGCCGAGGCCTGCCACGATCACGTCCGCGACGAGCTCCCCTTGCGTCGTGGTGCGCACGACGCACTTCCCGCCCCGCGTGCCGAGGCCCGCCATCCCTTCCTGTGTGCGCAGCTCGACGCCCTTCGCCCGGTAGTAGTCGACGAGGAAGCGCGAGAGGTCGGCGGGAAAGACGCGCGCGCCGGGGCCTGCCTCGGGCACGAGCATCGTCACGTCCCGGTCCTGCATCCGGAGCGCAGCTGCGACTTCGCTTCCGATGAAGCCGCCTCCGATCACCGCGAAGCGCAGGCGCTGCTCGGCGAGCCCGCGTAGGCGGCGGTAGTCGTCGAGGGTGCGGAAGTAGATCACCTGGTCCGACTGGAGCGGCAGGCGCCGCGGCGCGCCCCCGGTGGCGAGGAGCAGTTTCTTGAAACCGTACGCGGCGCCCCGGTCGTCGGTGACGGTGCGCGCCCCGAGATCGATCCCCACCGCGCGGCGTCCGAGGTGCAGCTCGCCGCCGGCCTGCGCCGCCTTGCGCCAGATACTGTCCTCCGGCTCTCCCTTCCACAGGCCCTTCGAGAGCGGTGGGCGGTTGTACGGCGGATGCGGCTCGCCGCTGATCACGCCGAGCGTGCCGGCGGGATCAGCGGCCCGGATGCCCTCCGCTGCGGCATCCGCCGCCATCCCGCCACCCACGATGACATACGTATAGTTCCGCATTCCCCGCACCGGCGCCCGTCTAACGGCAATATACGCTGTGATTACAAGCAACAGATTGGTAGATTTCAGCCATGCACCGATCCGAGCTCGAGCGCCAGATCGCCGCCATCGCGTCGCTGCATGAACCGGTCCGGAGGGGTCTTTATCTTTACGTCGCCCGCAGGCGTCGCGACGTGGGCCGGGACGAAGCGGCGCGGGCCCTGCGGATCTCGCGCGCCCTCGCCGCCTTCCATCTCGACAAGCTGGTCCGCCAGGGCCTGCTGGAGACGTCCTACCGCCGCCTGACCGGACGGCGCGGGCCGGGCGCCGGCCGGCCCGCCAAGCTGTACCGCCGGTCCGCACACCAGCTCGACCTCACGCTCCCGGGGCGGCGCTACGAGTTGGCCGGCCGGATGCTGGCGCAGGCGCTTACGGAGGCGCGATCACCCGCCGCCGTGCGGGCGCTGCGTCGCGCCGCCCGCGACGTGGGCCGCGGCCTGGGCGCGGACGCGCGCCGGGGACGGCGCGGCGCGGGAACGTCGCGCGGCCCGCTCGCCCGGCTGCTCGGCGTGCTGGAGTGGTGCGGCTTCGAGCCGGCCCGGAGCAACGGCTCCGTGCATCTCGCCAACTGTCCGTTCGCGGCTCTCGCGAACCAATCCCGCGCGCTCGTGTGCGGCATGAACCTCGCCTTGCTCGAGGGCGTGCTCCAGGGTGTGCAGGCGCGGGGCATGCGGGCCGTGCTGGACCCGCAGCCGCCGTCGTGTTGTGTGGTGTTGCGATCCGCCGGCCGGCGCTACTCGCCTTCCGAGAGCGGGCGCTGATGCTTCTCACGCCGGCGATACTGCTTGGCGTGCCGATGCACCTTGTGCGACGGCGTCTTCAGCCGCTCTTTGACGGGCGCGCGCGGGTTCGGCACGCGGACGGTGAGCTTCCACTTCTTCCGGCTCACGACGCGAGGCGGGCGCGGATCTGTTTCGCGTGGTGCGCGCAGTGGCGGACGTGAAAGCGCAGCCACTCCGGAAGCGTCAGGTCCCCTAACGCGGGGTTCTTCACGAATAGGTCGTGACGGCGTGCGGGAAGCAGCTCCCGCTCGAGTGACAGGAAACGCGCCACGCCGTCGCGGAGCTGGCGTTCCACCCCGCGGGGGTCCGGCCGCTCGGCGGGTTGGGTCGCCGCGGGAGCGTCGCGCCCGCTCGGCATCCACCCGACCTGCAGGGCGAGGAAATACCCGAGCCGCTCACGCGGTGTGCGGCGACGCCGTCGCATCGGCGGCTTGCCGCGCCGCGCTTCGAACGTGCGGCCGCTGAGTTCGAGTGAGATCGCGAGATGGTGCACGATCTGCGCCGGGCTCCACTTTCCCGGCGGTGCCTTGTACCAGTCGGTCTCCGGGCGTCCCGCGAGCGGCCCGAGCACCACCTCCGGAACGCGGGCGAAGTCGCTCACCTGAGCACCGCCTCCGCCAGCTGGCGCGCCTGCGCCGCGGCCGGCGACCCCGGCCTGAGACGCCCCACCAGCGCGCCGGCGCTGTCCGCGACGACGAGGTCGGCCTCTCGAACCGCGGCGCTATCGGTTCGCACCGACAACGCCCACTGGTGGCTCGCCGCCACCCTCGTCAAGCGGCCCATCAGCTGGTCGATGGCCCGGGGCGGCACGTAGACGGTGACGACCGTCCCGGCATCGGCTGGCGGCGTCCGGCTGCGCGGCGGTCGCTGGCACGCCAGCCCGAGCACCGTGAGCGCGGTCGCGCACAGGCATAAGACCGTAGCTTCCATCGCTCTCATCACCAAGATTGTACGAGTGAATCTCCTGCGCCGCCACCCGATCGCGCTCGCGCTGCTCGCGCTGCTGCTCGTCTCGGCCCTCCAGCCGCTCCCGGCGCTGCTGGACGCCGTCACCGGCACGGTCCCGGCGGGTGCCGACCTAGTGCGGCCGGCCAGCTACACCGTGCTGGCGCCACTGTCGAACGTGCTCGATGCCGTGACGTTCCTGAGCCTGACGCGCGCCCGCGCGTTTCTCGTGGTGTGGGTCATCGGGCTCGTGGCGTGGGGCGCGCTGCGCCGCGGCACTCTCGGGCAGCGGCTCCGCCGTGCCGTGGTCGGACCGCTCGGGATCGTGCTCGTGGGTGTCGCGGCAGTCCTGCTGCCGCGGCCCGTGCCGTCGCTCATAGCCTCCGACTCTACGGTGACGGTGCTCGACTACCACGCTCACACGGCCGCGTCCCACGACGGCCGGCCGGGCTGGCAGGTCGAGGACCTCGCCGCCTGGCACGCCGCGCAGGGGTTCCAGGCGTCTTACGTCACGGACCACAACGTCATCTTCGACCGGGCCGTCGATGCACGGATTCGGCTGCTCCCCGGCGTCGAGTGGAGCGTCTACGCGCAGCACATCGTAGCCCTCGGCGCGGTCGCCCCGATCGACCGCCGTGTCTTTAACCGGGACACGCGCGCGCTGCTCGGGCTGTTCGCGGAGCTGCACCGGCAAGGGGCGCTCGGCCTTGCGTCGCTCCCCGAGTACTGGACCAACCACTGGGACGATCTCGACGCCTTCGTCGCCGCCGGCGTGGACGGCTTCGAGATCGTGAACTGCGCGCCCAAGGCGATCGGGTTCCCCGCCTCCCTGCGCGCTCGCGTGTTGCAACTCGCCGCGCAACACGACCTCCTCGTCGTCGGCGCGAGCGACAACCACGGCTGGGGCAAAGTCACCTGCGTCTGGAACCTGTCGAGCCCCAGCGCGCACGGTTATGCGGCCAATCACGTGATCGCGCGCCCGATCGCCCTCGCCCAGGGCGACTGGGAGCCGTGGACGGCCGCCTGCACGCAGCCGTGGCTGATGCTCCGCAGCCTCTCGTGGAGCGAGCGATCGAGCTGGATCACCTGGATCCTCGTCATCCTGATCTACCGCGCCGTGCCGCGGCGGGCGGGGGACGCGCGCGGGATCGGGATCCTCGCGCGGTCACTCCAAGTGTTCAAGGTGCGGCCGCCGCAGAGCTAGGTCGTATCCCGCAGTCGTCATTACCGGATTCGATCCGAGAGTCATCCCAGGCTGAAGCCTGGGCTCGGCACAACATTGTGCTGAAGCACAACACGCTGCAGCGTTGTGCCGGCCGAGCCCACCCTTTCAGGGTGGGAACACGGCGCGGCTCAAAACACAACTTCGATCCCCAGCCGCACCAGGCGCGGCGGCCCGTATGCGAACAGGGGCTGCGCGAAGTCGCGAGCCGCCGCGAGGTACAGCGGCAGCAGCTCGCCCGCCCCGGCGACATAGCCGTCCCGGTCGAGGTCCGCCCAGTCGCGGTAGCGCGGCGACTCGTACGGGATTGGCTCCGGGTGTGCCGTATACGCGCGCTGCGCCATCGTCTGGAGTGTGGCGGCGGCGATCGTCAGCTCCCCTGTATCCCGTCGCACAGCGACGATGTTCCGGCGGTTGAGCACGTTCCGCACGTCGCAGTAGATCCCGCCGGCGCGGCCGAACAGCCTGAGCGGTCGTCGCAGCAGCAGGTCCACGGTCGACTGGGACGGGAGCCGCTCGCTGTTGGGCAGGCCCAGCAGCGTGTCGCCGGTGGCGTTAGTGCGGGTAAACGGGAGCCCCGAGCCGAAGCGCACGATGGCCGCGCCCTCGAGCCCCGCCAATGCAGACCGCAGCGGCACGCGGAGGGAGTCGGGAATCCGCGCCTGGAGAATCACGGTGAGGCTGTGCCGGCGGTCATAGTCGAGCGGAAATTCGACCCGCGCCGGATTGATCGTGTCCCCGGTGAGGGTGTCGATGCGGATCCGGCGGAGCAGCTGGTAGGCGTTCGTGGCGGTGGCGGTGGCCGACTGCAGCGTGTACGCGGCCCGCACGCCCCACCAGTCCCGCAACTCCCGCTCGAAGATCAGCTCTGCCCCTTTCACGGAGCCGAAGTCGGCGTTACCGAAGACGGCGGAGTCGGGATCCACACCGAGCGGCACCGACGCGATCAGTGCGTCCAGCCGTTTGACGTAGACGTTGACCCGGAGCGAGGTCTCGGGGGACGGGCGGTCGCGTACCGAGAACTCGTACTGCCACGCCTCCTCGAACCCGAGGTCGGGGTTGCCGCGGCGGAACCGGCCGGTGCGGCTCGTGTCATCGAAGGCGGCGTCGACGAGGTACTGAAAGTCCGGCGCCTGGCTGAAGCGGCCCCAGCTCGCGACGAAGGTGGCGCCGCGGACCACGGTCGATACGGCGAACCGCGGTGACAGGCTGCGCCGCGGGCCGAGCCGCCCGCCCTGGATCCGGGCCCTCGGATCGAACTGGTCGTAGCGCAGGCCGAGCGTGACGCCGAGATCGCTCCAGCGCAGCTGCGACTCCGTATACGCCGCAGCGCTGCGCGGTGAGAAATCGGACGCCACGGCGGGCGGCACCGTGTCGCCCACGGGCAGAAACCCGACGACCCGCTCGAAGGTCTGCACCCGCTGCTCCACGACCGCCCCGCCGAAGTAGAGGTCCGCGCTCGGGCCGAGCCCGATGTCGGCATCGAGCTGCGCGCGCAGGTCGCGGAAACGATTCCAAGCCACCTCGCCGCGCGACCCGTCGCTCAGGAAGAAGGCCGGCACGCCCCACGGTGTGTGCGCCGCGAGGTCGGGCGGCGCGAGGCCGGGAATCGGCGCCCGGGCGGCGACCGTGTCCCGGGCGCGGGCGATGCTCTCTCCGGCGATGTGGATGGATCGCCCGGTGAACGCGCCGAACCGGTACTGCACCGGATCGGCGAGCGTCCCCCGCAGGAACTCGCGCGCGAAGTAGCCCGCCCGGAGATCGAGCAACAGCGGCCGCGCCACGCGGGGCCCCGCCACGTGCTGCCAATGAGCGCTCGCCAGCGTCCCCGTGACTCGGACGCCTGGAGCGAACTGGTCGTCGTACTTGAACGCCGGGTCGTACAGCAGGCGCTGCTCGAGCGAGCGCAGCGCAAAGAACCGCAGCGTCTCGCGACTCCCGATCGGAACCGTGAGCTTGCCAGCGGCGTCGTAGGTCTCGCCGCTGTTGTGGGGGAGGATCCACGGGCGCCCGCTGCGGGGATCGCGCGCCTCGAGGGGGGCGGGGGCGTTCACCGGATCGGCGTCGAGCCGCCCCGTCGCATCCAGCACGGCTAGCAGGCGGATGCCGCGACCGAGTGGCCCATCCGCCTCCGCCACGGCTCGGTCGAGACCGTAGTCCCAGCCGTCGGGAGCCGGGCGGTCGGTCTCGTAGGCTGCGCGGCCCCGCCAGCGGTCCCCCCCATCCTTGGTCACGACATTGATGAGGCCCGAGAGAGCCTGCCCGTAGCGGGCCGAGAAGCCGTTGGTGACGAGCGTGGCCTCTTCCAGGATATCCGGCGGCAGCCGCACGCCGAGCGGCCCGGTGGAGGCGTCGAGCTGGTTCTTCATCCCCAGGCCGTCGAGGATGAACGCTTGCTCCCCCAGTCTGCCCCCGCGGTAGCTCGCGCCCACGCTCCCCGCCGAGAGGGCGATCCCCTCGTCCACGCTCGAGACGGGAAGCCGCCGGAGCTCCGCTCCCGAGATCCGCTGCGTCGTGGCCGTGGCCAGCGGGTCGAGTACCACGTCGGGCCGCGCCTGCACGGTCACGGGCGGCACCGCGACCGCCTGCGGCTGGAGCGCGAAGTCGACCGTGACGGTCGCCCCGGCCTGCACCAGCGCGCTGTCGCGCACGGCGGGCTGATACCCGATCTGCGATGCCCTGACCCGGTGCCAACCGCTCCGCACTTCGCGGATGCGGTAGGCGCCGCTAGCATCGGTCACCGCTCCCCGCGGGCCGCTGTCGACGGTCACGAGGACGTGCTCGAGCGGCTGGTTGCTCACGGCGTCCCGCACGTGCCCGGCGATCGCACCGCCAGTCTGCGCGGCGAGGCGGGCAGCCCCGAGGACCACGAGCGCCGGCAGGAGGGCGCGCCGCGTCACGGCAGGTCGAACTCCCACAGGTCCGCGCTCCGGCCCGTTATGGCTTCGGCCACCAGCCGCGTCCCCGAGGGAGACAGCGCAGGCCGACGGAACGGTTGCGCGGCGGCGGACAGCGTGGAATCGACGCCGGAGGAGAGGTCCAGGAGATGCAGCGTCCCACCGCCGTCCCGCTGCACCATGTAGCCGAGGACGGAGTCGAATGCGAACTGCACGTTGCCCCCGACCACGGCCACGAGGCGGCGCCCGGCAACCTGCACGTCCCGCGCGATCCCGGCGGCGCCGAAGTCGTGTACCACGGAATCGGCGCCCGAGGAGAGCACGCGACGGAACACCCGCGAGTCGCCGCCCAGCGTGTAGTAGATCACATCGGGGCTCTCCCCGGTCCCGAGCGAGGACGCATTCTGCGTGCCCGGCAGCACCACCGGCGACGCCGCGGTCGCCCGCAGGTCGAGCGTGGCGAGCTCCACGCCCGTGCGCACGGTGTCGAGCGCGCAGCCCCGACACGGGGCCACGTAGCCCACGCGTTGCACGACGTACACCAGCGCGTCGGAACCGAGCCAGCGCAGCTGCGCCACCTGACGGAACGCCTGGTCCGAGCCGAGATACGGCAGCGTCACGACCGTCCGCTCCGTCGTAAGCACCGGCGTTGTCGCGAGCACCAGCGCCCCGCCCCGCGGGGCGACGTCTCCAATGCGCGAGCTCATCGCCACGTAGGCGATCCGCCCCGCCGCATCGATGGCGGGCTCCGTCCAGGCATCGGTCGAGTCGTCCGCCGCGGGAATGCGGTCGCATAGCGTGCGTGCGATCCGGCCTCCGTCCGGCGGCAGCAGCGCGAGACAGCGATCACGGTCGGCGCGATCGGCGCGCTCGAAGGAGTACCAGAACCCGGACTCGTCGGGGAGCCAGGCGGGCGCGCGATCGTCGCCGAGGTTGAACGTGACGCGTCGCGGCGACCCCGCGCCGAACGGCCGATCCGCCCCCGTGTCCGGTGGAGCGAACGGGGCCGTGTGCTCGCAGCCGGCAAGGGCGAGCGTGAGCGCGACCGCAGCGGTGAAGCGGCGCATGTGGCGGGAGGAATTGTACGTAGAAACCGCGTGACAAGAAACCGGATGGCCCGTATCGTTGGCGCGAGGAGACCGATGCCGGAACTGCGCCTGCTCCGACCCGGGGACGAGGGCGCGCTCGAGACATTTCTCGCGCGCCACGCGAACAGCTCGATGTTCCTGCGATCGAACGCGCGCGCGGCCGGGCTCGTCGATCGCGGCGCGCCGGGACAGGCGACGTACGTGGCGGCGCTCGAAGGCGGCGAGATCGTGGGGGTCGCGGCGCACTGCTGGAACGGCATGGTGCTGGTGCAGGCGCCGGCGCACGTGGCGGTCCTGGCCCGCGAGGCGGTACGACGCTCCGGCCGCGCGGTCGCCGGCTTCTCGGGCCCGTGGGAACAGGTCGCGGCCGCGCGCCACGGGCTGGGACTCGAGGACAGAGGCGCGCGCAAAGACAGCCGCGAGGACCTCTACGCGCTCGACCTGCGGCAGCTCGTCGTGCCGCCGGCGCTCGCGGCGGGGCAGGTCCGCTGCCGGCATCCCGAGCCGGCGGAGCTCGACTTGGTGGTGCGGTGGCGCGTCGCCTTCTCGCTCGAGGCGTTGAGCGCCACCGACGCTCCCGCGCTCGAGACCGCGTGCCGGGCAGATGTGCTGCTACTCGAGGAGCGGGGCGCGGGTTGGCTGCTGCTCGACGGGGCGACGCCGGTGGCGTACTCGGCGTTCAATGCGATGCTGCCGGAGATCGTGCAGATCGGCGGCGTCTGGACGCCGCCCGCGCTCAGGGGGCGCGGCTACGCCCGCGCCGTGGTCGCGGGCTCCCTGGTCGCCGCGCGCAAGCGGGGCGTGCAGCACGCCGTGTTGTTCGCCGACCCGCTCAACCCTGCGGCAAAGCGCGCCTATCTATCGCTCGGGTTCCGGATCGTGGGCGACTACGGGCTGGTGCTGTTCCCACGCTGAAGCGTGGGCTCGGCCAGCACTGTGCTGAAGCACCCTACGCTTCAGCGTTGTGCCTTGCCGAGCCCATCCTTCAGGATTGGGCCCACGGACGTCGAGCTCCTCTCGTCAGCGCGCTCTCAAACCACCGCGGACAGGTTCAGCATCGCGCGCCAAGCGCGGAACACCTCGCGGTAGTCCTGGTGCGTGTACGCCACGGTGCGGCCGCCGGTCCGCGTCGCCCCCGGGCACAGCTCCGCCATGTCCGCGTGGATCGTCAGGGCGAAGTCCACCTCCACGGAGATCGGGGGCTTGAGCACGAAGGGCGTGTGACTCCGTCGGAGCGCCCCGGTGACCCCGTCCCGGATCATCCGACAAGCGACCGCCGGCGCGACGCTTTGTGCCGCGTGACGGCTGACCGCCTCCTTCACCACGACGGCGGCCACGTGGTCGCCCAACAGCTCCCGCGCCTCGGCGACGAGCGCGGAGTCGCCGCTCACGAGCGCCACGGGCACGCCGGCGACACCGGCAAACGCCGCGTTGATGCCGAGCTCGCCGACCGGACGCCCGTTGAGGCGCACGTCGTGGATGCGGTCGGCGTAGGTGTGGTCGAGGATCGCGTGGCGCGTGCCGGCGCGGGCGTGGTAGCCGATGAACACCGCGGCGTCGAAGCCGCCGTCTATCCCCTCCACCATGGACTGCGGCTTGGGGTCGCCTGACAGGAGCTCGGCCGCCTGATGCAGCTCTTCGGCGAGCAGGTTGCGCATGAACCAATGGCTGTCGTTCACCACGAGCTTGGTGGCGCCGGCCGCCAGCGCTCCCTCGATGGCGGCGTTCGCCTCCGCCGTCATGAGCCGCCGGAAGCGGGCGTACTCGGCGGCGCAGGCGGGATTGGTCGGGTCGGTCTGGGACTCGTGCACGACGCCGGCCACACCTTCCATGTCGACGGAGATGTAAACGCGCATGGGTGACTCTCCGGGAAGGCGTGGTCAACCAATGAAGGCATCCCCAAGAACCTATCTCCTCACCGGGCACTCCGTTACCTCCGCTTGACTTTGCATTGCAAAGTACTTGACGCAGAAGGCTCCGGCCAGTTACATTGGCACCCATGGCCTCGCCCCGTCCCCTGCATGACCGCGCCCTCGACAACCTGCGCTACATCCGCCAGACGATGGAGCGCGCGGGCTCGTTCACGGCGGTGCCCGGGTGGGGCCAGATCGCGGTCGGGGCGACCGCGCTCGCCGCCGCGTGGGTCGCGGCACGACAGCCGACGCCCGAGCTGTGGCTCGCCACCTGGCTGGGCGAAGCCATCGTGGCGCTCGCGATCGGCGGGTGGACGATGGTGCGCAAAGCCTACGCAGTGGACGACCCCATCCTGTCGGGACCAGGCCGCCGCTTCTGGCTCAGCTTCCTCACGCCGATGGCCGTGGGAGGCCTGCTGACGGTGGTGCTGTACCGCGCTGGTCTGTGGCACGCGCTGCCCGGGACGTGGCTGCTGCTGTACGGCACGGGGTTTGTGACGGGCGGTGCGTTCTCGGTACGGGTCGTGCCGGTGATGGGGCTGTGCTTCATGATCGTCGGCGCCGTGGCCCTGCTCGGACCGCCCGCCTGGGGAAGCTGGTGTTTGGCGGCCGGATTCGGCGGCCTGCACATCGCATTCGGTGGGATCATCGCACGGAGGTACGGTGGCTAAATCGGGAGCGGTACGAAAGACGGACACGGTCGCGCCGCCGCTGCGGGGCGAGCGCGCGCTGCGCGCCGCCGAGCTGGACCGCCTGATCCACGAGCGAGTGCGCCTCGGCATCGTGAGTGCGCTGGCGGTGAACGACGCGTTGACGTTCAACGAGCTGAAAGCCCTCCTCAAGACGACGGATGGCAATCTGAGCGTGCACGCACGCAAGCTCGAGCAGGCGCAGTACATCACCTGTAGCAAATCGTTCGCGGGTCGGATCCCCAAGACTGAGTACCGGTTGACGGCGTCGGGCCGCCGCGCGCTGGAGCGCTACCTCGACCACATGGAAGCCCTGATCCGCGCGACCCGCCAGGGGTGACGGCATCTTTTTTTTGAGGTGAGACTTTATGGTGCAAAGTACTTCTGTTCACGTCGCGATCATCATGGACGGCAACGGGCGGTGGGCGGCCCGCCGGGGCCTCCCCCGCCCTGCCGGCCACCGGGCGGGCGCCGACGCGGTCCGCCGGGTGGTGGAAGCAGCCCCCGACCAGGGCGTCGCCGCGCTCACGTTGTACGCCTTCTCCGCCGACAATTGGAAACGCCCCCCCACCGAGGTGGCGGCGCTGATGCGGTTGTTCGCCCGCCACCTGCGCACCGAAACGGCCCGGCTCGTCGCGAACGGCGTCCGCCTCGAAGTGGTCGGCCGGCGGGACCGACTCCCCGCCCCGCTCGTCACCGCCATCCGGGCCGCCGAGCTCGCGACCGGCGGCGGGACCGCGCTCCGGCTCCGCCTCGCTGTGGATTACTCGGCGCGCGCCGCGATCCCCGCCGGCCAGCTCCTCCCCGACGTGGACCTGTTGATCCGAACCGGCGGCGAGCAGCGGCTCTCCGACTTCCTGCTGTGGGAATGCGCCTACGCGGAGCTGTACTTCACCGAGACGATGTGGCCCGATTTCGAGGCGCGCGACTTGGCTGACGCGCTCCGCGCTTTCCGCGCGCGGCAGCGGCGGTTCGGCGGCCTACCGGAAGCGGCAGCGGGATGAGCGCGCTGAGCGACAAGACGCGGCTGGGCCTGCAGGTCCTGGGCGCAAGCGCCGCGCTGGGGATTGCGGGCGATGGTCTGCTGCGCGCCGTCCCCTGGGGTCTGAACGCGTTCCTCTGCACGGCCGCCCTCGTGGCGGCGACCGCGGTCATTGTGCGTCGCCAGCGCATCCCCGTGAGCGGCGACGCACCGTGGCTTGCCGTGACCGCATTGCTGCTGGCCTCGAACTTCCTGGCGCGGGACTCGGGCGCGCTCCGGGCGTTCGACGCAGTGGGGCTCGTGATCGTCGGCTCGCTCGCCTGCTTCAGCCTGCGCGGCGTTGCGCTGCGTGGTCGCTCCGCCTGGGATTACCTGCTCGGTGGGGTCGGCGCCGCCGCCTGCACGTGTTTGGGTGTGTGGCCGCTCCTGGCACGGGACGTCCGGTGGAGCGAGCTGCCGAGTGGCGGCGCGCTGCGGCGGGTGCGCGGGGCCAGCCTCGGCGCGCTGCTCGCGTTCCCCCTGCTCCTCGTCTTCGGGGGCCTGTTCGCGTCCGCTGACCCCGTGTTTCACAACGTGGTGACGGGCGTCCTCGACGTCGACTTCGCAGCGGTCGCGTCACATACCTTTCTCATCGTGGTTGGAGCGGCGCTCGCCGCCGGGTACCTGTGGGGAGCCTTGATCCGGCGGACCTCCCCACTCGGGGTGGTGGACGTCCAGGACCTGTCGCTCGGCATCGTCCCCGTCGGCACGGCGCTCGGCCTGCTCGATCTGCTGTTCCTCGTGTTTGTGGTCGTCCAGCTTCGCTACTTCTTCGGCGGTACCGAGCTGATTCTGCGCACCACGGACCTCACATATGCCGAGTACGCGCGACGCGGGTTCTTCGAGCTGGTCACCGCCAGCGCCCTGGTCCTCCCCGTCCTGCTCGGCGGCGACTGGGCGCTCCGCAACGAGCCGCGCGAGCACCAGCGGACCTTCCGCTACCTCGCGGGGCTGCTCCTCGTCCTGTTGGCCGTGGTGATGGCGTCCGCGCTGCGGCGGGTGTGGCTCTATGTGAACGAGTTCGGGCTGTCAGAGATCCGGCTGTACGCCACCGCCTTCATGGTGTACCTCGCAGCCGTCTTCGTGTGGTTCGGCTGGACGGTGCTGCGGGAGCAGCGGAGGCGCTTCGCCTTTGGCGCGCTCGTCCAGGGATTCGCGGTGCTGGGCGGATTGCACCTGCTCAACCCCGACGCCCTCATCGTCCGCACCAATATCGACCGCCCGGCGGTCCACCACCCCTTTGACGCAGGGTACGCGGCCTCGCTGAGCGCCGACGCCGTACCCGATCTGCTGGCGGCCTTGCCGCGCCTCGAGGACCCGGAGCGGTGTCGGGCCGCGCGGGGGCTGCTTTCACGCTGGACCGCGGGAGGCGCGCGCGCCGTCGAGGACGGCTGGCGAAACTGGAACCTGGCCCGCGCCCAGGCCCGGCGCGCGGTGCGCGAGCACGCCGCAAGCCTCACCGCGCTCACCTGCAAGGAGTCGCCGCGATGATCACCGACGGCCTGAACCCGCTCACCTTCCTGACGTTCGTCGCGTTGGTCCTCGGATCCGGCGCGGCCACGCTGCTCGTCGTGTTCTCCCTCATCCTCAAGCGCCCCGACGCGGCGCGGGTCATCGCACAGCTCGCGGCCGGGGGCGTCGGCGCGTATGGGGCGCTGTTCCTGATCGCCTCGCTCGCCAGCAAGAATCGCGTGCTCGGCCCCGGGGAAGAAAAGCACATCTGCGAGGTGGACTGCCACCTCGCCTATGCGGTGGTGGGCGCGAAAACCGCGAAGACGCTCGAGGGCCGCACCGCACAGGGCACGTTCTACCTCGTGACCGTGAAGGTCCGCTTCGACGAGACGACGATCTCCTCCCATCGCGGCATGGCGCCCCTGACGCCCAACAGCCGCTACGTCGCTATCGTGGATGGCCAGGGGCGGCGCTACGAAGCGCCCACCGATGCCCTGCAACGCCAACTCGTACCGGGTGAGTCGTACACGACGGATCTCGTCTTTGACCTGCCCCCCGACGCCAGCGACTTGCGCCTCATCCTCGCGAACCACGACGTGGAGACTCCGTTCATCATCGGGCACGAGAACAGCTTCTTTCACGGGACGACGACGTTCCGACTGGACCGATACCTGTAGACCGACGGCTCGGCAAGCGGCTAATTTGGAGCGCATGGGCCTCCCGATCGTCCAGGTAGACGCGTTCACGAGCACGCCGTACGCCGGCAACCCGGCGGCGGTGTGCGTGCTCCCGGCGGCGCGCGACGAGCGCTGGATGCAAGACGTCGCCCGGGAGATGAATCTCTCCGAAACGGCGTTTCTGCTCGCCGAAAACAGCGGCTACCGGCTGCGCTGGTTCACCCCCGCCGTCGAGGTGGCGCTGTGCGGTCATGCCACGCTTGCCAGCGCACACGTCTTGTGGCAGGAGGGGCACCTCGCCGCCGGAGCGGCGGCCCGCTTCCACACCCAGAGCGGCCTGCTCACCGCCGAGCAACGGGGCGACTGGATCGAGCTCGACCTCCCCGCCACGGCCGCGGTCCCCACCCCACCGCCCGCGGGGCTCTGCGAGGCCCTCGGCGTGACCCCGCGCTGGACCGGTCGAAGCAAGTTTGACTACTTGCTCGAACTCGACTCCGAACAGATCGTCCGCTCACTCGCGCCCGACTTCACCGCGCTGCAGCGGGTCGAGGCACGCGGCGTCATCGTCACGAGCCGGGCGGCCACCCCGGGCTACGACTTCGTCTCGCGCTTCTTCGCGCCCCGCGCGGGCGTGAACGAGGATCCGGTGACGGGGTCGGCCCACTGCGCGCTGGCGCCGTTCTGGAGTGAGCACCTGCACCGGACTGAGATGACCGCGTATCAAGCATCGCCCCGCGGCGGCGTGGTGCGCGTGCGGCTGGCCGGCGATCGCGTCGTGCTGGGCGGGCAGGCGGTGACGGTACTGCGGGGAGAGCTGGTGTGACTGATAGCTGACGGCTGAAGGCGTAGTTATCGTTCCGCTCCAGTGACAACTTCGTCGGCACCCCACAGCGCTCCCCGCGCCACTCGCCTCGCCGGTTACCTCCTCGCCCTCGCCGCGGGGGCGACGTGGGGCACCACCGGCCCGCTCTCCACGGGACTGTACCGGCTCATGCCCGCGACCAGCATCGGGTTCTGGCGGGTGCTCATGGGCACGGTGTGTCTCGCGCTCTGGGGCCTCGGCTTCCGACGTGAGCTGTTCCGCGTGGACGCGCGCGGCTGGCTGCTCGTGGGCGTGGGCGGTGGGCTGCTCGTCGCGTTGTTCGAGATCGCCTACCAGTTCGCGATCGCGGGCGCGGGCGTGGCCGGCGCCGCGGCCATGCTCTACACCGCCCCCGTGATCGTCGCCGTGCTGGCGCGCGTGCTGCTTCAGGAAGCGCTCACGACGACGCGCGTCCTGCTGGCGCTGCTCGTGATGGCGGGCGTCGCCCTCACGGTCACCGGCGGCAGCAACGCCGGGGCGGAAGCGGCCCGGCTTGGGATCGGGGCGGGCATCGCGGGCGGTCTGTTGTCCGCGCTCAGCTACGCATTGACGACGCTCCTGGCCCGCTTCGCCGTGCCGCGCTACGGGGCCGTCCGGGTGCTGTTCCTCGAGGCGTTGGGCGGCATCCTGATCCTGGGCTTCGTGCTCACGCTGTCGGGGCACGCGCCGATGCCGCCGCCTTCGGCGGCCGCCTGGCGCGGCCTGGCTGCCCTGACTGCCGGGTCCGTACTGGCCGCGAACTTTCTGTTCTTCGCCGCGGTCAAGCGGATCGAGGCGGCGCCCGCGGCCGTCGCCGCGACGATCGAGCCTGTGGTGGGCACCCTGCTCGCTCTACTGCTGTTCAACCAACGGCTGAGCGCATTGGGCTCGCTCGGGTTGCTCATGGTGGTGGGCGGAGTGGCAACTGGCTATCTCACGGAAGCGAAAGGGGAAGACCATCGATGCTGACTATTGTGCTCGTCGTCACGGCGCTCCAGCAGCCCGCCCCCGCCCCCGCCCCCGCCCCCGCCCGCACTGCGGCTCCGGCGCTTCCCATCCAGGTGGGCGACACGTCTCCGTTTCGCCGGCTCGCATTGCCGACGCCGACCCTGATCCGCGAAGGCTCGGGCCGGCCGGGGCCGCGCTACTGGCAACAGCGCGCCGATTACAC
>DASPXE010000105.1:0-2358 GCA_035637455.1 Gemmatimonadales bacterium
CTGAAGGATGGGCTCGGCACGACACAACGCTGAAGCGTGGTATGCTTCATCTCGCGACGGCCAAGCTCACTTGATCCACCGGTCTAGCCCGGCGCGTCGCCCGCGGCCCGCAGCTCGCCCAGATGGAGCCGCAAGCGCGACAACGAATACAGCCCGAGTAGCGTGATCGGCACGAACGTGCTCAGGTGATACGCCACCGCGTAGCTCACGGCGCGGGTCGCGTCGATGCCGTAGATCGCGAGCGTCACGCGCGTCGCCGCCTCGAACACGCCGACGAATCCGGGTGAGGAGGGGAGCGCGACGCCGAACCCGATGATGCCCTGCAGCAGGAACGCCCCCTCGGGCGGGACAGAGAGACCGAAGGCGCGGAAGCACACCGCGAACGCCGCCGCATTCACGAGCCATTGCACCAACGACCACGCGACCACGCCGGCGAACCTGGTCGGGCTCTTCAGGACCTCGAGCCCTGCGACCAACCCTTCGGCGATTTGCGTGAGTCGCTCGGCGAAGCGCGTGGGGAGCACGGCGTGCGTGACGCGCTGCAGCAGCGCGAGCCACGGCGCCGGGCGGTGTACGACGAGTACGGCGACTACGAAGACGGCGCCGAAGAAGGCGGCGGCGCCGGTCGCGAGGCCGGAGACCGAGGTAGTGCCGATCCGGGCGTGACCGGGGAAAGCGGGCGAGGCGATGGCGAGCGTCATCAAGCCCACGAGCAGGAGCCCGTCGAACACGCGCTCCACGCCGACCGACGCGAGCGCGGTACTGAACCGTACCGGCAGCTGCTGCTGCGCTACGTAGGCGCGGGCGAACTCGCCGGCGCGCACGGGCAGCAGATTGTTCGCCATGAAGCCGATCGCCGTCGCGTGCCACAGCGGGAGCAGCGGGAAGGCCGTGCCTCCTCCGCTGACATCCCGGAGGATCAGCCGCCAGCGCAGCGTGCGGAGTGGGAACGTGAGCGTCGCCAGTACCACGGCGCCGGTGAGCAGCAGCGGGTCGGCGCGCCGCAGGTGGCCGACGAGCTGGCGCGCGTCGACGCCGTGCAGCGCCCAGACGAGGAGCGCGAGCGTGACCACGAGCCCCACGACCCATCCCCAGCGCGAGGCGGGAGATGGGCTAGGGCGCGGGGTTGGACTCGACGGCGAGAGCAACGAGGTCGCAGACTTCGTCCACGAGGGCCCGGAGCGAATCGCCCGACGCGTGCTGCGCCGCCGCCCGCAGCTCCTCCGCCCGCTTGAGCGCCTGCTGGCCGCGGTACAGCAGGGTGCGGACATCCACGACCGGAAGGGAATCCTTCGGCAGGGCGCCCTTCAGGGCGACGAGCTCCTCCAGCGACGCAGGCCCGATGCCGGCATGCACCATCCGCTCGTACGCCGCCCACGAGCCGACGAGATCCGCCGTCTCGGCGGCCGTGCGCGCAGCGGCCGGGCGCGCGGGTTGGGCCGCCGGGCGCGCGGGAGGCGGAGGCGGCGCGGGCGCCAGCCTCTCGATCGGCACCACGGGCGCTGCGCCCGGATGGCCGAGGCTCTTGATCTGCTCGATCGGGGGGCCGAGCTCGGCGGCGAGTACATCTTCGTCTCCGGTGCTGGCGCGGGCGAGCAGGTCGCCCACGCGCCGCAGCTCCGCCGCGAACGCCACGGCGTGGCTCACGGCGCTGCCGTTCGCTACGGCTTCGCGGGCCGCGCCGGCGAACTCGGCGACGCGGTCGGCGAGCGTGCCGCCGCCTGCGCCTGCGTCCGCCAACGCGCGGAACGTGCTCCCCAGCGTGTGGGCTCGCAACTCCCGCTGCGTGGCGCTCGGGGCGCGCTCGAGCGAGTCCGCCGCCTGCCGCAGGTGCTCTCCGTGGCTCACCAGCTCCAGCCGCCCCAGGGTGGACGGGCGCGCCACCGGCACGCCGCGGGACACGAGGTGCGGCCCGGAGTCGTTGTAGTAGAGCGACCCGATCGACACGACATCCGGCTCGCTCTCCATCGACCGGACCAGCAGCTCCGCGAACCTCCGGAACTCGGCGGCTTCGGGGTCGGGGCGGCCGCGCTCGGCCACCTCGCGCGCCGCGCGGGCGATGGCCGTCGCGGCGGTCTGAAACAGCTCGGCGACGTGCGCGGGGGGCTCGAGCCCCGAGCGCGACAGCTCGGCGATCGTGCGCTCGATGCCGTCCAGCAGGTCGGGCAGCGGGGGGAGATCGGCGAGCGCGGCCAAGCCCCGCAGTGGCTGGAGGGCGCGCAGCACGTGCTGCAGCGGGTCGGGGCCGGGCGAGCTGGCCCGCAGCGCCTGGGCGGCGCGGTCCAGCGCGCTCGCGATCGCCGCGCCCTCGCGCGCGACGAACGCCCGCGCGCCGGCGTCGAGCCCCAAGGCCTCGAC
>DASPXE010000106.1:0-21652 GCA_035637455.1 Gemmatimonadales bacterium
TGGCACATCGTGGCGCTCAACAGCGACGTCTCCATGAGCGCGGGCTCGGCCCAAGAGCAATGGCTCCGTACTGACCTCGCTGCGCATCCCCAACGCTGCACCCTCGCTTACTGGCACCACCCGCGGTTCAGCTCCGGCAGCACGCACGGCAGCATGGCCCAAGCCCAGCCGTTGTGGCAGGCGCTGTACGACGCCGGCGCGGAGATCGTGCTCTCGGGACACGAGCACAACTACGAGCGGTTCGCCCCCCAGACGCCCGGCGGCGCGCTCGACTTGGCTCGTGGGATTCGCGAGTTCGTCGTCGGCACGGGAGGGGGCGCGGGCGCCTACCCCTTCGGCACGCCGATCGCCAACAGCGAGGTGCGCATTACCGGCGTGAACGGCGTGCTGAAGCTCACGTTGGGTGACGGGACGTACGCCTGGCAGTTCATCCCCGTGGCGGGCCAGACGGCTACAGACTCGGGGAGCGGGACGTGCCACTGAGGGCGCGACCAGCTGCGTGGAAGCGCCCCCCACGGACCTACGGGAAGCCGGCACACGCGGTAAGGTCACGCCGGATTCGCGGCGTGGCGTTGATGTAAAAGTTCACAGGAGGTAGCCATGTACCGGCTTCGAATCGAAGCGTGTCTCCTGCTCGCGGTTCTCGCCGCCTGCCGCGACGCAGCCCAGCCGACCGCACCCCGTGGGGTTCCTATCCGGGCGGATGTGCTTCCCGCCGCTCCGATCGGCGCGGGGTATGGCCCGAATCTGTTCTATTACCTGCGCCATGATCCGAGTGCCAACAATTTCTCGACCTTCGGCACCATCTCAATGAGCGGCGCGGTGACAGACCGCTTCGGCGTGGGACCGGCCTTCGATGCGCTGACGTTCGTCGCCGGGGATCTTGGGTATGGCGCGAATCTGTTCTATTGCCTGCGCCACGATCCGGGGGCGAACAATTTCTCGACGCTCGGGACCATCTCCACGAGCGGCGCGGTGACCGACCGCTTCCGTGTGGGGCTCAACTTCGACGCGCTGACGTTCGTGGCCGGGGATCTCGAGTATGGCCCGAATCTGTTCTATTACCTGCGCCATGATCCGAGCGCCAACAATTTCTCGACGTTCGGCACTATCTCGACGAGCGGCGCGGTGACCGACCGCTTCGGTGTGGGGCTCGACTTCGACGCGTTGACGTTCGTCGCCGGGGATCTCGGCTATGGCCCGAGTCTGTTTTATTACCTGCGCCACGATCCGGGGGCGAACAGTTTCTCGACGCTCGGGACTATCTCCACGAGCGGCGCGGTGACCGACCGCTTCGGTGTGGGGCTCGACTTCGACGCGTTGACGTTCGTCGCCGGGGATCTCGGCTATGGCCCGAATCTGTTTTATTACCTGCGTCACGATCCGGGGGCGAACAATTTCTCGACGCTCGGGACCATCTCCACGAGCGGCGCGGTGACCGCCCGCTTCGGTGTGGGACCGGACTTCGACGCGCTGGCGTTCGCCCGTTCGTCACAACAGGCCCGTCGATGATGGCGCGGACTGGAAGCGTGGGCTTCTAACCAGCATCTCAGGAGGCACGCATGTCCACGTATGTTACGCTGCTCCGCTACACTCAGCAGGGCATCGCGGACGCTAAGAACGGCCCGGCCCGCCTCGACGCCGCTAAGGAAGCGTTCCGCCGCGCCGGCGCCGAGCTGAAGGCCTTCTATCTCACGATGGGCCAGTACGACGGCGTCGTCATCCTGGAGGCGCCCGACGACGCCACCGCCGCGCGGCTGGCGCTGAGCATCGGCGCTCAGGGTAACCTGCGCACCGAAACGCTCAAGGCACACACCGAAGCCGAATACCGCAAGATCATGGCGTCACTGCCCTAGGCGCGAAGGCACA
Organism: Gemmatimonadales bacterium; assembly: GCA_035637455.1. Classification (GTDB taxonomy): domain Bacteria; phylum Gemmatimonadota; class Gemmatimonadetes; order Gemmatimonadales; family GWC2-71-9; genus 20CM-4-69-16. The sequence goes on from DASPXE010000106.1 coordinate 1,870, forward strand.
GGCGGCGGCGTAGCTTAGACGGCTTCCTCGCCTTCCCAGGAGGCCGTCCGTGTTTCCGCTCCGTTCAGGGTTCGCCGCGCTGTTGCTCGTTTTTCCCGCCGCCGCCGCCGCCCAAGATTCGACCACGGTGGACACCACTCCGTTCCGCTCGGGCCAGTGGGCCGCTCTGTTCTCCGGCGGGCTTGCCATCGCGAGCCTCGGGGTCATGCGGTTCACTGCACCGACTCGAGCGTGGCTGCTCGATTTCAGTTTCTCCGGAGGCCACTCGCGTGGCACCAGCCGTCTGAACGACTCGCTGGTGACTGACGGCTTTAGCTCGAATGCGGACGTCAACGCCCGTGTCGGGCGCCGCTTCTATCAGGCTCGCGGCAAGTCGGTCGCGAGCTTTCAGACTCTTGGGGTGCTGGGCGGGTTCCACCACGCCTGCGGGGGACAGACGGCCGGCCCCGGCGTTTGTGCCAATGGCTGGCATGCCGGCGCGTTCGGGGAGCTGGGCGGCGCGTATCTCATCACGCAGCGTTTCAGCATCGGAGGCACCGCGAGCGTCGCGTTTTCGTACTCGCGCAGCACTGCCAGAGGCTCCGGCGGATCGACTAATAAGTACTGGGCCTACGACGGCTCGGTGCAGGGGTTGAGCTTCGCGGCGACGGTGTACTTCTAGGAGGTGTAAGGCGGGTGTCGAGTTGATGTCGCCTTTCTGTCACTTCACATTCTCCTCCTCCAGGGCCGCGACGACGCTGGCGCCGGCCAGGGACCCGGTGACATTGGTCATCGTACGAAACATGTCGGGGATGCGGTCGAGCCCGATGAGCAGCGTCAATCCGGCGAGCGGCAATCCCGTCGCGGTGAATGCCGGTGCCAGGCTCACGATGCTCGCTGACGGAACGCTGGCGACCGTGAGCGAAGCCAGAAACACCGCGGCGCCCGCCTGAATCATCTCTGGCACGCCGAGGGCTACCCCGTAGAGGCGGGCGGCGAACAGAATCGCGACTGCCTGAAACAGCGCGCTCCCCGACCGGTTGATGCTCGCGCCCAGCGGGAGCGCGAAGCTCGCCACGGTCCGCGAGATCTTAAGATCCTGCTCGGCGGCGGCCAGCATCGTGGGCAGCGTCGCGAGTGACGACGTGGTCGAAAAGGCCATCGCCATCGACGGCCAGCTTGCCTTGAGGAAGCCCGTCGCCTTGACCCGTACGACGAGCATGACTGCCGGGAGCAACACGCCCGCAATGAACACCGCGAGCCCGGCAATCACGGCCAGCACGAACACGGCCATCGTCTTCACGAGCGACCAGCCGAACTGAGCGACCGCCCCCGCGACGAGCGCGAGGATACCGAGCGGCGCGAGCAGCAACACCCACCTGACGATGCGGATCAGCGCCCCGGTCGCCACGTCCGCGAGATCGGTCAGCGTACGACGCTTTCCCTCCGGGAGCCCCGCGGCGGCGACGGCGGAGATCGTGGTGAAGACGATCAGTGGCAGCAGGCTGCCGTCGACTGCCGCGCGCACCGGATTCGCCGGGATCAGCTCCACCAGGAAGCGCGCCCCGGTGGGGATCTGCTCGGCCGCGTGACGCACCAGCCCGGAGTCGGCGAGCGCCGCCTGGCGCAGCGCCGCTTGCTGGGCAGGTGTGACGCCGGCGAGCGGCAGAAATAGCGCCGCTACGACGAAGCCGATGAGAATCGCGGCGAGCGTCGTGACCCAGAAGAACCCCAAGGTCCTGATTCCCAGCCGCCCCACCCGCTTGATGCTGCCGAGCCCGGCCACGCCTGCGAATAGCGCGGTGACGACGAGCGGGATCACCACCATCGAGAGCAGGTTGAGGAACAGCGTGCCGAGCGGCCGCAGGCTTGCGGCGAGCGTCATCAGCACGGGATGCTGCGTGGTGGCGGCCGCCAACCCCAGCACCAGGCCGGCGGCCAGGCCGGTCGTCATCCACACGTGGCTGCGCATCGGGCCGGGAAGGTATTATTGAGCATTCGCAACAGCTAGCCTCTGGCCACTCCGTCGAAACGTTCCTTCCGGCTCACCGGAGCCGACGGCGGCCCTCTGCGCGGCGACGTCACGAGCGCTGGCGGAGAGCGTCCCGTCGTCGTCGTCTGTCACGGGCTCAAGGGTTTCAAAGACTGGGGATTCTTTCCCTACGTGGTCGAGCGGCTCGCGCGCGCCGGGTTCGCCGCCGTGTCGTTCAGCTTCTCGGGCTCTGGCGTCGGCGAGGACGGTGAGACGTTCGACGAGCTGGAGCGCTTTGCTCACAACACCTACTCGCAGGAGCTGCAGGACCTCCACATCGTGCTCGACGCCGTGACCAACGGCGCCTTCGGCTTTCAGCCGTCGGCGTACGGGTTGATTGGTCACAGCCTGGGTGGTGGCATCGCGACCCTGCGGGCCGCGCGGGACGAGCGGGTGCGGGCGCTCGTGACCTGGGCGGCCGTCGCCCGGTTGGGCCGCCTCATCGCGCCCGTCACCGACGAGCTGCGCCGCACAGGGAAAAGCCGGATCGTGAACCAACGCACCGGGCAGGAGCTGCCGCTGGAGCGGGACATCCTGGACGATCTCGACGCTCACGGCGCTACCGCGTTGAACGTCCTGCAGGCCGCCGGCCGCGTGCGGGCGCCGTGGCTCATCGTACACGGCACGGCGGACGCATCGGTGCCGTGGGGCGACGGTCGCGATCTCCGCAAGGCGGCCCGCGACGGCGCGACGGACCTGTTCCTGGTCGACGGCGCGGACCACACTTTCGGCGCCAGGCAACCCTGGGCCGGCTCCAACCCCGCGCTCGAGCAGGTGGTGTGGCGCACGGTGGACTGGTGCGCGAGGCACCTCGCGTGACGCCGACCCTCGCCCGCGTACGCGATGCCCTCGAGGATCATCGGGCCAAGCCCGAAACCGCGCCCGAAGCGCGCCCCGCCGCCGTCGCGCTGATCCTGCTCGAAGGCTCCCCGGCCCAGGGGCTCGAGGCCCTCTTCATCCGGCGCGCCGAGCGCAGCGACGATCCTTGGTCCGGGCAGGTCGCGCTGCCGGGCGGCCGCTACGATCCCGCCGACGTCGATCTCCTGGCGACGGCGATCCGGGAGACGCGCGAGGAGACCGGGGTCGAGCTCTCGGTCGCGGAGCGCCTCGGCGTGCTCGACGACCTCTACCCACGAACTCCCACGCTTCCCCCCGTCGTCGTACGCCCGTTCGTGTTCGCACTCCCGTCTCGCCCGGCGCTCCTGCCCGGCGCCGAGGTGCAGCGCGCGTTCTGGCTCCCGCTCGCTCGTTTATCCCGGCCCGGCGCGCGCCGTGACCTGACGATCGCGGTGCGGGGCGTCGAGCGCACGTTTCCCGCCTACGTCATCGAAGGCGAGGTGATTTGGGGGATGACGGAGCGCATCCTGACCCCGTTCCTCCAGCTGATTGGCGCCGTCTTATAAGCTCATTCTGTAGTCCCTCAAAATCCACATCTTCGCTTGACAGTATCTAGGAATTAGCGTAGTCTAATGTTGAAGAGTTATTGTCTGCTAAGTCGTTTTACTGACCGCTGATAACCGGCTGGTTACAGCCCCTGTTCTAGCGCCTTTCCGGCAGGGAGAATCGGCATGCATGCAACGCTGCGGGACGCCAATCCGCCGCTGACACGTTCCGTGGAGGACTACCTCAAGGTCATCTACCACCTCTCCAACCAGGGCGGCTTCGCCGCGACGAGCGACATCGCCGCGATGCTCGAGGTCGCGCCGCCCTCGGTGAGCGGGATGGTGAAGCGGCTCTCGGAAGCCGGGCTGATCGAGCACGTCCCGTATCGGGGAGTCCAGCTCACGGCACAGGGGCGGCGCGCGGCGCTGCGCATGATCCGCCGCCACCGCATTCTCGAGCTCTATCTCACGCAGCAGCTCGGCTACGATTGGGGCGGCGTGCACGCGGAAGCCGAGCGGCTCGAGCACGCCGTCTCGGACGAGCTGATCGAGCGCATGGCGCGAGCGCTGGGGAACCCGCAATACGACCCGCACGGCGATCCCATTCCGACCGCGACGGGCGAGATCGAGGAAGCCGAGCTCGTGTCCCTCGCCGACGCGGGAGTCGGCACGAAGCTCGAGCTGCGGCAGGTGGGCACGCAGGATCCCGCGCGCCTGCGCTATTTCGCCGAGCAGGGGCTCACGCCTGGCGTGCTGCTCACGGTAACCGACCGCCAGCCGTTCAACGGGCCTACGACGATCGGACTCGTCCCGTCGGGCGATCCGCGCGTCGTGGGGCGCGAGCTGGCGCTTGTCCTGTGGTGCCGGGAAGTGCCGGTGACGGACCGTGGCTACGCGGGCCGTTGAGGCCGGGGCGGCCGGCCAGCAGCCCGAGCCGGGGTGGCGGCGGCCGCGGCTCGCGCCCAGTCTCGCCGAGGTCTATCGCACCGTCCCGGTTCGCGAAGGGGCCTGGTGGCGCAAGGCGCTCGCGTTCGCCGGCCCCGGCTATCTGGTGGCCGTGGGGTACATGGATCCCGGCAACTGGGCCACCGACCTGGCCGGCGGCTCGAAGTTCGGCTACACGCTGCTGAGCGTGATTCTGCTCTCGAACCTCATGGCGATTCTGCTGCAAGGGCTCGCCTCGAAGCTCGGGATCGTCACCGGACGGGACTTGGCGCAGGCGTGCCGGGATCACTTCTCGCGGCCCAGCTCCATCGGGCTGTGGGTGATCTGCGAGATCGCCATCGCCGCCTGCGACTTGGCGGAAGTGATCGGGTCGGCGATCGCCCTGAACCTGCTGTTTGCGATCCCGCTGCCGTGGGGCATCGCGATCACCGCGCTCGATGTGCTGCTCGTCCTGTTCCTCCAGCACAAGGGCTTCCGACTGCTCGAGGCGCTGGTGGTGGCCCTGATCGCCACCATCGCGGGCTGCTTCCTGTTCGAGATCATCATCGCGCGCCCCGACCTGGCGGCCGTCGCGGCGGGCTTCGTGCCGCGCTCCTCGATCCTGGCGGACGGTGACAAGCTCTACATCGCCATCGGCATTCTCGGTGCGACGGTGATGCCGCACAACCTCTACTTGCACTCGTCCGTGGTGCAGACCCGGCGCTACGAGGAGACCCCGGCCGGGAAGCGGGTGGCGGTTCGGTACGCGTTCCTCGACTCCACCATCGCCCTGACGTGCGCTCTCTTCATCAACGCGGCCATCCTCGTCGTCGCGGCGGCCACGTTCCACACGTCGGGCCATACCGAAGTCGCCGAGATCCAGGACGCCTATCAGCTGCTGACCCCGCTGCTCGGCGTCGCCGGCGCGAGCGCCGTGTTCGCCCTCGCCCTGCTCGCGTCCGGGCAGAACTCGACGCTCACGGGGACGCTCGCCGGCCAGATCGTCATGGAGGGGTTCCTGAACATCCGGATCCGGCCCTGGCTGCGGCGACTCATCACGCGGCTGATCGCGATTGTGCCGGCGGCACTCACGGCTATCTTTTTCGGGGAGAGCGGCACCGCCAAGCTCCTCATCCTGAGCCAGGTGATCCTCAGCCTGCAGCTGTCCTTTGCCGTCTTCCCGCTCGTCCGGTTCACCTCCGACCGGGCGAAGATGGGCGAGTTCGTGAACCCCGCGTGGCTCAAGGTGCTCGCCTGGGTCGTGGCGTGGGCGATTGCCGGGTTCAATGCCTGGCTCCTGGTTCAGATCTTCCGGGGCAGCGTCTGATGTATTCACGGATCCTCGTGCCGCTCGAAAACTCACCCGCGGACGAGACCATCCTGGCGCACGTGCGGCAGCTGGCGAAGCAGCTCGGCTCTTCGCTCGTCCTCATCCACGTGGCGGACGGGTGGGTGGCGCGAAACATCAACGAGCTCGACCTGCGGGAGTCGGAGGAGATCAAGGAGGACCGCGCGTATCTCAAGGACCTCTGCAGCCGGCTAGAGGCGGAAGGCTTCGACGCCGACGCGGTCCTGGCGGGGGGCGAGCCGGCGCGGGAAATCGCGGCGGCCGCCGAGCGTGAGGAGTGCGACCTGATCGCCATGGCCACGCACGGGCATCGGCTGCTGGCGGACGTCGTTCACGGCAGTGTCGCGACGGCATTACGGCATATGACGAGGATTCCGATTCTGATGGTCAGGGCGGATAAAAAATAGAACGGCGTCACGGGAAGACGTCGCGAAGAGACGTAGCAGAAAGGCGTCGCGAGAAGACGTAGTCTCGTGACGCCTTTTCGTGACGTATCCCCGTGACGTTTCTTATGCCGTGCGAGATTGCTCCAGGGCTCGCAGAATGGCCGATAATCGCCGATCCCGCGCTTCCCGCAGTTCTTCGACCTTTCCCTTATATGCGCGCTCGACCCCATGCGTGAGGGCGCGCTCCTGCTCCGGCTCGAGCCGCTGCCACGTGGCGAGCTGGCCCCACCACCCCTCGAAGCTCGCGAGCAGCTGCTGCAGGAACGCGGTCACGCCGCCGTCGCCCGCGGCGAGGTGGTAGGTGAGGTGCGGGCCCGCGGCAGCCCAGCCGAGCGCCGGCCCGAGCGAGACGGCGCGGTCGAGATCGTCCACCGCGATCACGCCCGTCAGCACGAGGTCGATGCACTCCCGCCACACCGCCGCGGCGATGCGACCGACCACGTAGCCCGGAACCGGCTTCTTGAGAACGATCGGCATGCGGCCGAGGGCGCGCAGGTAATCGTGGGCCCGCGCGACCATCGCCGGGGTCGTCTGCGCGCCGGGAACGAGCTCGACCAGGGGGATGAGCTGCGGGGGGTTGAGGGGGTGCGCCACGAGGCAGCGATCCTGGCGGCGGCAGCGCGCGAACAGCTCCGTCGGTGGGATGCCGCTCGACGAGCTCGTGACGAGCGCCTCGGGTCCCGCGACGTCCTCGATGGCGTGGAACAGCCGCTGCTTGGCGACGAGGTCCTCGTTGATCGCCTCGATCACCCAGTCGGCGTCCTGCACCGCCTGCAGCAGGCTGCGGCCCTGCTGCAGCTCGAGCAGCCCGCGCTCCACGATCCCCTGCGTGGCGTGTCCGAGCGCCACCAGCGCGCGCGCCCGGCGCGGCACGTCGGTCGCGGCGCGCTCCAGCCCGCTCGCGTTGGCGTCGAAGATCGCGACGGGCCAGCCCGCGGCGGCACACAGGGCTGCCCAGCCGCAGCCGATGTCTCCGGCGCCGATCACGGCCACCTTGCGCGGCAGCGGCGTCACACGGTCGCTCCTTCCTGAGAGATCGCCGTCGGCGTCGCCCGCGTCGCCCAGCGGAACACGCGCTCCGAGAGGAGCGGCCGCACCTTGTTCATATCGACCTGCGTGGCGACCCGCACGCGCGCTCCGTCCGGCTTCACGCGCGTGTGCCCCCGGTGGTCCCCGTCGTCCAGGCCCACGACGAGGTTGCGGTCCTCGAACGTGAGGGCGTCGGGGCGGAGCAGCAGGGCGATCGGCAGCACGTCGTTCACGATGCACCCGTCCAGCCCCTCGGCCTCCTTGTGGAACTCCATGTAGAAGCGCAGGGCGTCGTGGATCCAGCGGGCGTTGGGGGACTGGGAGTTCGCCAGCCGTGTGACGTCCTGCGGGCCGAGCACGGCCTCGCGGGTGACGTCGAGCCCGACCAGCTCCGTCGGCAGCTCGGCACGGAGCACCGTGTCGAGCGCCTCCGGGTCGCACCAGGCGTTGAACTCGGCGTAGCGGGTCGTGTTGCCCCGGGCGGCGATATTGCCCACCATCGCGATGTGGCGGCCGACCTTGGCGCGCACTACCTCCGGGTCGCGCCGCAGCGCCAACGCGAGGCTGGTCACCGGCCCGAGCGTCACCAATGTGACCGGCTCCGGCTGCTCGGCGAGCAATCGCTCGAGCGATTTCACCCAGTCGAGGATCACGCCGGGGGGAGGCAGCTCCGCGTAGCCGAGCCCCGTCGCGCCGTGCGTCTCCCGCGCCACCGCGAGCTGTCGCTTGAGCGGCCGGCGCGCCCCCACGCCTAGCGTGACCCGCCGTCCCGCTCGCCGCAGTATTTCGACGGCGTTCCGGTAGGCATTCTCGACTACCGTGTTGCCGTAAGAGACCGAAATGCCGCGCAGCTCCAGCTCCGGCGATGCGAGCGCCAGCAGCAGCGCCAGCATGTCGTCGATGCCGGGATCGGTATCGATGATGACGGGGAGCGTCACGGGTACACGCTAGGGAGAGGCCACCTCGTTTGCAATAGTCCGGCGCATATTCGCGAACTCTTCCGCACCGCCGAATCCGAAGATCCGCTCGATGACGCGACCCCGGCGGTCGAGCAGCACGGAGTAGGGGAGGCCGCGGTAGTGGTAGGTCTGCTTCATGCGCCCCCCGCCCACCAGGATCGGGAACGGCGGGCGGAACTGGCGCACGAAAGCCAGCATCTTGCCGCGGTCTACGTCGTCCGAGATCGCGGCGATCTCGAAATCTTTGCGGGCGAACTCGCGGTACAGCTCGGCCATGTGAGGAAACTCCTCGCGGCACGGGTCGCACCACGAGGCCCAGAAGTTCACGAGCGTGACTTTGCCCGCGAACCGCGCGAGCGTGACGGTGTCTCCCTGTACGTCGGGGAGCGCGAAGCCCGGGGTAAAGGGCTCGCGCTCCCGCTGCGCCAGGCCGGCGACGAGCGAGTCGGCGTCGAACAGCGCGAGCCGGCCGCGCGCGTCGACCGCGACGGCGGTCTCGCGGGCCCCGAGGTGGCGGGTCGCCAGGATCGCGCCGCGCGCCGTGTCGATGACGTCGACGCGCAGCTTGGTGGCGCCCGAGTCGTCGGAGCCGAGCGCGTACAGGCGGCCGTCCGGCCCGAGGGCGAGTGCCACGTTGACGAGCGCCTTCCGGACGCCGATGTCGCGCCCCTTCGGCGGCAAGAACTCCGGATCCGCCTCGCTCCGGAACAGCCCGCGTTTCGCGGTCCAGCGCAGCGCTCCGCCGGCTGAGTACTTGCGGATCTCGTCCCGCACCAGAGGCGCGAAGTACACCGACCGGTCGGGTCCCACCGCGACCGCCCCCGCGTTCGTCAGCTGGGCCAGAAACGGGACGGGCGGCAGGTGAATCGTCGCGAGCCCGGCCACCGGCCTGCCGACGGTGTCGAGGATCCGGATCAGCGGCGCCGTGTCGGGCTCGGCCGCGAATTGGGGGATGTAGTACGGCGAGCGTACCGCCACGACGGCGCCCCCGCCCGCGGCGTACAGCGACGCGAGGTTGGGACTCTCCCACTCGCGCACCGGACGGCCGGTCGTGTCGAGCACGAGCCCCTCTCCCGTGCGCTCGGTGACGAGCAGCTCGGTGCCGAGCGCCGCCACTGCCATCGGGTTGGCGAGCCGCGCGCTCGTGACGCTCCGCGCCACGCGCAGCCGCGCGTCGAACGCCACCAGCCGGCTGTTATCGGGATCGGGTGCCCAGGAGAGGCCGCCCAGTGAGGCGGCAGGGGAGCGACGGAAGAAGAGGAGGGTGAGGCCGCTGGGCGCCGGAGATCCGCACGCGACGAGCGCCGCGGCCAGAAGCCCGGCGCCCAGCGCACGGCGCATCAGGTTGCGGCCGCGACCGTCTTGATCTCGATGGTGTGCAGCCCGCTCACCATGCGATGCGTACCCGTCACCTTCACCTTGCCCTCCACGTACTGCTCGAGCTTCGAGTTCTGGGGATCCCCCGGCTTGGCGCTCACCGGCACGTAGATCGTCCCGTCGCTCGACAGGATGCCGAGCGGCACCCCCGCCTTGGCGCACGCCTGCGCGCACCCCTTGTGCGCCGCGCCCGACGCCCCGTTTGTAGTGAAACAGTTCAGGTCGACCACTTGGCCCGTGAGCGTCATCTCGTTGCCCGGCGTCGCCGCGTGCCCCTGCGCTGCGAGCGGCAGCGCCAAGCAGGCCAATACGGCCGTCGTAGCCATGATCCGCTTCAACATCGTGAGATCCTCCTGTAGCGAGTACGCTGAAAGAAAAACTCCGAATGTGCGGGGACGACCCGCAGTCGCCTCCCGTGTACCATACGTGCCGACCGGCGGTTCCAGATTGGGGTATATTGGGCGCCATGAACGCAGCCTATCGTCAACTCCTGGAGACGTTTGGCCGGGGGTGGGGGGCCGGGGATGTGGAAGGGATCCTGTCCGTTTTCGCCCCCGACGCCGTGTTCCTCGAGACCCCCTTCAGCGAGCAGAGCGTGGGGATCGACGCCATCCGAGCCTACTGGAAGGACATCCCCGTCAACCAGGCGGATGTGACGTTCAAGTCGGGAGAGATCTACGCGGCGGGCCCCTGGTTCGCTACGGAGTTCCGCTGCACCTACCGCCGCCGCCGCAACGGCGAGTGGGTGGACGCGCGCGGCGCGATGTTCTGCGAGACGAAAGACGGCAAGATCACGGAAATGAGGATGTATTGGCATAGATATCCGTAACAACAAAAAGGCGTAGCAAAGAGGCGTTGCAAGAAATACGTTGCAGAGAACCGTAGGGCCGGGTTCGCGGATCCATGTGGGTACACAGGGCTGGAACTATCCCGCCTGGGTCGGGCCCTTCTATCCCGCTGGCACGAAGCCGCACGACTTCCTCTCCTTCTATAGCAGGGCTTTCGGCACGGTCGAAGTCGACTCGACCTATCACGCGACGCCGGGCGAGCACGTGGTGCGCGGCTGGGCGGAGCGGGTGCCGGCTCGATTCAGCTTCGCGCTGAAACTGCCGCGCGAGCTCACCCCCGAGGCGCAGGCTCCGGACCCCGCGCAGCTGGCGCTGTTCTGCGAGCGCGCCCGGCTGCTCGGCGACAAGCTGGGCCCCCTGCTGGTGCAGCTCGGGCCCGAGTTTGGCCCGGACCGATGGGACACGGTCGCCGCGTTTCTCGCGCGCCTCCCCGCCGGGCTGCGTTGGGCGGTCGAGTTCCGCCAGCGCGGCTGGGTCGGGCCGAAGCTGCTCGACTTACTGCACCGCCACGGTGTCGCCCTGGTCCTGGTGGAGGGGCGCTGGCTCGAGCGTGAGGAGATGATCGAGCTCGCCATCCGCCCCACCGTCGATTTCGCCTACGTGCGCTGGATGGGCGGCGGCAAGCGCATCGAGGACTTCTCGGCGGTGCAGGTGAGCCGCGACCGCGAGCTCTCGATGTGGGCGATGGCCCTCGCCGCGCTCGCGGCGCGAGTCTCGTCGGTGTATGGCTACTTCAGCAATCACTTCCAGGGACACGCGCCGGCGAGCGCGAGGGAGATGCAGCGCCTGATCGGGGTGAGTCCGGTGGAGCCGGACAAGCTGCGGTCCCAGACCAGCCTGTTCTGATCTGTGTCGACCTACGTCCTGCGCCTCACGTAATCCAACGCTTCTTCCATGAGCCCGGCATTGCGCATCCCGATGCGCATCGCTTCCGTCACGGCGTCTTCCTCACTCATTCCCTGATCGAGCATGAAGTAGGGGATCAGCACGACGCCCACCCTGTTCCCACTGGCGCAGTGGAAGAAGACGCGCTTTTTCCCCGCGAGGTCTCGCACCGTCGTCCGCAGCTGGTCGAACGTCGCGTCACTGAGCGGCCCGTGGCTCACGGGGATACTCACGTACTCGAGCCCCGCGGCCAGGACCGCGTCGGGAGTGCGGAACGGACGCGGCTCCATCGGCTCGCGGATGTCGAGCAGGACCTGGCACCCTGCCCGCTTGAGGGCCGCCAGATGCTCCAGTGTGGGTTGCGCGCCGGTCACGATCCCGGGAATCGGCTCGCTGGCGTTGGGAATGCCGGCCGCGGCGTCGAGCAGTTGGCTCATCGGACCGACCGTGGCTACGTTTCGCCGTTCAATCTAGCGCACCCTGCCCCCTCATGCCCTCCTCCCGCCGCGGCTCGCTGCGCGCGCACCTGGCGCCGCGCCAGAAGCTGTGGCTGAACTGGGACGGCGCGTTCCTCATGGGGCCGCGCTATCTCCGCTTCCTCGACGCGGTCGATCGCACCGGGACGATCCGAGCGGCGGGGCAGGCGGTGGGCTGGAGTTACCGCACCTGCCTCAACCGCATCCGCCAGATGGAGCGCGTGCTCGGCGCCAAGGTGCTCACGACCACGCGCGGAGGCTCCAGCCGGGGCAGCGCGCGGCTCACTCCTGAGGCCCGCCGGCTCCTCAAGGTGTTCGCGCACTGGCGGCGGGAAGTGGAGCGGCTCAGTCTCGCGGCGTTTCGCAAGATCCTCCGCCGATAGGCAGCGGCTTGCCTATCGACTCGCGGCGCGCTAGCTTCGGCGCCGCGCGCAGTCCGCTCCCTCCCATCACGCGAAAGGCAGTCACGTGCGCTCGAGCCCGGTCCTCGCTGCGTTGTCGCTCGCCGCGCCCCTGACCACGCCCGCGCTCGCTCAGACGCCGGCCGCACTGTCGGCCGCGCCCAAGATCTCCGGCTACATCCAGCCCCGCTTCCAGAGCGTGGGAGACTCCGCCACGTTCCTGCTGCGGCGCGCGCGGTTCGCCCTCGAAGGGTCGCCCACCGCGTGGGCCTCGTACCGCGCCCAGGTCGAGATGCGCACCACCGGCGCGCCGGCCACGCCGCCCGCGTCCCCGCTGACGGTGTCGATCACCGATCTCTTCGTGCGATTGACGCACCAGCGGTGGACCGGCACGGTGGGGCAGTTCCGCGTCCCGTTCGCCCTCGAATCGCTGCTCAGCTCGGGGATGCTCGAGACCACTGAGCGCTCGCACATCGTCACCGCCGCCAGGCGCGACATCGGCGCCGAGCTGGAGTGGCGCATTCCGGACCGGGTGACGCTGCAAGGCGCCGTCGTCAACGGCGAGGGGCCGAACCGCGCCGCCAATCCGGACAATCGCATGGCCTACTTCGCGCGCGCCACGGTTACGCCGGTCAGGGGACTGGACGTGGGCGGCGCCTTCGCGGGCTACAGCGACAGCGCTGCAGTCGACGCCCAGGCGATGTACCGGACGACGCGCGGCGTGGCCCGTGCCGAGTACATCCGTGACCGCAGCCGGAGGACAGACGTTCATACGGTCGGCTGGTACGCCCTGGCGGGGTACATCGTCGTTCCTCACCTCGTGGAGTTGCTGGGCCGCGTCGAGCAATACGACCCGAGCGATCAGGTCGCGACCGACCGCTCGACCGGCTACCTCGTCGGACTGCAGTACTTCATCCGCGGGGACGACTTCAAGGTGATGGCCGACTACGAGGTCTTCCGAGAGCAGGTGGTGCAGCTCGAGAACAACCGCGGCGTGGTGCAGCTGCAGGTGCGGTGGTGATGCGCGGACGAAGGCGGTCAAGGACGGTCCAGGACGGTCGAGGTTGGCTCGCAGCAGTCGGGTTGCTCCTCGGAGCCGCCGCCTCGTCCGTCTTTGACCGTCCTCGACCGCCTTCGACCATCCAGTCTTCCCAAGTTCTCCTCGCCACCACCACCTCCACCCGTGACGCCGGGCTGCTCGATTCGCTGCTGCCCGTGTTCGCGCGTCAGACCGGGTACCGGGTCAAAGTCATCGCCGTCGGCAGTGGCCAGGCGCTCGAGATGGGACGCCGGGGGGACGCCGACGTGGTGCTGTCGCACGCGCCGGAGGCGGAGCGCCTGCTCGCGGACTCGGGGTACTTCCTGCATCGCCGCCTGGTCATGCACAACGACTTCCTCATCGTGGGTCCGGCGGCCGACCCCGCCGGCCTGCGGGGCCTGAGCGACGCCGTCGCCGCGCTGCGCCGCACCGCGGCGGCACGGGCCACCTTCATCTCCCGCGGCGACCGGTCGGGGACCCACCAGCGCGAGCTGCAGCTCTGGAAACAGGCCGGCGTCGCACCGCCGACGGGCGCGGGGGCGGCGGCGGGGGTGGACTGGTACATCGAGTCGGGCCAGGGGATGGCGGCGACCCTGCAGATGGCGGACGAGAAGCGCGCGTACACCATCACCGACCGCGCCACCTACCTCGCCTGGCGCGACAAGTTGCAGCTCGTGCCCCAGGTCGAAGGCGACTCGCTGCTGTACAACGTGTATCACGTGATGGAGGTGAATCCGAAGAATGCACCGCGCGTGAACACGGCCGGTGGCAAGGCGTTCGCGGACTTTCTGGTCGCGCCCGAGACCCAGGCGCTGATCGGCGCGTTCGGGAAATCGCGCTTCGGGCAGAGCCTGTTCGTGCCGGACGCCGGGAGGCCGGATCGCTGGTGAGGCGATGTCTCGCTCCGGGACATGCCGCTGTCCCCGCACGAGGTCAGGGTGGCGCACCTGGAGCCGTGGGGGCAGCGAACGGAAACCGGCATGCTTCTTGATGTGTTTGCCCTCTTAGGGGTATATAAGAGGAAGGACTTATGGTTCTCACACTCATGGTCTCACTGCTCGCTGCTGCGCCGCCCGACCCGGCGGCGAACGCGCTGCGCAGTGACGACCCACCCATCAAAGTTTCGCTCAACCAAGACAACTATTTCCAGCGCGGCGACAAGGCGCGCGTGAAGGTCCGCACCGCCGAAGATGGGTATGTCGTCGTGCTCCGCAGCGACGCCCAGGGGCGCGTGCGGGTGCTGTTCCCGCTCGATCCCAGCGACGACGACTTCGTGCGCGGCGGCAAGACGCTCGAGGTACGGGGCCGCGGCGACCGCGAGGCGTTCTCCGTCGACGACGGCGATGGCTCGGGCGTCGTGCTCGCGGCCCGGTCGGCGGCGCCGTTCAAGTTCGAGGAGTTCGTGCGCGGCGATCACTGGGACTACCGCGTGCTCGGCACGCGCGACGGGGACGACAAGGAGCAGGCGCTGCTCGACATCGTGCAGCGCATGGTGCCCGACGGGCACTTCGATTACGACGCGGTGCACTATACCGTCGCGGCGTCGGACAACTACTACAGCGGCTACCGCCACTACTACTCGCCCTACGGCTGGCGCCTGGGCTTCCGCTATGGCTACGGCTGGCCGTATTACGGCTACGGCTTCGCCTCCAGCTCGTGCTTCGATCCGTTCTTCTACGACCCGTTCTTCTGCGGGGCCACGTTCTACGATCCGTTCTTCTACCCGCGGTACGGCTACGCGCCATTCATCTATACCGGCGGGCTCGTCATCTACAACCGTCGCAGCTATGGCGGTGGCCTGTTCATCGACCGCGCGCGGCGGGGTTGGGGGGGCGGGGGAGGCTTGGTGTTCAAAGATCGCGCGGCGGGGGCTCCGACGGTGATGGGGGTCAGCCCCCGGTTCCGGGTGCCGCAGGGGACGCTGCTCAGCCGCGCGGGTGGTGCGCGTGTGGTTCCGGTCTCGGCGCCAGCGCAGCGCTCCGCGCGCTCGCGCGATCCCTGGGCAGGGGACGACCGCTCCACCACGCCGGCGCGCACCCGGGCCGAGCCCTCCGAGCGTCGGGCTCCGGAAGCGCGCGGCACCGAGCGACGCGATACCGGTCGCGGTTGGGATCGCCCGAGTAACAGCGGTGGGGAGCGGAGGGGTGGAGGCGGAGGCGGTGGTGGTGGCGGTGGTAGCAGAGCAAGCGGGGGTGGGGGTGGAGGGAATCATGGCGGGGGCGGGGGCGGGGGCGGTGCATCGGCGAGCCGCGGTTCGTCGGGTGGGTCGTCGGGGGGCGGCGGGCGGCGGCGGCCGTGACAAGCTAGACGGGTAGACGGATAGACGGGTAGACGGGTAGGGGCGCAGCATGCTGCGCCCCTACTTTTTTGGGTGCACATTCCCCCGCCATGCCACACCCGCAGCTATGACCGACCTCAAACGATCGTTACGGCTGGTCGACGGACTCGCCATGGTCGTGGGGATCATGGTCGGGTCGGGGATCTTCCGCACGCCCGGGCTCGTGGCGGCGCAGCTGGGCCGCCCGTGGCTCACGTTCGTCGCGTGGGTGCTGGGGGGCGCTCTCGCGTTCCTCGGCGCGCTCTGCTTCGCCGAGCTCGCCACGCGGCATCCGCGGGCGGGTGGCAAGTACGTGTACGTGCGTGAGGCGTTCGGGTCCCGCGCAGGGTTCGTCGTCGGGTGGGTGGAGGCTCTCGGGATGTACACGGCCGCGATTGCCGCGATCGGCGTCGCGGCGGCCGAGTTCCTGGTGCGGCTCACCGGCTCGGGCACGGCCGCGATCCCGTGGCTCGGGGCCGGTCTCGTGGCGCTGTTCACCGGCGTGAACCTGATCGGCGTCGCGTCCGGCCGGTGGGTGCAGAATCTCGTCACCGCGGCGAAGCTGCTGGCGCTGGGCGGCGTAGTGGTCGTCGCGTTCGCGCGGGGGACGGGAGCGGGGTGGCACGGGGAGCTGGCGGACCCGCCGCGCGGCGCGGCCGTGTGGGCGGCGCTGGCGCTCGCGGCGCAGTCGGTGATCTGGACCTACTACGGCTACCCCGACGCCGCCAAGATCGCCGAGGAGGTGGTGGACCCGGGGCGCACGCTGCCCCGCGTATTGCTCGGTGGCATCGCGATCGTGACCGCCCTGTACTTGCTGCTCAACGCGGCGTTCCTGCACGTGCTGCCGCTCGCGCAAATCGCGGCATCGAACCTCGTCGCCGCGGACGTCGCCAACGCGATCGTGGGGGCGAAGGCCGGAGCCGTCGTGGCGGCGCTCGCGTTGCTCGTGGTGCTGGCGTCGCTCAACGGCAACATTTTCGTGACGCCGCGGGTGCTATTCGGCCTGGCGCGCGAGGGCTTGGCGCCCGGGGCGCTGGCGCGCGTGAATCCGGGCGGGACGCCATGGGTCGCCATGCTGCTGGTAGGCGCCGTCGCGATCGCCCTCGCCGCGACGGGCACCTTCGAAAAGCTGCTCACCCTCGCTATCGCGCTCGTCCTGCTGATCGACGGCCTCACCGTGGCGTCGCTGTTCCGGCTGCGCGCGGCGGGGGAGCCGCGGGCCCCGTTCAGTGTGCCCGCCTATCCGGCGCTGCCGCTCGTGTTCATCGGCGTCTATCTCGCCCTATTCGTGGGGACCGCGTTGGGGCAGCCGCAGACGGTGTTGGTGGCGCTCGGCGTGCTGGCGGTGGCGTGGGGGTTGAGCTGGACGGTAAGAGCCGGACGAGGGACGCCCACTCGTGAGTTCACACGCTAAAGCGTGGGCTCGGCACATGACTGTGCTAAAGCACACGCGTGGCCTTTAGGACAGTGCCTGCCGAGCCCATGCTTTAGCATGGGAATAACGGGGCAGGATGACCGGAGGTCATTCCGCCTCCAGCCCTTCGACTCTATGCAGCTCCTGCTGGCTCTGCCGCGCGTTCGCCGGCCGGTACAGGATCACGCGCGCGCGCTCCAGCGTGACGAGCCCCCCGCCGATCATCGCGTCCAGATCGGGAAGGATCGACTGGATCGCCTCCTCGGTCTCGACGATCTCGATGATGAGGGGCAGGTCGAGCGAGAGCCGCAGCACCTTCTCCGTGTGGACCACGCTCGAGGCGCCGTAGCCCGAGACGCCGCGCAGCACCGTCGCGCCGGCGAGGCCCTTCTCGCGAAACTTCTCGAGCAGCGCCTGATACAGCGGCTTGCCGTGATACTTGTCGCTCTCGCCGATGAAAATGCGCATCAGGGTGCGCTCGCCCTTGAAGCGATGAGGCATGGGACGCCCGTCCTCTCTCATATTCCCACCCTGAAGGGTGGGCTCGGCGATGCACTGTGCTGAAGCACATGGGTGTCCTTTAGGACAGTGTCGTGCCGAGCCCAGGCTTTAGCCTGGGAACTACCGGATCACCTACCTACAGCAGTCTATTCGCCGCCGCCAACCCCACCGCCGTCGCGACCAGACATCCCAGCACGGTTCCTCCCGCATACAGTCCCGCGCGCCAGTACTCACCGTCCTGGAGCAGCGCCACCGTCTCGAAGCTGAAGCTGCTCATCGTCGTGAACGCGCCGCAGAACCCGATGGTGAGTGCGCCGCGCAGCTCGGGCGTGACGATCGTCGAGCCCGTAGCCAGGCGGATCACGAATCCGATGATGAGCGAGCCGATGAGGTTGATCGCGAGCGTGCCGACGGGGAACGTCGCGAGGCCCGAGCGATGCTGGATCCACCCTTGCAGGAACCACCGCGCCAGGGTGCCGGCGATGCCGCCCAGGGTGATGTAGGCGATCATGGCGCCTCCTCGGGCAAGCCGTGCGCCGCTGCGCCGAGCGCTTCGAGCCACCGGCGCACCGCGTCCACTCCCGGGTCGAGGCTCGCCGCGAGCTCCTCGGCGAGCGCCTCGAGATCCGAGACGAGCAGCGAGAGGTGCGCGCCGAGGCGGCGTTGCTGGTTGTCGTTGAGCAAGCTCACGGCCATAAAAAGACTCCTCCCGCGGGAATTCGGGTAGGAGTCATCAGCCCACGTGATAGCCGGGCAGTTCGAGGCGAACTCCATCGCCTGGGGGCGTCGCACCCTGCTTGTTGTAGAAGATAACCATTGTCGGTCCCGGGCTGAGAGCCCGGGCTCGGCTCCAAGGTGCGTCCTGTAAAGGACGCACCCGCGGCCGAGCGCGATTATCTTCCCTCCACACCCATGCCTCGGATCGCCATTGCCCAAATCCGCCCCACCAAGGGTGAGTACGCCGCCAACCTGCAGCGGATCGGCGGGGTGCTGGCGCAGCTCGCGAAGCTCGAGCCGGCCGTCGACCTGGTCGTCTTCCCCGAGACGGCGACCTCCGGCTATTTCGTCGAAGGCGGGGTGCGTGACGTCGCGGTCACCGCGTGGACGCTGTTCCGGGATCTCAGCTTACAGCACGAGGCGGCAAATGCCCCGCCGCTGGACGTAGCGGTCGGGTTCTACGAGGTCTTTCAGAACCGGTTTTATAACTCGTGCCTTTACGCCTCGCTCGGCAACGCTACGCCCCGCAACGCTTCACCCGGTATTCTCCACGTCCACCGCAAGGTCTTTCTCCCCACCTACGGTGTGTTCGACGAGGAGCGGTTCGTGGAGCGCGGCCACGAGATCCACGCGTTCGACACCCGTTTGGGGCGCGCGGCGATCTTGATCTGCGAGGACGCGTGGCACTCGATCGCGGGGACGATCGCCGCGCTCGAGGGCGCCCAGCTCATCCTCGTGCCGAGTGCGTCTCCCGCCCGCGGCACGGGGATGGACGAGGAGGGCGTGCGGCTCCCCGCGAGCGTGGTGCGCTGGGAGCGGATCCTGCGCAATCTCGCCGAGGAGCATGGCGTGTACGTGGTGTACGCGAGCCTCGTCGGGTTCGAGGGGGGGAAGGGGTTCCCCGGCGGCTCGGTGGTCGTGAGTCCCGGCGGCCAGATCGCGCTGCGCGGGCCGCTGTTCGAGGAGGCGGTGCTCACCTACGACCTCGATCTCGACGAGCTGACGCGGGCGCGAGCGGATTCTCCTCTCCTCGCTGATCTCGAAGTCAATCTCCCGCACCTCATGAAGAACCTTGGGAGAAGAGACAAGGGACCGGGGACAAGCAGGAAGCGCCCTGCAGTGAAGTTCGATCCAGCTACCAACGGCGCGTCTGTTCAATCCGCAATCCGCAATCCGCAATCCGCAATCCACATCGTGGGGAAGGGGGTGGAAGAGGGCGACCCGCTCCAGATCGACTGCGAGCTCGCCCGCCGCTGGCTGGTGAGCTTCCTCAAGGACGAAGTCGTGCGCCGCCGCGGCTTCACGCAGGGGATCGTGGGCGTGTCGGGCGGCGTGGACTCGTCGCTCACCGCGTTCCTCGCCGTCGAGGCGCTCGGCAAGGACAACGTGATCGGTGTCCGCATGCCCTACAAGACGTCGAGCCCCGAGAGCCTCGAGCACGCGCAGCTGGTCATCGACCAACTCGGCATTCAGTCGCGCACGATCGACATCACCCCCGCGGTGGACGGCTACCTGCAGCAGGTGGGCGACGGCGGTGGCGACCCGACCCGCCGCGGCAATGTGATGGCGCGCGAGCGCATGATCGTGCTGTTCGACCTCTCGGCGCTGCACAAAGCCCTCCCGATCGGCACCAGCAACAAGTCGGAGCGGCTGCTCGGCTACTTCACCTGGCACGCCGACGACACACCGCCCGTGAACCCGCTGGGCGA
>DASPXE010000107.1:0-2383 GCA_035637455.1 Gemmatimonadales bacterium
TCGGCACCTGCGTCGTGAATCGTTTCACAAATGCAGACGAGGCGGCAAGCTGGATCGGCGCGTCTGCAACTGTGTGGCTCCCGGCTGACAAGCCACTTCCCTTGAACGGCAATCGCCGTCTGTAACTGTTTGCCCCGCAAAGACAGTCCGCCTTGCGATCGCCGCTGGTCGCCGGTGTCATTCTTGCGGCGGATCTGGCTGCTCTGAGACGATCATCATCCACTGAGGAGGCCACACATGAAACATCTCTCTCACGCGGCCGCGTTGCTATCGGCAGTCGTACTGGGAGCGGGTTGTGGCGACCGGCCGACATCCCCTACCGCCTCGCTGGTGCCGAGCTTCTCAAACGGAAGGTCGGGGAGCAAGCACGGTTTCGGGTTCAACGGCACGGTGAGCGGATTCCCGACCGGCGCCGTCTTCCTGACCGGCGGCGGATCGTATGACGCGTCCACGGCCTCCAACACTATTCCCAGCAAGACGTTCGTCCACTCGGGCGGCGGCTTTCGCTGCACGGCCGACGTGGGGCAGGGGCCGTTGAAGGGGTGCGCCGCCGGCGAGGGCGTTCGCTGGGATACCGCGCAGCTGCTCGCATCGACCACGTTCAAGTGTACAGGCAGCGACGCGGCCAAACCTGCCGCCACGAGCGACCATGCCGTCGTGCTGCTGGCCGATTTCTATCGTGCCGGCGACGGCATCGACGAGTCGTTCACCGCACAGATGATCGTATCCGAGACGGACATCGCGCCGGAGATCCCCGGCGACCAGAACCTGTGGGTGCAGGGGGTGGGGTGCGGGTCCGCGGTGGTGCACTTCAGCAATTAGCAGCGAGCGCGTCGCGGGCGGCTCGCTGGCGAGCCCTGCGGGCCGCCCCACAGGCGGGTTCGAGCCGACGTTCGGCTTCTAGTGGGCTTGCCACCAGGCACTATTGACGTGTACCCGCTCCGTCGTGTTGCGCGGTGTCAATTGCAGGCGCTCGCGCTCGGCCTGCTCGCGTCCGCCTGGCTCGTCTCAGCATGCGGGGACGCCACCGCGCCTCCCACGATTGTCGACCTGGCACAGCCGTGGACCGTCGCTGCGCCGGGCGAGGTGGGCATGAGCGGCGCGCTGCTCGGAGTCGCCGCGAACTCCGCAGCCGCGATTCCCCGCTTTCGCAGCCTCCTGGTGGCCCGCCGCGGGCGCCTCGTGCTCGAGCGGTATTTCGGCGGCGCGGACTCGAGCACGCTGTTCGACGTGCGGTCGGTCACGAAGAGTGTCGTGTCGGCCCTCACGGGTCTCGCCCTTGCGGCCGGGAAGCTGCCGAGCCTCGACGCGGCGGTGGGGCGCTACATCGGCGCGCCAGACACGCTAGACGCGGCCGACAGTGCGGTGACGGTGCGGGACCTTCTGACCATGACGTCCGGATACCAGTGGGACGAGATCAGCGGCGACGACTACAACAGGTGGATCCTCTCGGCCGACCACGTGCAGTACCTGCTCGACCGGCCCCAGACTGGTCCCCCCGGACCGTTCACTTACAACTCCGCCGCCGTCCACCTGCTCGGCCTGCTCCTCACGCGCGCCACGGGAGCATCGCTCCCCGCGTTCGCCGACACGGCGTTGTTCCGGCCCGCGGGCATCACGAGCGCCGTGTGGGAGCCGCTGGAGAACGGCACGGTGAACGGCGGCTCGGGGATCAGGCTCACGGGGCAGGACCTGCTCCGCTTCGGCCAGCTCGTGCTCCAAGGCGGCCGCTCTGGCGAGCGGCAAGTCCTCCCGCCGGCGTGGGTGCAGGCCATGGCGGCGCCGCGCTTCGCCTGGCGCGTGACGGAAGGCCGGCAGGCCGGCGTCACGTACGGCTACCTCTGGTGGGTCGCCGACGGGCCGCCGCTGCCCGCCGTTTTCGCCTGGGGATTCGGCGGACAGTTCGTCTACGTGGCACCGTCGCTCGACCTGGTCGCCGTCGCGACGACCGAGTGGCAGGGCGTCACGCGCGACTCTGCTGCCGGCCTTGACCAGCGGGTGCTGAGCGTGATTGTGGAAGGCGTAGTGCCGGCGGCGCGCTGACGATCCGACAGGCCCGCGCCTCTACGCTCCTGAGCAGTTACTCGATGCCGACTTTCCTCATGAGCGCCCTAAAGCGCGGGTCCTGGCTCAGGGAGTCGAAGTTGGGTGCCGGCATGTCGGTCACGAGCCATTCCGAGCGCTCCTCGTAGGCCACCTGCAGCCAGCGCAGCGCTTGCTCGTTGTCCCCCAGCCCCATGTGGACAAGTGCGATGGCGAAAGCCGTGTTGCCGGGCGGGCGGCGCTCGAGCGCCGTGAGGATCCGCTGCGCCTCGGCGCGCTCGCCAGCGCGCCCGGCTACGTACCCCAAGAGCCCCGCGATACTAGGTGCGTCGCCAGCGAG